>JAJQAY010000085.1 GCA_021203515.1 Bacteroides sp. | reverse complement strand
AAATATTGTCTTTACGGTACACACAAGATTAAAACAGACAATTCCGAATATCTTTGGCAGTAATCCCACTGACTCCATTCTCAATGTATTAGATAGTGAAATTTCTAAAGGCCTCTTATATATCAACCAGAAAGAGAAGGAGATTAATCCGCTAAGAGATAGATTGAAACAGGAAACGCCATACAGTTATTCGAGTTATGACTTATACAAGCGGATTTTTGACGAATATAAATCCTATCAATTTGACTCGGCACATGTTTATGCTTTGAAAGAGCAGCATGCTGCTTATAAGTTGGCGAACGACTCTCTGCTGGTGATGGCTAATTGCGATCTCATCTTCTGTTATACTTCTACCGGATTGTTTAAGGAAGCGTGCGATGTGGTAGACCCTACCCGTCAATCTCTGGATAACGTATCTCCGAATATCCGGGGCAATTCTATTTTCATTGCATACGGTTGTACTCTGATATGAGTGTGTTCTATTCTAACGGGAGCTTTACAGATAAATACGCCAAGCTGTATCATACTTGTAGTGACTCCGTAATCAAGTATCTGCCCAAACAACACTTCTATTATCAGTATGCCACTATTTCGCTGTCAAGCTCTAATAAAGGTTGGGCCGAGAAGATTGAAGTATTTCGGAAGTTGCTGGAGCGTAGCAATATCGACGACTCCTGGAGAGCTATCTTAAACTCGATTATTGCCGATTTCTACAAAGAACTAGACGATTTGGACAAGGTTATTTATTATAAGGCGGCAGCCTCCATTTATGATATAAAAAGTGCAAAGCGCGAAACTACCTCTAAAAAGGATTTAGCCTTGTACATGTTTGAAAGGGGAGACCTGGACAGAGCGAGCGAATATATCCGGTTGGCGCTGTACGATGCCGAATTTTACAATGCCCGCCATCGCAAGGCGGAAATAAGTACGGTGTTGAAGATTATAGAGCAGAAGAAACTGGCTAATGTGGAACACGACAGAAATCTGTTAATCGGTATTGTCATTACCATAACCATTCTGCTGATATTGTTGGTGATAACGATTATATTGATATACAAGCAGATGAAGAAACTGTCGCAAGCCCAATGCATTATCGAGAAACAAAATGCCAAGATTAAGGAAAACCACCAGAAACTTCAAGAGAGCAGGGAACTCTTGCTGCAACAGAACAGACAATTGGAGGAGAGCAACAATATTAAGGATGAATACATCGGGAATGCTTTTTATTTGAATGCCGAGTATATCAGTAAGATTGAAGCTATCTATAAGCTGGTGAACCGGAAGCTGATAGCCAAGCAGTACGAAGATTTGAGGCTGTCCTTTAAGGAGAGCGACTTGAAGAAGGAACGGGAGAACATGTATATCTACTTCGACAGAACATTCCTGAAGCTGTTCCCCAACTTCATAGAAGAGTACAATCATCTGTTTCTGCCGGAGAACAGAGTATATCCCAAGAAGGAACTGACTCCGGAGATGAGGATATTTGCATTAATCCGGCTCGGCATTACGGATAGCAATAGCATCGCCAATTTCCTAAATTACTCGGTGAATACGGTGAACACTTACAAGACAAAAGCGAAAAATAAGTCTGTCATTGCCAACGAACTGTTTGAAGACGAAATCATAAAGATAAGTTCTGAAGTGGAGGTATAAGAAAAACAGAACCCAGATAATAATCTGAATCCTGCTTCCCTCTCAATCTACACAATACAATGGATGAATGCCATCCTATCATGCCATATTATAAAAACACCTATCTACTGTATCTGAAGCCTTTATATGAATGGGGCAACAAAGACAGTCTGAATGCATTCTGACGAACGGAAGGATCTCTCTTTTCAGGAGATAAAGTCTCGACGGGGGTCAATACTTCGCCTCCCAGTAAGTTTGTCAGCTTGGAAGCCTTCTTCTCGTCGATGACGATGCGGATTTCAACCGGTTCGTCGTTGAAGTTTTCTACAACTAAAGTCTGGTTGTCATAGGTGAACAATCCTACTTTTGACGGGCCTTCGATGTAGATGCCGAGGTCTTTGCTCATGAGGCGGCGGATTTCGTTCAATGCGGCTGCAGGATAGTCGTACAGATTTCCCATATCGTCGGGAATAGTAAGTACATACATGTTGCCTGTAGAGAACGGTGCACGCAGCACAATCGGGTATCCGGATACACCACCAGTCAAGGGGCGACCTGCGCTGACGATTTCCCAACAGTCGTTGGTCTGATACAGAACCTGCGGAATGATGAACTCACGTTTGGACTGTCCGTACTTGCCGAAGTCATTGACGAAGGCCTTCAGGTCTGTGCATCTCAACTCAGATACTTGTGCAATCTTTTCGGGAATGCTCTTCAAAAAGTCCGCTTGTGATAAATACGTCGCGTCCGCTTTGCAATTGCTTTTTGATATTTTCTACGATGTTCGGGTCTTTAGCAGCCTGAGCAGTCAGCAGTACAACCTTTTGGTCGGTGGGGAAAGCCGGATACATATCCATCGGCAAACCAATCATACCCAGGTAGTTCTGCAGGAAGTCCTCACCCAGTGCGTGGAACGGCTTGTAAGACTTGATACCGATGGGGTTACCCAATTGCTGAGTCAGCTTGTCTGTCTGTTTCAAGGATATGTCGGCAGCACGTGCTATAGTGGTAGGAACTACTGTGGAACCGTTCTTCTGGAAGGGGGCGGTCATTGTGTCATAATCGAAGCTTGTTCCCTGACCTTGCCACGGAGTGCGAAGTTCCGGACGCAGGTTAGCGCCAATCAATTGGTTGTAGGCAAACAGAATGATTTCGGGAGTCTTAGACAACATAGTCAGATGAAGCTGTTCTGCGTAGCGGTCCATACCCACTTGGATACCATCTGAGTCAACCCAACCACCACCGTTGTGTCCCGGACGCAAGTTGTGGAAGTAACGGATAACGTTGTAACTCAAGTAATTCTGCAAGTGCTGGTTGCTACCCGGGTCTCTGGTTTCGGTTCCTGTCCAAACACCGTCGAACAACTGCGGACCTTTTTCAAGATTGAAGCCCAATCCCTGGAAGTGGTCGTACCAGTTGGGGTACTTGATGATAACCTTCACATTGGGGTTCACCTTCTTGGCAGGGCTAATCACGAGGTTACGGCCTGCTTCTGTCATCAGGTTCAAGCGGTAGTTAGTCCAGGCTTGTTCACCCTTAGCCTTTATCTCGATGTCCGATTTACAACTGGTGAAGAAGAAGTCGTCCAGGATAAATTCGTCAAAGTGCTTGGCTGTGTGTTCAGCTATCTTCTGCACCATCTTGCGATGTTCGGGGTTAGAATAGCAGAATGTTTCGAAACTATTGGACTCATCGATAGTATAAGTGATACCACCGGCCGTTTCAATGCCTCTGTCGTGGAAGAACTTCTTGGCTTGTTCCAGAGTTGCATCGTCTACAATCAGCAAGTCACGGTGTGTTTCCAGATAAATCTTATCAACATCCAACTGCTGGGAGATAATATTCCAGGTAGGGTCCAACCAGTGTATGTCCTTCATCTTGTCAACTTCGTAAGCACGGACATAAATGGATACTTTGAAGCTGTTGTACCTTCCCTTTTGCGGTGCAGATAGAGAGGTATTGTCTACACGCGGCGTTTGTGTTTCGTTTCCACCGGATGGCCTTTGTCCGGCATTGGCTATCATTGTGACAACCAATAGGAGGATGGATAAAAATTTTCTTTTCATAATCTAATAGATTTAATAAATGTTTATATAATACTTAATTAAAAGTTGATTTTAGCACCAAACTCTACTGTGAACGGACGGATATAGCCACCTGCCATCAGCGTGCCGGCGTATCTTGAACCGTCTGTTATCAGTTCGGAACCTGAGATGCTACCCTTAGCTCCCTTTTGATTTAAGAAGTTGACTGTGTTTGCATTCAGTGTCAGGAACTTGTTGACTTTGTAGTTCACTCCGGCAAAAGTTTCTCAGCGTCCGTTGAAGTAAACCGAGTTGCCTACATTGACATACTGCTTGCTGAAATAACGGAAGTTTGCCCAGACATTGAAGCGCTTGTAAGTATAGCTCGGGTCAATTTCTATCAAGACTTTAGACTGTTGGGTCGCTGTCTTGTCGTCGAATGTATATTCCTTGCCGAATGCTTCGAACCGGTAGCCAGTGTATTTCGGTGACTGCAAAGTCAGCATGAAGTGCAATTGGAAACCTTTGAACGGATAGAGCATAGCGTCTGTTGTCCATCCGATAGTTTCGATACCACTGGAAGCACCGACCATTGCTGTATTCTGGCTTACATCGTCGCTCATAACGGTGAGGCGGACATAGTCATTTGTACGGCGGCCATAAGTGAATGCCGATACCAGGTTAACATAGGCATTGTTGTAGAATATACCTGCACGGCCCAGTGTGAAAGGACGGTAGGAATAGAAAGGAAGTTCGGTTCCTAAGTATCCTTCCAGATGGCGGTATTGGCGCAGGAAATGGATTTCACCGGTCAGACCAAAGTTACGGGTGATGCTCCAGGTCGGTACTAATGTAAAGTCATAATTTAACCCACTCTTGGTGTGGTTGGTAGTGGCAACAGTCTGTGTCTTTCCATCCGCATCGGTGTAGGTGGCTCCCAGGTAGAAGTCGGAGAAACGACGGTTAGGTATATAGTTCACGTCCAGATGGAAGTATTCCAAACGTACACCGTAGTCCACTTTGACATTGCGTACGATGTTCCATGTGTCCATCAGGTAGAGAGCAAGTCTGTTCTCGAAACCTTTGTCATACTCTGTGCTACTGTTGAAGTCAGAGCAAACCCTTCCGTCATATACAACCTTCTTCGGGTTGGGGGCTATTTCATGATAGTATTGTGTTGTGCTACGTGCGTAATCTACGTGTGAATAAATGTCATTCAAACCAAGTCTCCAGATATGATTTCCCCAAATTCCTCTCAGTTCGGAAGAGAAGAAGAAATCGTTAACGGTGGATAAATCGATTTGTGAAAGTCTGCGTTGTAGGTTTCCGGTGTAAGTGCCGCTTCCGTCGGCATAGGGGGCTGTGGCATTCTCTACTACACCCATTGTCAACTGATTGGTTACTCCATTGTCGGCTGTGGTGAATTTGGCTCTCAATGCCAGTTTCATGTGTCGTTAAAGGTATGGTTAAGGAAAGCCGACGCTTCGTGTACCCGTGTCTTCACTACGTCATACAGATTTCTGTCTTTTATCTCATCGGTTCGTGCATCGCGGTAAGTCATTCTGCCGTCAACGGGGAAATAGGAATCCCGGCCGATTCTGAAGTTATCCAATTCGGAAACAGATCCATCGCCGTTGTATATGAACGGAGCGTAGTTGGAAGCTGTGGTCAGCGGGTACAGGTTGTTGAACTTGTAGTACACGGAGAAGTCGCTCTTTCCTTTGTTGAAGACATGAGTCAAGCCGCCCGTATAGAACTGTGTACGGTCTGCGAAGTTAGTAAATTGTAGATCAAAACTTCCAGGGTCGAAGTTCTGGTAAACACTGAGTGTATAATACCAATTCTTGGCAATAGGTCCGGATAAGTTCAGGTCAAAGTTTTGCGCTCCGAAGTTATTGCTCAGGTATTTCACTTTTCCTTTAAAAACATCTCCGCCGGTTTCCGCACGAGAGTCGACGCCATAACCTATTTCCCCTAGACTTACGGCAACGGTAGGGGCAGTCATCAAACTGGAACTGCTGAGCAACATTTCATTGCGCCAGTGGTTACTAGTAGAGTTGGGCCATCCACAACCGATGATAGGAATACCATTTAATAATACAGTTGGGCTTCCGATAGGTAAGCCGATTTCTACAGTTCTTACCTCAGTAGCATTAGCCGCGTTTAATAAGATACCTCTATCGTTCTTTCCTTTTTCCGATAAGGTATCACTCTCAATCGTTCCCGATGTCCTGTCTTTTGCAGAGACATCTAATGACGTCATAGATAATGCCATTAGCGAAAAGCATAATCCTAATTTTAAGTTCTTCATAATAAATCAATTTAAGTTTTATCGCTTTATCTTTAAAGATGCTGTCAAAAGTATGCATCAAAAACCAAGACTGCAAAAAAAATATACAGTATATGGGCGGTATAACTTGAATTAATTGCTGATTATTAGTGTTTTATGTGTTGTGTTGCAAACGAAAAATATACGCTTGCCTACGATATTTCATCGAATGTTATCTGCATCAAGTGGTCATAAAACTCGTCATTCGTCAGATAAGAGGCATTCATGATCTTAGTCTTATAGCTCTTTACGGTGCTTACCGAATAATTCAGGCATTTGGCAATATCATCATTCTTATTTATGCCCAGTCTTATCAAAGCAAATATACGGATTTCGGAAGTGAGCGAGTCTTTTGACTTTAAAATGACCCGGCATTCTTCCTTCAGCAAGGAATTGAAGTGGTCGATGGAATTAGGGAAGACGGATAATACCACTTTATCAATATTGGGAAAGAAGGAGTTGTCCGTGTCGAGGGGATTATCAAAGGCATTCTTTATTCCTTCATAATCCTTTATTTTCAGCTTCCTGCATACGTCTTTCCTCATCTTCTCCACATAGATGATGCTATTGGCATTGCCGGCTATCAACCGTCCCAACACAATATCCTTGATGTGGTGGGCTTCCAGCAAAGCATGGTTGGTGTCTTCTATGCATTTGCTCTTATCAGTCAGCACCTGATTTTGCTTTTCGATGATCGTATTCTGGAAAGACAGCTTTTTCTTTTGCTTGAAGACAAAAAGAATGGCCAGTCCCAGCAGTATCGCTATGATTAGCAGTGCTGTAATGAAGATGCTTTTTTGTTTCTGTTCCTTCTGGATGGATTGATAAAGTATCTTTTCTATCCGAGGGCAGCTCTTGGTAAGTTCGAAAAGACGGTATTTGGAGTTATAGTCAAATGAATTGCGCGTATAGGTATTGATGAATTTGTAGGCTTTGTCAATATCGCCTAAGACGTACATCAGCTCGGCTGTTTTCCGCATGGCGGGATACTCTTTGGAGCCTCTCTGTATCTCCTGTATGGCGGAGTTCGCCATATATTTGGCGGCTTCCACATAGTCGCCTTTCCCCATGTAGTTGTAACCCAGATTTCCCATCGCATAGGCATAGTCATGGCTGTCTGCCGGCAGTTTGCTCAATAACAGATAAGAATAGCGGATGCCGTCATCGTATTCACTCATGTGGAATGCTATTTTTGCCTTTGCTTCATAGAGCGTTTTGGAGTCGGGAGGCAGCAATCGTTCCAATTCCTCATAGATGATTTGCATCCTATGGAAGAAGATATTCTCTTTGAGAATGTTAAGCGGAAAGAAGAAGCCGTCTTCAAATTCCAGGTTCAGGCTGGTCATTAAGAAGCGGACACGGGTGTCGAGTGCGCAACCGGTGGTGTCTATTGCAGCCAGACACTTGTCTGCCTCCCTGAAGAAACCACCTTTGGTATATGTTTTGGCTTGATTTAATTGAGAGTTGACAATCAGTTCCCTATCTCCCAGTTTCTCTGCGAGTTCGCTGCATTCCGAAGCATACGCACACATCTTGTCAAAGTTGAAATCTCCATATTCGGTGAACAGACGGAGACAATAGTTGTATTGTTCGCGTGTATCATTCACCTGAACCAATTGTCTTTCCAGAGAGTCTATCAGTTTTTTCTTTGTCTTGCAGTATATAGAGTCTTCGTCCACCCATTTCCCTAAATTGGAGATATAGACGACAACTTTGTTTACTATGTCTTTTTTATCAGGATTTCTTTGAAATTCCGAGCGCATCTCATCCACTGTTTTTGCCACCACTATCTTATTGTTTTCTGCCAGTACAATGTTGAATGTCAGGGAGAAAATGATAAGACATAGGATACTCTTCCCTATTCCGGCAAAAGATAAGGGATGAACAGGACGTTCGACGACAAGAGGTAATAAGGGTTCAACATTCTGAATCAAGCATTAGATATTTAGATTAATGCTCAATATAGCAGAATTTTTTTAGGATAAAGTAAGTTTCTTCTTCTTTTTTATAGGACTTCGCTCGGTCTTAGTCCGAATGATTTACATGTCATTTCCTCCACCTTCACTTCCCATATCATCACGTTGCGCACGGCAGGGTCGGCGTATCTGCATTCGTTTCCCGTGTATTGCTTCATCAGCATGTCGAGTATTTGGCGCTTTTCGTCCATATCTTCGATGAAGCGGACTTTTCCCCGGCAGAGGATGCTGCGCGATTTCATGCTGTAGCTACATGCTATCTGTCGGTACATATAACCAGTTCGTGTCCTTCGCAGAAGTTGATGCAGACTTGCGGATGCCGCTTCACCATTTCCACTTTGTTGCCTTCCGGACCGGAATGCAGATAAATGGTTCCGTCTTTCCAGGCAAAATTCATGGGTATTACGTAGGGATTTCCTTCAAAATCCGTGATGCCTACCGTACAATAAGGGCATTTACGGATAATGTCTTCTATTTGTGTGGGGTCTGTGATTGTAATTGTTTTCATGAGTATAAAAGCTTACAATAGGATGTATAAATGTCTTTCTGATAAAGTGTTGATTGATAAATGCTTATAGATGCTGTTTTTCCCTCGGTGAGAAACGGCTCGTTCCCCGGTGAGGAAGAGGTCGTTCCCCGGTGGGGAAAGGATCGTTTCTCACCGGGGAACGGGATGTCTTGTTTGGGTGATAGTAATAATAGTTTATTCTATCAGCGCAAAGTCCAATTGCTTTTTCTCCAGATTGGCACGCGCCGCCTTGATGGTGATGGCATCGCCCAGACTGTAAGTGCGTTTCTTCCGGCGTCCGCGCAGGCAATAGTTCTTTTCGTCAAATTCGTAGTAATCATCATCAAGGTCGCGGATAGGTATCATACCTTCGCATTTGTTCTCGTTCAGTTCTACGTAAAGTCCCCATTCCGTTACGCCGGAGATAACGCCGTCGTAGGTTTGCCCCAGGCGTTCCGTCATATATTCCACCTGCTTGTACTTGATGGAAGCGCATTCCGCACTGGCGGCAGTCTGTTCCATGTTGCTGGAGTGTTCGCAGAGAGCTTCATATTTCTGTTCGGAAACGCTGCGTCCGCCCAAATCCAGATATTTGGTGAGCAGGCGGTGCACCATCATGTCCGGATAGCGGCGGATGGGCGAAGTGAAGTGGGTGTAGTAATCGAAGGCCAGTCCGTAGTGCCCGATGTTGTGCACGGAATAGCGTGCTTTCTGCATGGCGCGGATGGAGACAGTTTCGATAAGATTTTCCTCTTTCTTGCCATGAATATCATCCAGCAGGTGGTTGATGGACTTCGATACATCTGTTTTTGTTCCGCTGGTGCGCAGCTTGTATCCGAAGCGGGCAATGAACTGTGCCAGGTTATCTAGCTTTTCCGGGTCGGGAAGGTCGTGGATACGATAAGGGAATACTTTCGCTTTCTTGCTCTTAGGCACTTTCCCTATCTTTTCGGCCACGGTACGGTTGGCAAGCAGCATGAATTCTTCCACCAGTTTGTTGGCGTCTTTAGACTCCTTGAAGTAAACACTGATAGGCTTGCCCTTTGCGTCAATTTCGAACTTCACCTCGTAGCGGTCGAAGTTGATGGCACCGGATGCAAAACGTTTCTCACGCAATATCTTAGCCAACTTATCCAATTGGAGTATCTCTTCCTTATATTCCCCCTCTTTTGTTTCGATGATTTGCTGGGCTTCTTCATAAGTGAAACGACGGTCGGACTCGATGACTGTGTGTACGATGCGTGAGTTCTTTACCTCCCCTTTCTCCGTCATTTCGAAGATGGCGGAATAGGCAAGTTTCTCTTCGTTGGGTCGCAGCGAACAGATGAAGTTACATAGGCGTTCGGGCAGCATGGGAATGGTGCGGTCTACCAGGTAAACGGAAGTGGCGCGTTTCTCGGCTTCTTTGTCGATGATGCCGCCTTCGGTGACGTAGTGCGTCACGTCGGCAATATGTACGCCCACTTCCCAAAGTCCTTCTTTCAGCTTGCGGATGGACAGGGCATCGTCAAAGTCCTTGGCATCCTTGGGGTCTATGGTAAAAGTAGTTACCTTGCGGAAATCTTCGCGTTTGGCGATTTCCTCGGCTGGTATTTCGGCAGGTGTCTTGTCGGCCGCTTTCTCTACGGCGGCAGGATATACATAAGGCAGACCGAACTCAGCAAGGATGGCATGCATCTCGGTCGTATTGTCACCTGTTTTGCCTAGAATATCAATGACTTGACCGATAGGGTTCTTGGCTTTATCCGGCCATTCCACTACTTTTACGATGGCTTTGTCTCCTGTTTTTCCACCTTTCAGTTTCTCTTTGGGGATAAAGATGTCGTTGGCAAGAGTACGGTTTTCCGTAACGAGGAAGGCATACGACTTGGCTACTTCCAGCGTACCTACAAAGGTGTCGTTGGCGCGTTCTAGGATTTCGATAACTTCTCCTTCGGCTTCACGCCCGCGACGTTTGGCATAGAATGCGATGCGCACCTTGTCTTTGTTCATGGCATGTGCCGAGTTTCGTTCGGCAATGAATATCGGGTCGCCGCCACCTTCGGAGATGAAGGAATTCTTTCCGTTGCTTTTGCGTTGGAAAGTGCCGGCCATCTCTACACCGTGATTGTTCAGCTTATATTTATGCTTATCTACTTCCGTGATGTAATCATCGTCCGACAGCTCGGACAGAATATCCATACACAGCATTTTCAGGGGATGAGTCGTCAGATGCAGTTGTTCAAAAATGTATTTCAGGGACAGTACTTCATCGGTTTTTGTGTGGAAAAACTCCATAAGTGCGGCAACAAGTTCTTTCTTTTTCATGCGCTTGCCGGCTTTCTTTTCTTTCTTCTTAGCCATAGTGATATGTATTAATGGGCAAATATGCCGTTATGCAAAGTAAACAAAATATTGTTTCCGGCAGTTCAATTTGCTATTAAAATCTTATTATCCTGCTGAAAATAATAAGTGAACCTCCGTATGTAACGGATTTATGTACTATATTTGCAACGACTTAGCAAAAATTGAATGGAAAAGCAGCCTCTAAATGTAGAAGATGTCGCGCGGGAAAAAGGCATTTACCGGGTGACAATCCTAGGAAGTGCGGTAACTTCCTTCTGCTTATCTTCAAGTTTGTTGCGGGCGTTATGGGACATAGTGCCGCCATGTTGGCGGATGCTGTTCATTCCTTGTCGGACTTTGCAACGGATATTATCGTGATTGTCTTTGTCCGCATTTCTTCAAAACCGGAAGATGAAGGGCACGATTACGGTCACGGTAAGTATGAAACACTGGCTACCGCCATTATCGGTCTTATTCTTTTGTTTGTAGGTTTTGGCATTTTCTGGAATGGGGCTTTGTCCATTTATCATTTTCTGCAGGGTGATTCTTTGCAGGAACCCGGAATGCTGGCGCTGATAGCGGCGTTGGTTTCTATTATTTTCAAGGAAGCACTTTATCATTATACAATATTCGAAGGGAAGAAACTGAACTCACAGGCAGTTATGGCTAATGCCTGGCATCATCGTAGCGATACGCTTTCTTCCATAGGTACGGCCCTTGGCATCGGCGGTGCTATTCTTCTAGGTAGCCATTGGAGAGTGCTCGACCCGATTGCAGCGGTCATTGTCAGTTTCTTCATCATGAAAGTGGCAGTTCGGATGTTGATACCCTGTGTAGAGGAATTGTTGGAGAAATCATTGCCTGCCGAGGTGGAAAACAAGATACAGGAGGTCATTCTTTCTTTTCCCGGAGTGAGTTCGCCGCACCATCTCCGCACCCGCCGCATCGGCAGCTATTATGCCATCGAAGTGCATGTGCGTATGGATGGAAAAATCAGGTTGGAAGTAGCCCATAGCACGGCAACGGCTATTGAGAATAAATTGAAAGAGTTGTTTGGTAAGAATACCCTTGTCAATATCCATGTGGAACCGGTGAAAGAAGATGATGAGGGGACGGAGGGGAGTTGCTTTAATTGTAAATCGTAAATTGTCAAATCACAGATGGAGTCAATCTTAATAACAGGAGCAAGCGGATTTATTGGGAGTTTCATTGTAGAAGAAGCGTTGCGGCGTAAGTTCGGCGTGTGGGCGGGTATCCGTTCGTCCAGCAGCCGTGAGTACTTGAAGAACCGTAAGATACACGTTCTTGAACTCGACTTCGCCCATCCCAACGAACTCCGGGCGCAACTTTCCGGACATAAAGGGACTTACAATAAGTTCGACTATATTGTCCACTGTGCCGGGGTGACGAAATGCGTGGATAAGAATGACTTCGATCGCGTAAACTACCTGCAAACCAAATATTTCATAGATACATTGCGCGAGCTGAATATGGTTCCCAAACAATTCATCTTCATCAGTACATTGAGCGTTTTCGGTCCTGTTCACGAGCGAACCTATAACCCGATTGCCGAGGACGATACGCCTGTTCCTAATACTGCTTACGGCCTTAGCAAACTGAAGGCGGAGATTTATCTGCAAAGCGTCCCGGGATTTCCATATGTCATTTATCGTCCTACCGGCGTATACGGGCCGCGTGAAAAGGACTATTACCTGATGGCAAAATCCATTCAGAAGCATACTGACTTGTCTGTAGGCTTCCGCCGTCAGGATTTGACGTTCGTTTACGTCAGAGACATTGTGCAGGTTGTCTTCCTGGGCATCGAAAAGAATGTTTGCCGGCGTGCCTATTTTCTGGCCGACGGAAAGGTCTATCAGAGCCGTGCTTTTTCCGACTTGATACGGAAAGAATTGGGCAATCCGTTTGTTATTCGTTTGAAATGTCCGTTAATTGTGTTGAAAGTCGTATCTTTGCTCGCTGAATTTTGGGCGAAACGCCGGAACACCACCAGTACGCTCAATTCGGATAAATATAGAATAATGAAACAACGCAACTGGCAATGCGACATAACTCCTGCCGTTAACGAATTGGGATTTAGTCCCGAGTACGATTTGGAACGGGGAGTGAAAGAGACCATTGCCTGGTATAAAGACAACGGATGGCTTTAGATTTATTTAAAAAAGTAGAAACCCGCAAAGGACTCTTTGCTGTCGAGAAGATAACATTGATATATACTTTGTTGACTTCCATTCTCATTCTGTTTCTTTTTCAGGAGATGGATCATCCGGTGCAGATGCTTCTCGACAGTGTTGTGATTGCAGGAATGACGTTTCTGCTGATGTACCTCTACAGACTTGCCCCTTGTAAGTTTTCCGCTTTTGTGCGCATTGCCATACAGATGTCGTTGCTATCCTATTGGTATCCCGATACGTTCGAGTTCAACCGTGTGTTTCCCAATCTTGACCATGTATTTGCTTCGACGGAGCAGTGGATATTCGGCGGGCAGCCTGCCGTATGGTTCTGCTTGCGGTTTCCGCAGATGTGGGTGAGTGAGCCGTTCAATATGGGTTACTTCTCCTATTATCCGATGATCCTTATTGTGGTGGTGTGGTATTTCCTTTATCGCTTCGAACTCTTTGAAAAGGTATCGTTTGTGATTGTCACCGCTTTCTTCATTTATTACCTGGTTTATATTTTCGTGCCGGTGGCCGGTCCGCAGTTCTATTTCCCCGCTATTGGAGAGGACAATGTGGCACGGGGCATCTTTCCTGCTATCGGTGATTATTTCCATCACCATCAGGAGTTGTTGCCCGGCCCGGGTTATGAGCACGGTTTCTTCTATAATCTGGTAGAAAGTTCCCAGCAAGTGGGCGAGCGTCCTACGGCAGCTTTCCCCAGTTCTCACGTCGGAATGTCTACCATTCTGATGATTATGGCATGGCGTGGTAACAAGCGCTTGTTTGCTTGCCTGATGCCTTTCTATCTGTTGCTGTGCGGGGCTACGGTGTACATCCAGACACACTACCTGATTGATGCTATCGCTGGTTTCCTCTCTGCTTTTGTTCTCTACATCGTTGTGACGTGGATGTTCAAGCGATGGTTTGCGCAGCCGATGTTCAAGTGATCTTTCTTATGTCAACACAAAGTCACATTCCTTTTTGCAATCAATTGTTTGAGTAACTCTTTCTTTTTCATAAAGACAGTTTCTTTAATATGTTTCTTTCCAGTACGGAAATGAAGTAAATGATAATTTAGAGGCGAATAATAAATGAAAGTAACTCAATTCTCCTCCTCCCGGGAGGAGGAGTACCCGCAGGGGGAGGTGGTAGGAAAAACAACAGAATACCTTTTATGAAAGGATTTTTTTCTCACCTACCACCCCGCCCTTTGGGCACCCCTCCTCCTAGGAGGAGGGGAATTGAAATAGAACTGCTAAATTCCCGTTTAGTTCAAAACCGTACAAGGATGAATAATGGTTATTATTACACGACTTACAGAAAAATACCCACCAAGTTTTGCGACTAATCCGGGTTATCTTATAAAAGTAACTTGCCTGTCTGATAAATCTTCATCTTGTCCTAAGTCAGTACTGGGCAATTAGCGAACTAAGTTTGCTCGACACCCGAGTGTTGATATGTCTGACACCCGGATGTTGAACATGCCGACACCCGGGTGTCAGACGTGCTGAGACCCGGGTGTCGGACATGCGGCTTTTACTAAGGGGATAGTTTTATCTTGTGATTATGAGAATTTTAATAGGCAGCGTCTGCTTATAGCAAGTCGGCAATCCCGTCGAAGATGCGGTACAGCTCTTCTTTTGTTTCGGCGCGTAGCATGGCGATGCGTGTCTCCCGGAAGTTCGGAATGCCTTTGAACAGCGGACTTGCGGCCAAGTGGCGGCGTACGTGCAGGATACCTCTTCTTTCGTCCAGCAGATTGACGCTGTCCTCCACTTCTCGGCGCAAGACATTCAGCCGCCACTCGGAGCTGAGGGGTGGCAGTTCTTCGCCCGTCTCCAGATAATGTTTTACCTCTTTGAATATCCACGGGCGACCGAAGCTGGCGCGACCTATCATAATGGCATCTACTCCGTAGAGGTCGAAACGCTCTTTGGCACGTTGGGGAGTGGTGACATCGCCATTGCCGATAATGGGAATGTGCATGCGCGGGTTCTTTTTTACTTCACCGATAAGCGTCCAGTCGGCTTCACCGGTATACATCTGCGCACGGGTACGTCCGTGAATGGTGAGGGCGGCAATGCCGCAATCCTGCAACTGTTCGGCAAGGTCTACGATGATTTTATTATTGGCATCCCAGCCGAGACGGGTCTTCACGGTGACGGGGATTTTCACGGCCTCCACTACGGCACGGGTGATTTCCAGCATCAGCGGTATATTCTGCAACATACCTGCACCGGCTCTCTTGCCCGCTACGCGCTTCACCGGGCAGCCGAAGTTGATGTCCAATATATCCGGACGGGCCTCTTCCACGATGCGGGCGGCTTCCACCATCGTGGCGGTATCCCTGCCGTATATCTGTATGGCTACGGGGCGTTCCTTGTCGCTGATGTTCAGCTTCTGTGCCGTCTTGCCGACGGAACGTATCAGGGCGTCGGCGGATACAAACTCCGTATACACCATATCAGCCCCGAACTCCTTGCACATCAGGCGGAAAGCCGGGTCGGTAACATCTTCCATAGGAGCGAGCAACACGGGACGTTCGCCCAAGTCAATATCTTTAATCTTCATAATCTAACTGAATTTGCCTGCAAAAATACAGAAAAAAGCCTACCTTTGTATCATTATTTATTTAACTAATATGGGATTATGAAAAAAGGACTGGTTTTAATGGTGATGTGTGCAGCTATGCTGTTTGCTGCTGCCCCTTCGGCATCGGCTCAAGTACAGACTTCGAATAATGAGTATAAGGCTATGCTGGGAGAAATGTTGGAAGCATCCGGCCCTGTGGCTTCGGTTAAGGCTATGATACCGCAGATGATAGCGATGTTCAAGCAACAGTCGCCTTCGGTAGATACTTCTTTCTGGGACGGTTTTCAAAAGAAGTGGGAAACCAAGTTCGGCAGTAGGTTGACAGAGCTTTATGCGCCTATTTATCAGAAGTACCTGACGTTGGATGACTTGAAGAAGATTGTTGCTTTCTATAAATCGCCGGCCGGGAAGAAACTGGCGGCTGCATCTCCTACCATGATGAGCGAAGGTATGCAGGTGGGGCAAAAGTTGGGAATGGAGATTGCCAACGAGCTCCAGCAAGAATTGCAGGCAAGGGGTAATAAGTAAGTTATAATAATGTCTTTATAATCTTTTTTAAGCTATCTATGAACTTAAAAGGTTTTGAAATTATGGCGCCGGTAGGCTCGCGTGAGTCTCTTGCAGCGGCCATTCAGGCTGGTGCGGACTCTATTTACTTCGGTATCGAGAACCTGAATATGCGTGCCCGTTCGGCAAATACTTTTACGATTGACGATTTGCGGGAGATAGCCCGGACGTGCGACGAGCACGGCATGAAGAGCTATCTGACGGTGAATACCATTATATATGATAATGACATCCCTTTGATGCATACCATTGTAGATGCGGCAAAGGCGACAGGTATCTCGGCGGTGATTGCGGCGGATGTGGCGGTGATGAGCTATGCCCGGCAGATAGGGCAGGAAGTGCATCTCTCTACGCAGTTGAATATCTCCAATGTGGAAGCGCTTCGTTTCTATGCGCAGTTTGCCGATGTGGTGGTGCTGGCACGTGAACTGAACTTGGAGCAGGTATCCGAAATCTACCGCCACATTCAGGAAGAGAATATCTGCGGGCCGAGTGGCGAGCAGATACGTATCGAGATGTTCTGTCATGGAGCGCTTTGCATGGCTGTGTCCGGCAAGTGTTACCTCTCGTTGCACGAAATGAACAACTCTGCCAACCGGGGCGCTTGTATGCAGGTGTGCCGTCGTTCCTATGTCGTGCGCGACAAGGAGACGGACGTAGAGCTTGAAGTCGATAATCAATATATCATGTCGCCCAAAGACTTGAAGACCATCCACTTTATGAACAAGATGCTCGATGCCGGAGTGTGTGTCTTCAAGATTGAAGGACGTGCCCGCGGACCGGAGTATGTGCGCACAGTGGTGGAATGCTACAAGGAAGCCATCGTTTCTTATTTGGATAATACTTTTTCCGACGAGAAAATCTCGGCTTGGGACGAACGGCTGAAAACCGTGTTCAATCGTGGCTTCTGGGACGGTTACTATTTGGGGCAACGCCTCGGAGAGTGGACCAAGAACTACGGCTCTGCCGCCACGGAGCGCAAGATATATGTGGGCAAAGGTATACGTTACTTCTCCAACATCGGTGTGGCGGAGTTTCTGGTAGAAGCTGCCGAAGTCAGCGTAGGCGATAAGCTGTTGATAACGGGGCCTACGACCGGTGCCGTCTTTACTACACTGGAAGAAGCCCGCGTAGACTTGAAACCCGTGCAGACGGTGAAGAAAGGACAGCATTTCTCGATGAAGGCAGATAAAATACGCCCCAGCGACAAACTGTATAAACTGGTTTCGGTGGAGGAATTGAAGAAGTTTAAAGGACTGGATGTAGAAAAACAAAGAGGCTGATTATTAAAAAGTGGTAAAGTTATAAGGTGGTAAGGTGATAAAGGGAAGTTACCTTACTCTATCACTTTAACGCTCTATCACTTTATAACTTTTATTATTATGGATAAATACATTTATGAACTGGAAATGAAGGTGCGCGACTATGAGTGTGACCTGCAAGGCATTGTCAATAATGCTAACTACCAGCATTATCTGGAGCACACGCGGCATGAGTTTCTGCTAAGTACGGGTGTCAGCTTTTGCCGCGCTCCACGAGCAAGGTGTCGACCCGGTAGTGGCTCGCATCAATATGGCTTTCAAGACGCCCCTGAAGAGTGGCGATGAGTTCGTATCCAAACTTTATATGAAGAAAGAAGGCATCAAGTATGTCTTCTATCAGGATATTTATCGGAAAAGTGATAATAAGGTGTCCGTCAAGGCAGTAGTCGAAACGGTCTGTGTGGTAAACGGACGTTTGAGCGACAGCGAACTGTTTGATAGTGTCTTTGCCCCCTATTTGGAATAGAGTTCACCACATCGGTGTGAATTTGTGTAATCAGTGGTGAAATGAATAATGATGAACGTATTTGTAGTATAGCCCTCACGCTTTGCCCCGGTATAGGACATATCGGGGCAAAGCGTTTAATGGACGGTATGGGCAGTGCCGTCGAAGTTTTCGTCAACGCAAGGAGTTGCCCGAAGTGATGCCCGGTGTAAATTCTTCCATAGTGGCGGCTCTCGATTGTCCTGCCGCCTTCTTGCGTGCCGAATGCGAAATGGAGTTTGTGGAAAAGAACCGGCTGTCCTGTTTTACCCTGCAGGATGAGGCTTACCCTTCGCGCTTGCGCGAGTGTGAAGACGCTCCGCTTGTCTTGTTCTTCAAGGGCAATACGGATTTGAACCGTCTGCATGTCATCAATATGGTAGGCACGCGCCGCGCCACCGATTACGGCAAGCAGTTCTGTGCCAACTTCCTGCACGACTTGTCTGCACTCCTTCCCGATGTATTGGTAGTAAGCGGCCTGGCATATGGCATCGACATCCACGCCCACCGTGCCGCTTTGGCAAATAACCTCTCCACCGTAGCCGTTCTTGCTCACGGTCTAGACCGCATTTATCCCTTTGTCCATCGCAAAACAGCCATTGACATGTTACCCGCCGGCGGCTTGCTCACCGAGTTTCTTTCCGAGACTAATCCCGACAAGCATAACTTTGTCAGCCGCAACCGCATCGTAGCGGGAATGGCGGACGCCACTATAGTTGTAGAGTCTGCCGCCAAGGGTGGTTCCCTCATTACTGCTGAGTTGGCGGAAGGTTATCATCGCGATTGCTTTGCCGTTCCCGGACGTTCGACCGATGCTTCTTCCGTAGGTTGCAACCAACTGATACGGGGTAATAAGGCAGCGCTTATTCAAAATGCCGGAGATTTTGTGCGGGCAATGGACTGGATGTCCGTTGTAGAGGCCGATAAGCACGAAGCAGTCCAGCATACTCTTTTCCCGGAGTTGACGACAGAAGAGGAACTGGTAGTCAATATTCTTACCCGTCAAGGAGATTTGCATATCAACACGTTGGTGGTAGAAGCCAATCTTCCCGTAAACCGTATGACCGCCCTACTCTTCGAATTGGAAATGAAAGGCGTGGTGAAGGCATTAGTGGGCGGTGTCTATCGCCTATTGGCCTGAATGCACCGGACAGAAGAATATACTTAGTTTACAAACGGTATCTTAACTACAAACTCTTTTTCATTCTTAGCAACGTCAATGCGTTTATTATACAAAGCGTATTGGCGTTGCAGGTTTTGCAAGCCTGTCCCGTTCTGATTTACCGAATTGCGTAATTGCAGATTATTGGAAACGATAATCATCGCATCGTTGATTGTTATATGAATGATTAAGGGGCATTTCTTTGTACTGATATTGTGTTTAATCGCGTTTTCTACAAGCATCTGCACACTTGCCGGTATCACCAGTCTGTTGTTCTTTTTGCAATCATTTTCTATCTCTACATGAAAAGCGTTTTCAAAACGGATACGCTCCAGATACAGGTATGACTCCGCAAAAGCCAGTTCTTCTTCTAAGGTGACCGTCTGTTGTTCATGTGTGGTGAGTAGATAGCGATAGACTGAAGATAACTTTTTGGCAAATAGGTTAGTCTTTTCAGCATCCTGATAGGCTAGAGAGGCCAATATATTCAGACTGTTGAATAGGAAGTGAGGATTAATCTGGTTCTTCAATATCTTGAATTGATACAAGGCTTTCTCTTTCTCCATTTCCGTCTGCCGCAAACTATAAAAGAATATTTCTATCTGCAAGACTATTATCCAATTCCACGGAATGATAGGCAGGGAACTTTCCCAGAAATCGGATAAGGTTGACAATAAATAATTCACAGAGCCTGTGATGAAAACACATAGGAGAGTAGTCAATGTCAAATCTATTGAAATCCTGATGGCATTGTTCCGGCTTCTAAATCTTTTGTATATCATGTGAATGACTCCAAAATCAATAAAGCCGATTGCTATGCAAAAAGGAAGATTTAATAGGAATAAAGGTATAAAGTTTTCTTGTAGTGATCTGCCGCTAACCGAATAATAAGCCCATTCAATGACCACCAATGAAATTGATATGGTTGCAATAAAAAAAAGAATATGTATTTCTTGTGTTTCATAAGATGCCGTCTATCCATTTCAGAAAGTCACCGACACGGTTCCGGCTTACCAGAACTTCGTGCTGGCATTCCGGACAAAATATAACTTCAGCTGGCTTCCGAAATACCGGGAGCTTTTTTTATCGCCTTTATGTTTGAAATGCAATTCCTCGAAACACGGAAGAAGACACCATTATCCAGCATATACTCCAACTGTTCCAATGTATAATTGATGATATATCTTTTTCCGGAAAAGAGATGCAAATAAGTATATTTCTCCTCACTATAAAAGAAAGCTATATCCACTGTCTCCACGTAGTGGAACATATCGCCCACCTGCACAAGGAAACGGTTCTTCTTATTCTTGATAAGGTATTCAAGCTCCAGTTTCCTGAATTCAGGCGTAACGGGATGTAGCGAGTTGTTCCGTTCGAACTTGCATAGAGCCATTTCCAACTCGTTCTCTTCAATGGGTTTCAACAGATAATCAATGTCGTTCACCTTGAAAGCCTTGATTGCATATTCATCGTAAGCGGTAGTGAAGATAACGGGTATGTCGACCGGGATTTGCTCGAATATTTCAAAACTAAGCCCGTCGGACAAGCGTATATCGACCATCATCAAGTCGATGTTCCCTTGCTTGAGAAGCAAGACGGCTTGTTCCACGCTCTCCGCCCAACCCGCCAAATGACAATCGGACCTTAACCGTTGCATCATCCGCTTTATTTCTTCATAAGCAAACCGTTCGTCTTCTACCAATAAATATTTATCATATCGACTACTCCTTTCCTTGACAGTGATATTCTTTCCCCAAAAGTACAATATATTGTGTGATTACATAAGTTCCCGGACAGAAATCACGCTGTATTCTATTAAAAACGGTATCGCAAGCCGGTCGTAATCCTCAGGGCTACACCAAACTCGGGATCGTCTTTGTCATCTTTGAAATTGTTGAAAAAACCTTTAAGACCGCGGTCCGATATGCTTATCCCTCTCACCCAGTTTCCGCCTATTCCCAGATAGAAATTCGTGTTCTTGGTAAGTTGGAATGAGGGACTTAGGTATGATTTCAGCATAGCCGTAGAGTAAATCTTGGACTTTTCCTCCACTTTCATCACAGCGGCCATTCCGTCCATTTCGAGTGCGGTCAGTTCCACTTTTATCCTTTCGCCCAACCATGTTGACGCGGAAATCTTCAAGCCGTTCGACATATCTATCTTAAACTCATACTTGCCCGATTGCTGCCAGTTGAAGTAGACCATAGGCAAGACCATAGGTACGCCATAAGAATTGGTAATCCCCGCACCTACTCCGATATTCATGCTTTTATTCAGTCTGTACACGAAGATAACTCCGCCATTCGCCAATATGCTTTTTGCGGATATTTCGTTGGCAGGTGCATAAATTCCGCCCCCTATAGAGGCTAAGGCGCTCCACCTTTTCGATATGGGTCTTATGTGTGATAGGTTCAGACCTCCATTTAATATATTATCTGGGTTTAATTCCTTTGCCTGCCCTCGATTGGACAAAGTGCCGTAAGCACCGTAAATGGAAGCGCTCCATGCCGTCAGTTGTCCTTTGTCATTGTGCTTCACAGAAAGCGGAATGTTATATCCGCCCGACACTATTTGTATATCGCCCGAACCGTATTTATTGTCTGTCTCGTCTTTGAGCCTACTGGCGGACAGGTAATCATAACTAATATAACCTTGCCCGTAACCGCAAGCCGGAAATGCCGCGAACACCAGCATCCACAAAAATCCTTGAAACATTTTCATAAGCTACTTTTATTTGTTTTTTTGGCAAAAGTAGCTTGATAAGATGCCATGAGACAAGCGGTTACTGACGAAGTGCAGAGCTGGCGATATGGAGTTCGATATTTGACGGATGAATTGAAAGGGAGTATTCGATGCAGGTTTGCGAGAAAAATTCGGATATTTTATGTAAGTTTGTATCAGATATAAAGACAAACAGCGATGACAGAATACACCACGCAGCAACCCAGAAATATCGCTTTTGCGGACGTCATGCTCAACTACCACTACGAGGAGGACAGTAAATGTGCGTTAATGGTGCGCGACCATATTCTTTTCTACATCTATTCGGGTGAGGTAGAAGTACACGAAAACGGGCACATCACCCGCCTGCACAAGGGCGACTGCGCCTTTATCCGCAAAGACAACCGTGTGTCGCTCGTCAAGCGTCCCATGAACGGCGAACCCTATCATGCAACGGTGTTGCGGCTGACGCGCCATTTCTTGTTGGATTTTTACCGGAGGCTCAATAATGCGCAACTTCCCGACAAGTCCGAGCGCGATAAGAGAAGCCTGCTTATCCTTGCGGCCGGCCGACCGGACATCCTCAGCCTTTTTGAGTCGATAAAACCCTACTACTATTCCGATGCACGCCCCTCCGAAGAATGGCTCGACCTGAAAATGGCGGAAGGCGTATTTGCCTTGCTCCATACGGACAAGAACCTGTATGCTTCGCTGTTCGACTTTGCGGAACCATGGAAAATAGATATTCTGGATTTTATGCAGCATAACTATATGTACGACCTTTCCTTGGAGGAACTCGCCGCCTTTACGGGACGCAGCCTGTCAACGTTCAAGCGTGATTTCGCCAAATTCAGCGACCAGACTCCCATGAAGTGGATTATCCGGAAACGTTTGGAAGCGGCACACGATGAAATCGTAGGCAAAGGCCGCAAGGTGAGCGAAGTCTGCATGGACGTGGGCTTCAAGAGCCTTTCGCACTTTTCTCGCCTTTATAAACAGGTCTACGGAACCGCCCCGACGAAATAAACGACATTTGAACATTACAGTCAAGTAAAAGGAGCCTCACAGTAAAGTTTTTGTGGGGCTCTTCCCGTAATTTGCATCAGACAATTAAAACTGATAGATTATGGAAGAGAATAAGATGAATGTCAGCCGTCGTGGTTTTTTTGAAGACGGCTGCCGTCATGGGGGCGGCTTTGACCATTACCCCGGCTTACGAGAAAGTAATGGCAGCCACAAAAGTGGCAGGAACAGCCGGCAACGCTTCGGACACAAAGGCGGCGGCGAGTATCTCGGCCCGCCGCACGCTGGGCACGGGCAAGGCTGCCCTTGAGGTATCAGCCCTCGGTTTCGGTGTAATGGGCATGGTTTATAACCGTGGCGTGTATCCGGACAGAAAGGCGTGCATCCGCTTGCTGCACGAGGCGGTGGACCGTGGTGTGACTCTGTTTGACACTGCCATTGTATACGGCCCGCTAAAGAACGAAGAACTGTGTGGTGAAGCCTTGTCGCAGTTCAAGGACAAGGTGAGCGTAACGACCAAGTTCGGCTGTGCAATTATCGATGGAAAGAACACGGATACATTGGACAGCCGCCCGGATACCATTCGCCGTGATTGCGAGGCGTCGTTGCGTCGTCTGCGCCTCGACTCCCTGCCGATGTTCTACCAGCACCGGCAAGACCCGAAAGTGCCTATCGAAGAGGTGGCGGGAGTAATCTCCGACCTGATAAAAGAAGGTAAGGTGCAACGTTGGGCATGTGCGAGATTAGCGCCGATACCATTCGCCGGGCGCATGCCGTATGTCCGCTGACAGCTATCCAGAGCGAATACCACCTGATGCACCTCCTTGTGGAAGAAAACGGAGTGCTGGACGTTTGCCGCGAATTGGGCATCGGTTTTGTGCCTTACAGTCCTATCAACCGTGGTTTCTTGGGTGGCGACATCAACGAATACACCAAGTTCGGACCGGACAATGACAACCGCCAGCACCTGCCCCGTTTCCAGCCGGAAGCTATCCGCTCCAACACACGCATCGTAAATGTCTTGCAGCAATTCGGACGTTCTAGAGGCATGACCGCCGCTCAAGTGGCAATGGCATGGCTGTTGCAGAAAGCACCGTGGATTGTACCCATTCCGGGCACAACCAAACTCTCGCATCTTGAAGAAAACCTGCGCACGCTGGAGTCCTCCTGTACGGCTGCGGAGTGGAAGGAACTGGAAGAGGCCGTTGCCGCAATTCCGGTTGTAGGCGAACGTTATCCGTCATCCGAGGAGTTGAAATTAGGTAAATAATAACTTATACTTTCGATTATGAATATTCAATTAAAATGGAGATTATTGGGTGCAGTCTGCCTGCTTTCCTCTACGGCTGCATTGGCACAGGAGGGAAGCCGTCCGGCACCGCTCCTCATTGAGGAGCAAGGCAGTTTCATGGTGGGCGGAACGGCGGTAGAGACTCCCGGCACGTTCCGTTATTCCGACTACCTAAATCCGGCGGGGCAGAAAGCCTATGCCGACCATGCCTATGCTTTCTATCAAATCCCAGTGGATGCGAAGAAGCTGCCATTGGTATTTCTGCACGGTGGCGGCAGTCGGGCAAGACGTGGGAGACTACTCCCGACGGACGGGAAGGTTTTCTGAATATCTTCTTGCGCCGTCGATACAGTTGCTATATCGTCGACCAACCCCGTCGCGGGCGGGCAGGTTCGGCATCGCTGCCGGCAGACCTCCAACCGCAGTGCATGGACAAGATGCTTTTCTCCCTTTTCCGCTTCGGCCGATATCCCGACCTCTACCCCGGCACGCAGTTCCCCAAAGACCCGGCAAGCCTCGAACAGTTGCAACGCTGGGCAACCCCCGACACAGGGCCTTACGATGACGAAGTGACGAGCCGTGCAATGGCGGCATTGTTCGATAAGACAGGCCCGGCTATCCTTATTTCCCATTCGCGCGGCGGGCATCCCGGCTGGCTCACGGCGTTGAAGTCGGAGAACGTAAAGGGCGTCATTTCGCTCGAACCGGGTGGCTGGAAGTATGTCTTCCCCTTTCCGGAAGGAGAAGTTCCCGAGCCGGTCCAATCCGCCTATGGATTGCATCAGGGAGAGCCTGTCTCTTTGGAAGAATTCCGAAAACTGACGCGCATCCCTATCCTCATCATCTACGGCAACTTCATTGCCGAACATCCGGTGGAGCATATCGGCGAAGACCAGTGGCGTGTCGAAATGCAAATGGCCCGGGCTTTTGCCGAGGCGGTCAACCGTCACGGCGGCAATGCGAAAGTCATTCACTTGCCGGAAATCGGTATTAAGGGGAATACCCATTTCCTGATGTCCGACCTGAATAATGTGGAGATAGCCGACTTAATGGAGAAGTGGCTGACTGCCAATTTCCACGAGGAATAATAAAGTCTTGTCTGCGTTTAGCAAAAGTTTATCCCATTGTGGGGTATGCCAAAGGGCGATTTTGGGAATATTATATCTACTTTGCCTTCCCATATTTCATGATGAACTGTTCCGGACGGTCTGTTGCCACTACGTCGACTCCCAGTTCTACAGCCCTTTGGTTTTGTTCGGTTTTATCATCCAAACCTAAAATCAATGCCATAACCTGCAGGTTATGGCGATGGCATTTCTCCACGAACTCCGGGGTGATAGAGTCAATCCATGCAACGACGATATTGGGGTTTAATTCCTCTATGACACGCTCCAAGTCATCTTTATGTCTTATATAGGCCTGCAGCGTTTTCACTTCGGGAGCTATCCGTCTGAAGTGTTTGGCTTCTTCATCCTTGCTGAATGTGAAATTGCAGTTTTCCAGCATACCTTCGGACTTAACTAAATCCAGCAGTTTCTGAAGGTCGCCGGTGCGATAGTCGACAGTAAGTTTCAGTCCGTGCTCTTTCGATTTGCGCAATAAGTCTGCAAAACGGAGGACACGTTGTCCTGCAAATTCAGGACCAAACCAGGAGCCGGCATCCAGTGTATCTATGTCGGCAGACATCCATCTGGCGATATTGCCCGAACCATTCGTGGTGCGGTCCAATGTAGAGTCGTGCAGCAGATAGAACACACTGTCTTTACTGATGCAGACGTCGCATTCCATATAGTCAATGCCGTATTTGATGCAGGAGTCGGCAGAAGCCATTGTATTTTCCGGTGCGATGGCATTGGCGCCACGATGTCCGTTGGTCATGGGTATTTTGGTGGGTGTGCTATGTCGTTGGGAGCATCCGGCGGCGAGCACCAGTATTATTGTAGAAAGTAAAAATAACAGTTTTCTCATTGTTGTGATATCCTAAAAGAGCTATTCCGTTCTTTTGTAGCGGATGGAAAATACGCCATCGAAGATACGGTTTTTCTATTGTTTTATGAAATTTTGAGAGGGGTAAAAATGAAAAAAGGAGTACCGCTGTACTCCAACCTTTGTTAACCTTAAATCTAATACTATGAAAAAAATCACGTAACAAATGTAGAGTATTTGCCCGAATCTTCCAAATCTTTACTCTTTCCCGGTCACTCTTTTAATTTTCTTTCACGGATATTCACTGTTTTCGCACACGGATTGATATTATGAGTGGAATAGATGCTATATGCTGACGATATGATAAAATGTTGTGAGGAAGGAGAAGTGTTAGGGTGAAATCATTGCCTCATTTCTTCGTCTCTGATTCCCATTTGGCTCGCGTAAGTTGCAAATCTGTTTCAATCGTTTCACGGAACCTTTCACACCCCGAAAAAGGGTTACAAAATCCTTAATGACTCTAATTTATATCTTCTATATTTGTCAACATACAACGCAAGGTTATGGTGAATCGCATCTATATATCTATTCTTTTGGTACTCTTTTTTTGATTGTAGGAAGGGTAGATACAGGGGCGAAAGGGCTTGATGTGATAGGCGTTGCAAGCGATACGACACAGCATCCGGTAATGGGGCAGGATGAGTGGGAGGAAGTTTACCGGTGGGTTGCTTCTGACAAACAAATTCCGAATAGGGATGAGGTTTTGATGCTGATTAGATATCATTACGGGGACTTTGACAGGTTGTTGAAATTATTGCGTTATCTGGATGGCGGTAGGCCGTATGCATATCTATCGCAGCATGTTTTTCCGAGAATAAGTAGGCGTGGTGCAGTGCGGGAAGAATTGTCTATGGCAGGGATACGGGTGCCGACCAATGTTTTGCCGGTGGTATCTCCGGAATTTGGGAGCATTGTTACGCCGGCTTTGGTGATGGAGAAAAAAGAGCCTTCTCCCCGTAGAGTTATTCTGGCGTTGAAGAATAACATACTCTACGATTTGGTACTGGCTCCGAACCTGGAAGTAGAGTTTCCGATAGGTAAAAGGTGGTCTTTGAATACGGAATATAAATGCCCGTGGTGGCTGAATAATGAGCATGGCTTTTGCTATCAGCTTCTTTCGGGAGGTGTGGAAGTACGTCACTGGCTGGGCAACCGGCAGAAACGTAGTAGGCTGACCGGACACTTTTTGGGAGTATATGCCGAAGGCGGTGCTTACGACTTTCAGTTGAAGGAGGAAAAGGGCTATCGGGGCAGGTATTATGCAACTTCGGGACTGACTTACGGTTACACGCATCAGTTGGCTACGCATGTGGCTATTGAGTTCGGTCTGGGCGTGGGATATCTGGAGACGGAATATCGCAAATACAGCTCCTATAAAGGAGACTTGGTTTGGAACAGCAGCGGGCGCTATCATTTCATCGGGCCTACCAAAACTAAAGTTTCTTTAGTTTGGCTCATAACGGCAGGGAGGTGAATGCGATGGGACATGTCAGATATGGTTGGCTATTGCCTCTGCTAGGATTATTAGCTTCCTTGTCAGGTTGCGGATTTCGGGAGATGCTGGATGATTATCCCGTTAGCGGGGTACAGATAACATTGGATTGGACAGGAGTGACAAAAGAGCTACCGGAGACAATGCGGGTGATTTTTTACCCGAAGGATGCGGAAGGACGGAAAGTTGAAAGTTATCTATCGGCCACGGGCGGTGAAGTAAAAGTTCCTCCCGGCAATTATGCGGTAGTAATCTACAATTTCAATACGGAGACCGTTCAGATACGGGGCGAAGAGAATTATGAAACGATTGAAGCATTTACCGGACATTGCGCGGGGCTAAGTACAACAGAAGACATGGTTTGGTCGCCCGACCCTTTGTATGTAGTTGCTTTGGATGATGTAGAGATAGAGAAAAGTGATGTTGCGCTCCAGATGGAGTTGAAGCCGGAAGCGGCGGTAACAAACTATTCTTTTGATATAAAGATAGAAGGGTTGGAAAGGGTATCGGAGGTTATTTGCAATGTCGACGGGCTGTGCGGGTGCTATTTTCTTGGAAAGCAGACTTGCGGTTTATGTGAAGCACCGATACGTGTAGATACAAAATATGAAGGTGATGTTTTATGGGGTTATTTCTCGCATTTTGTATTGCGGCAACAGGCTCAAACCCGCGCCAATGCTCCGATGATGCTGATACTGAAACTGGTGAAACGGGACAATACGGTGCAGGAGATAAAGGTGGATGTCACGGAACTGATAACCTCTTCTCTTCCTACTGAAGATGGGTTAGGGACTGATTCGGAAGTACATATTGAAGTTCCTGTTCCGGATGGCGAGATTGTGGTGGGTGAATTGGAACCAGGCATTAATGAAGGTGGCGGAGGAATTGGTGGCGATGTAGGCGATTGGGATGATGAAACAAACATAGAATTACCAGTATAGAGATAGTAATGTAAACAATATTAATTTAAAAAGATAAAGGTTATGAAGAAGATTTTATTTTTGGCTATGGCTGCGGCTGCAATGGTTAGCTGCTCACAGAATGAAGAGTTTGAGAATGCCGGACAAAAGGCGGAGATTAAGTTTGGGACGGTGGTAAAGTCGGGAACAAGAGCAGTGATTACTACTGATGCTAATTTCACGGAGTTTGTAGTGAATGCTTATAGAACAACGGGGGATATGGCGGATGCTACCGCTTTGTCAGAAGAGTTTATGCCTGCCACTACTGTTACAAAAACGGGAAAAGTTTGGGGATATACAGAAACGTATTATTGGCCACTCACCGATAAGATACAATTCTTTGCAACCGCACCGGGTCAAACCTTGGCTACAGAAGGTACAAAGTTCCCTAAATTTGATTATACAATCAAAGGCGTTGCTGAACAGGAAGATTTAATTGCTGCCAATGTGATTGACAAAAGCAAAACCTCTGACGCAATTACTTTTCCGTTCAGACATCTTTTAACTCAGGTAAATTTCACAATTAAGGGGGCTACATCGGAATATACTTATACTGTTAGTAAATTGGTGATTAAGGGAGCGAAGGATAAGGGTACTTTTACTTTCGATGGAACAGAGAATGTCGGTGCTTGGACAGCTTTAACAGCTTCTGAGCCTGCCCCGGAACACCTTTATGAAGGAGAGGTTAGCGTAGCTCCTACTGCTGAGTCACCTAATGAGGAAAAGGCGTTTGAGACAGATGGCAATGCCCTATTTATGTTGATGCCTCAGGATTTGTCAAATGTGACCTTAGATATCACTTATGCTGTTGCAAAGACTACTACTCCCAATGACTATATTTATAATGATACTAAGACAGTTAATCTCACTGGTGCTTGGGGCATGGCTCAGAATATTCGCTATACATTGGTTCTAACGAACGATGCTTCTCCGGTAACATTTGGTACTCATACTATTGGCGGTTGGGCAGATGCTGTCGGAACGGGTGATGCTCCTGTAACTACTCCTGCCAACAAGTGATTTGCTCTAAAAACCATTCTTTCATAATTCTTCCCCGAAAACTTTGTAAAAGAAGTTTTCGGGGAATATTTTTTCTGATATTATCTGTTTGTTTTTCTAACAATAGAAGCAAGCTTTTATATATACTCAAGGATGGGAAAGTAAAAGTCTTTGGTAACAATCCGGGCGATAGATAAATATTTTATTTATTCCTTTGCAAATATGATAATTTTGTGCTACATTGCCACTCGTCTTTTATTTGAAATTAATTATATATCTTTCTTTCTGCAACGCGTATATATAAATAAAAAAAGTATGCTATGAGAACAAATCGAGCTTTTAAAGGAGTTTGTGTGTTGGGCGGTCTGGCTTATTCCGTTTGTGGGGTGGCTCAGGAGCGTCCGAATATTATTGTTTTTCTGGTAGATGATATGGGACTTATGGATACCTCAGTTCCCTTTCTGACAGATGAAAACGGTCAGCCGGTACGTCATTCCCTGAATGACTGGTATCATACTCCAAACATGGAAAGGCTGGCTAAACAAGGAATTTGCTTTTCTACTTTCTATGCACAAAGTGTGAGTTCCTCTTCCAGAACTTCAATTATGACGGGACAAAATGCGACAAGGCATGGTGTGACGAACTGGATTAGCGCCGAGAGTAATAACCGGAATACTTTCGGACCGCCCGAATGGAACTGGAAAAGGTCTCAGAGAAGATATGCCCACAATGCCGAAAGTGCTGCAACAGGCCGGATATAAGACAATTCATATAGGAAAGGCACATTTCGGTTGTATGGGTAGTGAAGGAGAGAATCCGTTGCATCTTGGATTTGATGTAAATATTGCAGGTTCCGGCATAGGACATCCCGGCAGCTATTATGGCGAATGGGGATACGGTCATATCAAAGGGCAAAAAGCAAGAGCAGTCCTCGACCTGGAGAAATATCACGGCACGGACACTTTCTTGAGTGAAGCTCTGACTATAGAAGCAAATCGGGAGATTACTAAAGCTGTAGAAGAGAAACGTCCTTTCTATCTGAACATGGCTCATTATGCTGTTCATTCACCTTTCCAAGCAGATAAGCGCTTTCTGTCGCGATATACGGATCCGGATAAGAGTGATGCGGCAAAAGCTTTTGCTACTTTAATAGAAGGAATGGATAAATCTTTAGGCGATATAATGGACCAACTTGAAAAACTGGGAATTGCCGAAAATACTTTGATTTTCTTTTTGGGAGATAATGGCGGTGACGCTCCTTTGGGAGATGTACGCGGGTATGGTTCTTCTGCCCCTTTGAGAGGGAAAAAAGGTACGGAGTTTGAAGGCGGTATGCGTGTTCCCTTTATTGCGGGTTGGGCAAAGCCTGAGAAAAAGAGTAAAGTACAGAAACGGTTGCCAATTGAAGTAGGGGGTATGCAAACGCAGTTGGGGACAATAATGGATATCTATCCCACGGTGCTGGCTGTGGCAGGATGCAAAGTCCCGCAGAACTATGTGCTGGATGGCTTCGATTTGAAGGAGCAACTGAGTGGCAAGATAAATTGTAAGCGTACCGAGTCTTCCTGATGCATTTCCCTCATGCTCATAACGGCAGCTACTTCACGTCATATCGTGTGGGAGACTGGAAATTGATTTATTATTATCGTCCTGAGACCCCAAAGCAACCGGCAGTTGCACTTTATAATTTGAAAGATGATCCGGAAGAAAGAAACGAACTTTCCTCTACGCATCCCGATAAATGTAGAGAAATGATCCGGAAAATGTCTGAACAGTTGGAAAGGGAAGGAGCCCTTTATCCGATAGATGAGCAAGGAAATGAATTGAAACCTTTTGTTTATTTCTGATAGATATAAGCATACTATAAACTCTTCCCCGAGGACTTCTTTTCTAAAGTTTTCGGGGAATATTTTTTTCTGACATTATCTATTTACTTTTGTCACAATAAAAGCAAACAAAACAACCAATTCTGTGCCCTACTATGCAAGCATCGCCCGCATGTGGAGTAAATAACACTGATTGCCAGAATGTCCGAAAGCTGTGGACAACGCCATCATATACGCCTCTCATCCGAAAGGCTTCCATCTTCCTGTTCAGAAGTGTGAAGAGAATATCATGATTTTCCTGACAAGGGGAGAAGTGCTTGTCAATAGTCAGGAGTATGCCGGGACCACCTTGCGTGCAGGGGAATTTATACTTTAGGCGATAGGTTCGAAGTATGAAATTCTTGCGATGACGGATGTGGAATGCGTTTGCTATCGCTTTACGAAGCCCGAGTTCTTCTGTCAGGGGCGCTATGATTATATTGTTAACGAGGTGACTCCCCCTCTCATCTTTTCTCCCCTAAAGATTTTGCCCCGAATTAAATTACTTCATCGAGGCTTCCAAGACTTATCTGGCAGAGGATAAGATTTGCAAAGAGCTGCTTCTGCTCAAACAGAAAGAATCGTCCTTTATTCTCGGATATTATTATTCGGATTATGAGCTTTCCATGCTGGTACATCCCCTTTCAAAGTATACGAGTAGCTTCCAGTATTTTGTTCTTAAAAACCATCAACGGGTTAAGACCGTTGAAGAATTGGCAAAGTTGGGGGCTATACCACCATTACGTTCCGACGCATATTTACTTCCGTATTCCATCAACCCGTCTACGAATGGATGCTGGAACGTCGCAAAGAAGGTATCCTTTACGACCTTCGGCACACAGATGCCACCATCTCCGAGGTTTGCTATAAATACGGCTTTGAGTCCCTTCCTCATTTCTCCAATTTTTGCAAGAAGAACTTCGGAGGTTCTCCCCACAGTTTGCGTTCTAAATAAAACGTACGTATGGCTTATCCGTCAGCATCCCAGGAGGTAACTGTCGTTTCCTTAGGGGTAACTGTCATTCCCTCTAGGGGAAACTGCCGTTCCCTCCTGGGGAAACGAGCGTTCCCCACCGGAGAACAGCGTCTTCTCCGTGGGTGACGAATATAATCCCCTTGCCTGCTCCTTATCTGCTCCCTATCTGCCTCGAAAAAAGTACCTGTAGAGGGAAAAGATAAAGAGCAAGTAGGGAGCCGGACTATCCCCTAAAGAAAACTCCCCTGCCGGTTTCCCGGCAGAGGAGCTTCTCTTCTCATTAATCAAATATAGAAGGCTGATTAGTCTTTCAGCTTCGCGATGATAAAGTCGCGGTTCAAGCGAGCGATGTTGCTGATAGAAACATTCTTCGGACATTCTGCTTCGCACGCACGGGTGTTGGTGCAGTTACCGAAGCCGAGTTCGTCCATTTTGCTCAACATGGCTTTGGCACGGCGCAGCGCTTCCGGTTTACCTTGCGGCAACAGGTTCAACTGGCTGACCTTGGCAGATACGAACAACATGGCAGAACCATTCTTACAAGCAGCTACACAAGCACCACAACCGATGCAGGAAGCGGCATCCATAGCTTCGTCGGCCACTCGCTTCGGAATGAGGATAGCGTTGGCATCCTGCGGAGCACCTGTGCGGATGCTGACGTAACCACCGGCCTGCACAATCTTGTCATAAGCCGTACGGTCTACCATTAAGTCCTTGATAACCGGGAAGCCGGCAGAACGCCACGGTTCTACGGTAATCGTGTCACCGTCGTTGAAGCGTCGCATGTAAATCTGGCAGGTGGTGGCACCTGTTGCAGGACCGTGCGGATGTCCGTTGATGTAGAGCGAACACATACCGCAGATACCTTCGCGGCAGTCATGGTCGAATACTACCGGTTCTTTACCTTCACTGATGAGCTGTTCGTTCAGGACGTCCAGCATTTCGAGGAATGAAGTATCGCCCGGAATATCTTTCATTTGATATGTTTCAAAAGCGCCTTTTGCTTTCGGACCCTTCTGGCGCCATACCTTGAGCGTAAATGATATATTTTTATCCATTTTCTTTAATTCTTTAAATGTTCAACTTCCCGATTAGCTCTTATAGTTACGAGTCTGTACCTTGATTGCTTCGTAAACCAGCGGTTCTTTCAGCAATACAGGAGCTTTTTCGTCAGAACCTTGATATTCCCAGCAAGACACGTAGAAGAAGTTTTCGTCGTCACGTTTGGCCTCGCCTTCTTCGGTCTGGTACTCTTCGCGGAAGTGACCGCCACAACTTTCGTCGCGGTTCAGGGCATCGTAAGCAACAAGCTCACCCATGATGATGAAGTCGTACAGACGGATAGCCTTGTCGAGCTCTACGTTCATACCTTCTTTGTCGCCCGGGATGAAGAGGTTGGTCTCAAATTCCTTGCGGATTTCCTTGAACTTGGCAAGACCGGCTTTCAAACCTTCTGCCGTGCGTCCCATGCCGACATATTCCCACATCACGTGGCCCAGTTCCTTATGGATAGAGTCTACCGACTTCTTACCCTTGATGTTCATCATCCAGTCAATCTTGTCCTGAATGGCCTTTTCTGCCACGGCAAATTCGGGCAGGTCGGTAGAGAAGCGTGGAACGGTGATTTGGTCGGCCAAGTAGTTCTGGATAGTATAAGGCAGAACGAAGTAGCCATCGGCCAAACCTTGCATCAATGCGGAAGCACCGAGACGGTTGGCACCGTGGTCGGAGAAGTTGCATTCGCCGATAGCGAACAGACCCTTGATAGAAGTCATCAGTTCGTAGTCGACCCAGATACCACCCATCGTGTAGTGGATAGCCGGATATATCATCATCGGGTTTTCGTAGGGGCTTACGTCGGTGATTTCTTCGTACATGTCGAAGAGGTTGCCGTAGCGTTGTGCAACTACGTCCTTGCCCAGACGGTTGATAGCTTCGGAGAAGTCGAGGAATACGGCCAGACCGGTGTTGTTGACGCCATAACCCTTGTCGCAACGTTCTTTGGCGGCACGGCTGGCAACGTCACGCGGAACGAGGTTACCGAATGCCGGATAGCGGCGCTCCAAGTAGTAGTCGCGGTCTTCTTCGGGAATGTCTTTTCCTTGCAGCGTACCTTCCTGAAGTTTCTTGGCATCTTCCAGTTTCTTCGGAACCCAGATACGACCGTCGTTACGCAGAGACTCTGACATCAAAGTCAGCTTGGACTGCTTGTCGCCGTGAACGGGGATACAAGTCGGGTGGATTTGTACGTAAGCGGGGTTAGCCATCCAGGCACCCTTGCGGTAGCAGGCTACGGCAGCCGTACAGTTGCAAGCCATTGCGTTGGTAGAAAGGAAGTAAGCGTTTCCGTAACCGCCGGTAGCGATAACTACTGCATGAGCAGCGAAACGCTCCAGTTTACCTGTCACGAGGTTCTTAGCGATGATACCGCGGGCGCGTCCGTCGATGAGGACAACGTCTTGCATTTCGTAGCGGGTGTACAGTTTCACCGTACCTACATTTACCTGGCGGCTCAGTGCAGAGTATGCACCCAGCAGCAATTGTTGGCCGGTCTGGCCTTTGGCGTAGAATGTACGGGATACCTGTGCGCCACCGAAAGAACGGTTATCCAGCAGGCCGCCGTATTCGCGTGCGAAGGGAACACCCTGAGCCACACATTGGTCGATGATGCTGTTGGATACTTCGGCCAGACGGTAAACGTTGGCTTCGCGGGCACGGTAGTCACCACCCTTTACTGTATCGTAGAACAGACGGTAAACCGAGTCACCGTCGTTTTGGTAATTCTTAGCGGCATTGATACCACCCTGCGCAGCGATGGAGTGTGCGCGGCGCGGAGAGTCTTGAATGCAGAAGTTGAATACTCTGAAACCCATTTCACCGAGGGAAGCGGCAGCGCTGGCACCTGCCAGACCGGTTCCTACTACGATGATGTCCAAGCGACGCTTGTTGGCGGGGTTCACTAATTTTTGATGAGCTTTATAGTTGGTCCACTTCTCAGCTACCGGTCCTTCCGGTATTTTAGAATCTATCTTAGTCATAATGCAATTTACAATTTAGTCATTTACAATTTGAATTTAGCAAGCGCCGCACAATGATTGAGCATAGAATACGACAACTACCAGAGCGAAGCATACAACAACGATAGTGGAGTAGATATTGGAGATACATTTCCAACGGTTAATCCATATTTTGTTGTTCCAGCCCAGAGTCTGCATGGAGCTCCAGAAACCGTGAGTCAGGTGGAACCACAATGCACCCAGCCAAATGAGGTAAAGCACTACGTATACCGGATTGGAGAAGGTGTTCTGAATGTGATAAACACCGTTGGCTGCATTTGCCAGAGTGCCTGTGTCAACATACATACCCATGTTGTGCATCAATTCGGGGAGCTGCATCTTAGACCAGAAGTTTACCAGGTGCAGACCTATACCCACAATAACAACCAGGCCTAGTACAAGCATGTTTTGAGAAGCCCACTCCACGGTTTTCGGCTTTTCTACTACAGCGTAACGCTCGCTACCGCGTGCCTTGCGGTTCTGCATTGTCAGCCAGAAAGCGTAGATGATGTGGATGATGAACAGGGCGGCCAAACCTACGGTAGCTACCAGCGCATACCAGTTTGCTCCCAGGAACTCACAAACCATGTTGTATCCCTCTGCCGAGATTAATGCAACAAGGTGCATCGCCGCGTGAAACGTCAGAAACAGGACAAGGGCGATACCGGTAATGCTCATCACCACTTTCCTTCCCACAGATGAATTACTTAACCACATAAATGATTGAATTTAAATTATTTAATAGTTATAAAATATATTCGTAAAGAACCATTTCGCTAATCTTTCGCAAAAATAGAGGAAATACCTTGATTAAACAAGGAATTAAAGAAATAATTCCGTAATTCGGGAGTAGTAGGGAGCTATGAGGGAGAAAATTGACAAAAGGACTAAGAATGGAGTTACTCGTCGCCTGTCTCTTCGTCACTTGTTTCCTCGTTGGTCCTTTCCTTGATAATGGTGATATGCTCGCCATTGGCAGCACGTTTTCGTAGGGAGCGGGGAGTGTCGCCGAAGGAATCTTTGCAGAAATGGGCAAAGTGTGACAGGGAATCGAAACCGTAGCGGGCGCTGATGGCCGAGATGCGTTGCTTGGTATATTGCAGGTCGTTCAAGATGCCTTCGCGCTTTTTATCCAAAATCCATTCGTACACAGGCACGCCATACATATTTTTAAACAACCGGCGGAAAGTAGTGGTGGTATATCCTCCCAAATGGGCGAACTCTTCTACATTCTTCACCTTGTCATAATTCTGCATAACGAAGTAGTGGAAACTTTCCGTGTACGTACTGATTGGATAGAAGAATGTACTAATCTGCTGGATGGGATAATAGCAAGTCAGGATATAAACCAACTCTTGACATTTGATGTCGATAAACTTGCTACAGGGTAGCGGTTGCTCTTTATAATATTCGGTCAGGTCTTCCAGGAAGTTTTCGAGCTTCGGGATAGCCGTCAGGGGAGAATATACCAGAGGGGCATGTGCCTGTTGCAGTATTTCCTTGTAGCGCTCTTCGCATAGGAGCGGAAGTTCGGTAAACCAATAAATAAAGTATTCTACGTCTGTCAATGCCAGCAGCTCCACTTTGGAACCGATGGCCTGCAAAATGAATTGCCGGGCTTGCAGAGTAGTTCCCGGATATTCCTCACTATTGACAAATAATTCACCTTTCAGCATGAGAATCATGCAGTTCTGCGTACACTTTTCGGCAGAGAAATGCTGTCCTTTGGGGAATTGGCTATAAACCAACACTCCTTTGGATGTCTGGGGACATAGCGTACAATCAATTAGCCGGTTACAACAAGTGTCTGATGTCATTGAATAAGTTGTGAATTGTATTAATACGTAAAATGTGGCAACAAAGATAGAATAATTTTGTGAAAACTCTAGGGATTTCAGTTATCTTTGCGCCAAACTAATGGGTAGATTTCATGAAAAGAAATGTATTTTTTGTATTTTTCGTTTTAGTAGTTGCATCCAATGTCTTCGCGCAAAACTGGGATATTAACACATTGCATACGATAAATAGCTGGGATAATAAGTTTGTCCGTAATTATAATAAGTTTATTTCGCGCTCGGAACCTTATGTGGTAATAGGTGTCCCGGTGACAATGGCACTGGTGGGATGGGCCAAAAAGGACAAGGAGTTACTGAAAGATGCCGTCTATGTAGGAACGAGCGTGGCGGGTGCTTTTGTTGTAACTTATGGTATGAAGTATCTGATTGACCGTGAGCGTCCGTACGACCGCTTTCCCGACCGGGTACATCCGTATAGCTATGAGAGCAGTCCTTCGTTCCCTTCAAGCCATACTTCGACTGCTTTTGCCCTTGCCACTTCTTTGTGTATAAAGTATCCGAAATGGTATGTGATAGCTCCTTCCGCCGTATGGGCTTGTTCTGTAGGTATGTCTCGGATGAATGAAGGAGTGCATTATCCGTCGGATGTGTTGACGGGAGCGGCTATTGGTGTAGGTTGTGCAGTAGTCAATGTGTATGTCAACCGTTATCTGAATAAATGGCTGTTTGGAGAATAAGAAATTAGTATATCATTCTGTCATTCAGAGCGAAGCGAAGAATTTATTCCCTCTTGTATTTAAGGAGAAGAGATGCTTCGCTCGCTCTGAATGACAGGATAGTTCCTTTGTCTGTCCAGGCTAAATTTCTGTGGCTTGACTTAACCTGATGTCTTGTGAAGAACTGCCGACTTGCACAACTACTATTCCCGGCTCAACTTTCCAACCGTTGGCTGCTTCATCCCAATAACGTAACTTCTCGATAGGAATTTGCATCTTCACAGCTTTCGTTTCTCCTGCTTGTAAGGATACACGCTGAAATCCTTTCAACTCCTTTGACGGGCGCTTTATATTGGAATTCGGTCTGCTGGCGTAGATTTGCACGACCTCTTCTCCATTCTGTTTACCCGTATTGCTGAGGTTCAGTTCCACATGCAAGTTTCTGTCGTCTGCCTTTGCCTGTAGGTCGGCATAGTCGAAAGTAGTATAAGAAAGCCCGTGTCCGAAGGGGTATTCTACCGGAACTTGTTTGGCATCATACCAGCGATAGCCCACAAATATGCCCTCGGCATAGTCGGCCGTCGGTCCGCTTTCCTGTTCAGCATCTTTCTTATCTACAAGATTTACGAATATATCATCTTGTTTCCGGTGTTCGCCTTGTGGATATACTTTCAGGCTATAAGCCGGAGAGTCTTCCAGGCGTACGGGGAAGGTGAAAGGCAATTTGCCGGAGGGCGATATTTTTCCTAGCAGAACATCCGCCAGTGCATTGCCGCCTTCCGTACCATTGAACCATGAAACGAGTATGGCAGGTGATGCCTGGTCGACAACGCGCAAGTCCAGAGGACCTCCGGTTACGAGGACTGTAACAATGTTGGGATTTGCAGCGGTAAGCGCTTTCACCAGTTCATCTTGTCCCATCGGCAGGGTGATGGCCTTGCGGTCGCTGCCTTCGGTTTCCACTTCCCGGTTATCGCCGGCAACGAAAATCACGAGGTCTGATTTCCTGGCAAGTTGTACAGCTTCGTTCACCAGCTTAGGTCGGCTTTAGTATAGGGAGAAACACCGGCCTCACGTTCCTGCTTGCTGAATGCACGGTAGCCCTGGGCCCATTCGACCTTTACATCAGTGCCTTTGAGGTGTTGAGCGAGCCCTTCCAGAGGAGTTACTTCGTACAGAGCCTTGACGCCTGATCCTACACCTCCCAAAGCTTGTTCGCGCACGGCATTATCACCGATGACGGCAATCTTCTTGAATTTATCTGTCTGTATGGAGAGCAGTTTATTCCGGTTCTTCAGCAATACAATGGATTTGGATGCTACATTATAAGCTATCTGCTGCTGTTCGGGTTGGGAAGTCATGATTTTGTTGGCTTCTTCCTTCGGTATGGCTTTCACGGCGAGCCGGACGCGCAGAATGTTCCGCACTTTGTTGTCGATGACGCTTTCGGGCACTGCACCGGCTTTCACTGAGTCGAGCAGAGCCTGTCCGAAGTACCGGTCGCCCGGCATTTCAACGTCCATTCCGTTCATGGCAGCACTGACGGTAGCGTGCACACCGCCCCAGTCCGAAATAACCATTCCGTGAAAACCCCATTCATCACGCAGGATTTGGTTCAGCAGCATTCCGTTCTCCGAGCACCAATATCCTTCTACCTTATTATAGGCAGCCATCACTCCGTAAGCATCTGCTTCCTTTACCGCAGCTTCAAAGGGAGGCAGGTAGATTTCGCGCATGGCACGCGGGCTTACCTTTACATCGATGCTTCCGCGGTCATTCTCTTGGTTGTTGAGTGCGTAGTGTTTCAGGCAGACGGCAGCTCCGTTGTCCTGCGCCCCCAGTGTATATTGCACGGCAAGTGCGGCGCTCAATATCGGGTCTTCGCTTAAATATTCGTAAGTACGGCCTCCAGTGGGCAGGCGTTGGATGTTGATGGCAGGGGCCAGTATCATGTCTTTGCCTCGCAGGCGGGCTTCTTTGGCCATGCCCATGCCGTATTGGTAAGCCATGTCTTCGCTCCATGTGGCAGCCAGGGCCGAGCCGGTAGGAAAGAAAGCGGCAGAGTCGGTAGTCAGTCCTATCGAGTTCCATGAGTGCGGTTCCATTTCTTCACGAATGCCGAAAGGACCGTCGGCATATTCCACATCTGCTATGCCCAGGCGCTCTACGCCTGCCGAAGAGAACATGTGTTTGCCATGCAGCATATTTACTTTCTCTTCAAGCGTCATACGTGAAATCAAATCCGTAATTTTGTCTTCGTTCTGCATCAATGGAGATACTTGTACGCTCTCGTTTGACTTCTGTGCACAAGCAGTCAGCAACGTGATGCCTAGTGCGGTGAAAAGTTTGTTCATGTTTCTCATAATTCTTGTGTTTTTATGGTGTGTCGTAAATCGTGTTTTTCGTGTAACTAATTCATGGCTTAGGTTTTAGAGTTTGTGTGTAAGTGTTGTTTTGCAGAAGCTTCAGTGCTTGCTGCACGCTGCTGTTCGTGGTGTTCATCACCTGGAAATATTCGTTCATGTCCCATAAGTCGCGGGCTATCAATGCTTTTAGCTGTGTCTTTATCAGCGGCAGGGATTTCAGGTATTGTTCTTCATTAAACTCAATCTTTTCTTTATCTGCCGCAGCACGCATATCTGCCAGCACTTCATCGCTGATTTCAAACTTGTCGTTGAAAGCTTCGAACTTCTTGTATTTGCTCTGCATCTCTTTCCGGTTGTTTTCGATGAACTTCATCGTAGTCTTGATGACTACTCCTTTGGCAACCAGGTTCCGGTGATAGTCGGTATAGAGCGTAGTGTCAATCGGAACAAAGAAGTCCGGCATGATGCCGCCACCGCCATAAACGGTACGGCCCAGTTTCTTCGTCTGATACTTCAGCGAGTCGGGGAAGTGGATACTGTCGGCATGCATCAGTTCACCGTGGTTGAAGCGGTCTATCAATTCCTGATTATACTTCTCCTGGCTGTCTTCTCCGCTGACTTTGCCGTCCAGTTTGGCCGTTTTATCATAAGGTTTCTGAATGCAGCGTCCGGAAGGCGTATAATAGCGGGCGATAGTCAGGCGTATCATGGAACCATCCGGCAAATCAATGGGGCGTTGCACCAATCCTTTGCCAAATGTGCGGCGGCCTACTACCACTCCTCTGTCCAGGTCCTGAATGGCTCCCGTTACAATCTCACTGGCAGATGCGGAATATTCATCCACCAACACGATGAGACGTCCGTCCTTGAAGTTTCCGTTTCCGCGGGCATAGAAATTGCTGCGACGGGAAGCCCTTCCTTCCGTATAGACGATAAGGTCTTTCTGTTGCAGGAACTCATTGGCGAGGTCGATGGCGGCATTCAGGTATCCGCCGCCGTTTCCTTGCAGGTCGAGTATCAGGTCTTTCATCCCTTTCTTCTGCAAGTCTTTCATCGCTTTGATAAATTCCTCGGCGGTAGTTGCCGCAAAGCGGTTGATGCGGATATATCCGGTTTTAGGCTGTATCATATAAGCAGCATCCAGGCTGAGAATAGGTATTTTATCCCTTTTTACGGTGAAGTACAGAGGGTCGTCTACACCGCGGCGTATAATCGTCAGTTTCACTTCCGAGTCTTTCGGTCCGTGCAGGCGGCTCATAATGTCTTCCGTGCTCATTTTCACTCCTGCGATGGCGGAGTCGTTGACGGCAATGATACGGTCGCCGGCAAGAATGCCCACCTTCTCCGAAGGGCCGTTGCTGACGGGTTGTACTATAAGTAATGTATCCTCTATCATTTGAAACTGTACGCCGATACCTTCGAAGTTGCCCTGCAACGGCTCATTCATCTTCTTTACTTCTTCTGCGTCATTGTAGGTAGAGTGCGGGTCGAGTTGCGCCAACATCTTGATGATGGCCTCTTCGACTAGCTTGTTCTCGTCTACAGAGTCTACGTAGAGGTTGGTAATTGCAAACTCTGCCAGTTGCAATTTGCGGATAGCTTCATTGCCTACTGTTTGCGCTTGCACCGTCACGGCACATATACATAATAATAAGGTGATAATCTTTTTCATAATCTTTCATTTACATCTCCATTCCTTCCGGAATAAACATACTGATATCTTTTCCGAATTGCAACAGTTCGCGCACGGTAGTCGAGCTGACACAAGTCAGTTCCGGTTCCGTAAAGAGCAGGATGGTCTCGATGCCGGTCAGCTTCCGGTTAATGTCGGCAATGGTTTCCTCGTATTCAAAGTCTTTCACGGTGCGTATGCCGCGTACAATGAGGTTGGTGTCTACCTGCTTGGCAAAGTCTATCGTAAGGCAATCGTATGACTGTACTTTGATGCGCGGTTCGTTCCGGTAGTAATTCCGTATCATTGCTTCGCGCTTCCCGATAGGAAAATACGTATTCTTGTTCTCATTGATACCGATTCCTATGATGATTTCATCTATAAAAGTCAGCGCGCGCCTCACTACCGATGAGTGTCCGATGGTAAAGGGGTCGAATGTTCCCGGAAAGATAGCTCTTCTCATGATGCCAGGTCTTCTTCAATAACCAAATTATTAATGATAAAGTTTTGGCGTTCCATCGTGTTCTTGCCCATATAGAATTCCAATAACTCTTTTACCAAGTCTGTTTTGCGCAGGGATACCTGCTCCAGGTGCACGTCCTTGCCGATGAAGTGCTGAAACTCGTCCGGCGAGATTTCTCCCAAACCTTTAAATCGGGTGATTTCCGGGTTGGGGCCTAACTCTTCTACGGCTTTGAGGCGCTCATCCTCCGTGTAGCAATAACTTGTTTTCTTCTTGTTGCGCACACGGAACAGCGGAGTTTGCAAGATATATACATGTCCTTTCTTAATCAGGTCGGGGAAGAATTGCAGGAAGAACGTGATAATCAGCAGGCGGATGTGCATACCGTCCACATCGGCATCGGTGGCGACAATCACTTTGTTATAGCGTAGTCCTTCAATACCGTCTTCGATATTCAGCGCAGCTTGCAGCAGGTTAAATTCTTCGTTCTCATAAACCACCTTCTTCGTCAGCCCATAGGAGTTGAGTGGCTTACCGCGCAAGCTGAATACAGCCTGGGTGTTGACGTCGCGGCTCTTGGTGATAGACCCGCTGGCAGAGTCACCCTCGGTGATAAAGATGCACGATTCCGTTTCCTGCTCTTTGCCCTTGCCGTCACTCAGGTGATATCGGCAGTCACGCAGCTTGCGGTTGTGCAAGTTGGCCTTCTTGGCGCGTTCACGCGCCAGTTTGGTGACACCGGCAATCGCTCTACGCTCTTTCTCGGAGTCTTGTATCTTTTGCATCACGACTTCCGCCACGAGTGGGTTTTTGTGGAAATAGTTATCCACTTCCGTCTTGATGAAGTCGCCCACATATTTATTGATGCTGACGCCGCCCGGTTCCATCGAAGGAGACCCCAGCTTCGTCTTCGTCTGCCCTTCAAACTGCGGCTCTTCCACATTGATGGCAATGGCGGCGACGATACCGTTGCGGATGTCGGCATAATCCTGGTTCTTGTTATAAAAATCTTTGATGGTGCGGGCAATGTGCTCTTTCAGTGCACTTTGGTGCGTACCTCCCTGAGTGGTGTGCTGCCCGTTGACGAAAGAATAATATTCTTCGCCATATTGATTGGTATGGGTGAAGGCGATTTCAATATCCTCTCCTTTCAGGTGGATAATGTCGTATAAGCCTTCGGCGGTCATGTTATCCTTCAGCAAGTCTTCCAACCCGTGACGGGAGAGAATACGTTGCCAGTTGTAGATAATGGCAAGACCGGTATTCAGATACGTATAATTGCGTAGTAAAGTTTCTACAAAAGTGTTTTGGAATGAATAGTTCAGAAAAAGCGTGGCATCCGGCTCGAAGAAAATGAATGTTCCGCTTTCCTCGTTCGTATCTTCCGTTGCATCGCTCAGGAGTGTTCCCTTTTCAAATATAGCCGTGCGTACTTTTCCGTCGCGATAGCTGCGTACTTCAAAGCGACTGCTGAGGGCATTCACGGCCTTGATGCCGACACCGTTCAGTCCGACGCTCTTCTTAAACGCCTTGCTGTCATACTTACCGCCGGTATTCAGTTTGCTAACAGCTTCAACCAACTTTCCTTGCGGAATACCTCGTCCGTAGTCGCGTACACTTACCCGAAGATTATCTTCAATGTTGACCTCGATACGTTTCCCGGCACCCATTTTAAATTCATCGATGCTGTTGTCCATTACTTCTTTCAACAATACGTAGATACCGTCATCGTTCTGTGAACCGTCGCCCAGACGACCGATGTACATACCCGAACGGACGCGAATGTGCTCCATATCGTCCAGATGACGAATGTTGTCTTCATTATATTCTACGTTGTTTTCGGGTATCAGCCCGTTGATTTCTTCCATAATACTTAAAATGTGCTAATATGTTAATGTGCTAATGTGCTAATGTGCTAATGTGCTAATGGCTATGCAGCGAATATGCGTGATATATACCTATATATTGCGCAGCCAATTGGCACATTGGCATTTTAGCACATTAGCACATTACTAAATCTCTTTAATAAACGCCCTCCTCCGTTTGTGTTGTTCGGTTTCGAAGTATTCCCATTGGGCCTGTACCTTACCGTTTTGTTCCAGTTCGGGGTTGCTCTCTGCAAATATAAAACCTAATTTTTGATAAACAGGAATTAAATCAGAAAATAACAATGCGTTAACACCTTTGTTTTGGTACTCGGGCTTCACGGCTACGAGCAACAAATCCAACATCTTGGCACGTCGTTTCATGAACAGGGCTTTCAACAGATAATACCATCCGAAGGGTAGTAGACGACCATGAGATTTTTGTAAAGCCTCTGAAAGAGAAGGTATTGAAATCCCCACAGCTACCAGCTTGTCTTCCGCGTCCGTGATAAGTGTCAACATGCGCAGGTCGAGGATGAGCAGATACATCTTTATATATTGGTCTATCTGCCGTTGCGACAGGGCCGAATAACCGTACAACGGGCTATAGGCCTCGTTTATCAATTCGAAAATAGCCTGTCCGTATTCGCGGGCAATCTTCTTGGCAGAGGTGTATTTCTTGATTTGGAGGTTATATTTGCGCTGGATAAGGTCTGAGATACGCTTGTGCTTCTCGGGAATGACATCCGGCACAAATATCTTGAACTCAACCCAGTCGGCATCCTTTTTAAATCCCATACGTTCCATGTGCTCCGGGTAGTAAGGATAGTTGTAGGTAGTTGCCATGGTGCTGAGTTGCTCGAATCCCTCGACGAGCATACCTTCCGCATCGAAATCGGTGAACCCCAGCGGACCTTGTATCTGGGTCATGCCCCGCTCTTTGCCCCACTCTTCTACCGTGCGGATAAGTGCCTCGGATACTTCCGGGTCATCGATAAAGTCAATCCAACCGAAGCGTACTTCTTTTTTGTTCCAGGTTTCGTTGGCCTTATTGTTGATAATGGCAGCTACACGTCCTACTATTTTATCGCCTTTATAGGCGAGGAAATAGTCGGCCTCACAAAACTCAAAGGCGGCATTCTTCTTCTTGTTGAAGGTATTGAGCATGTCGTCATAGAGGTCGGGTACTGAATATGGGTTGTTTTTGTATAGTTTGTAGTTGAAACGGATAAACCGTTTCAGTTCTCTCTTTGTAGAAACTTTTTTGATTATAATTGCCATAATTATGTGTATTGAGTGTGCAAAGATACGTGATAATCTTCAAAATGCCTCACATTTAAAGACTATAAATAAGGAGGGCCGTGTATGATATGTAACAAAGTATCATAATACTACCTTCTATATGGGTGATTGTGCGTTTGGCAAAGAACAATCCGAACAGCCAAAGCAGGATGCCGGAGCCGACCAATACCCACAAATCAAAGTTGGTGATGCCCGTCAGATGCAGGGGAGTGACGGACGCGCTACAACCTAATACGAAAAATATATTGAAAAGGTTGCTGCCGATGACATTGCCGATAGCTATCTCCGGATTTTTCTTTAAAGCAGCTACAATGGAAGTGGCAAGTTCGGGCAATGACGTACCGCCCGCCACCAACGTAAGTCCGATGACGGACTCGCTGACACCCAGACTACGGGCAATGCCGCTTGCACCGTCTACAAAAAAACTGCCGCCGGCGATGAGCGCGCCAAGCCCGCCTATTATATATAGGATGGACTTCCACATCGGAAGTTGTTTGATTTCTTCTGTAGGCGGTGTCTCGGCTTCGGGACTGTTTCCTGAGTCGCGCGAAGCAATGGCAAAGGTATATCCCAGGAATATTACAAAAAGCAGAGCAGTAGCAGTCCGTCGGTCATACTGATTATATTCTCCGTTGCGCCGTTCAGAAATACATCGTTGGCACAAATCAGCAGTACGACGGAAGAAAGGATGCAGAGAGGAATTTCTTTCTGCAATGTATTCCGGGTGATGACAATCGGGGCGAAGAGTGCCGTGCAGCCTGCAATCATCAGCGTATTGAAGATATTGCTTCCCACTACATTACCGATAGCAATATCCGCACTGCCCTTCAGGGCGGAAGATACGCTCACCGTCAGTTCCGGGGCCGAAGTTCCGAAAGCAACAATCGTCAGTCCGATGACGATGGTCGGGATATGAAAACGTTTGGCTACGGATACTGCTCCGTCCGTCAGTCCGTTGGCTCCGAGTAAGATGAGGACAAGTCCTCCGATGAGAAACAATATATTCATGGAAGTATTATTTTGGAGGCAAAGATAGTGAAAACATCTTTACTGTAGACATAAAATTGTGATTATCAAAAGATAGACTCTTGGGTTTCCGTAGTCAGCAATTCCAAAGCTTTGATGCCCATCACGGAATTTCCTTTCTGATTGAGGCGCGGACTCCATACTGCAACCGAGTAGCGCAACGGATGAATGGCTGCGATGCCTCCTCCTACGCCACTTTTTCCCGGTAGCCCCACCAGATAGGAGAACTCACCCGCCTCGTCATAGAAGCCGCATGTCTGCATGATGGCGTTGATACGCTTCACTTGCGAAGAAGTGAGGCTGATTTCTCCATACTCAAAAGGCCGCCGGTGATTGGCAAACGGCAGAAAAGCCTTGGATAAATCGTAACAGTCCATTCCTATGGAACATTGCAGGAAGTAGAAATAGAGCACTTCCTCTATATCATTCTCTATATTGTGGTGGTATTTCAGCAGATTGGCTATTGCCGCGTTCAGATAGCTTTTCTCCCGTTCGGACTGTGCCACTTCCTCATCGTAGGAAATAGAATTGTTGCCGCTGAGGCGGCGGACAAAACGGAGGAAATCTTCTTTGGGATGTTTTGAATGTTTCAGCAGGATGTCGGTCAGCACAATGGCACCGGCATTGATAAACGGATTGCGGGGGGTACCTTTCTCCACTTCCAACTGAATGAGCGAGTTGAAAGCAGTGCCCGAAGGCTCTTTCCCCACCCTTCGCCAGAGTCCGTCGCCTTCGATGCTGAGGCACATGGCAAGCAGAAATACCTTTGAGATACTCTGGATGGAGAAGCTGGTCGTTGCATCGCCCAGCATAAAGGTTTCTCCCTGCACGGTGTTGATGCATATCCCGAACTGATCCGGATTGACCTTGGCCAGTGCCGGAATATAATCAGCCTGTTTGCCTACCTGTGCATAAGGCTGGATTTCCTGATAGATGTTTTCTAGAATTTGTTGGTAATTCATGTCTTGGTTTAATAAAGGAACAATATATTCACACGAAGTGTTGTTTTGCGGGTAAAGATAATGAAAGCTTTGATGAAATATCAAAATTATTGTGTATGTTTGGCGAATTTATTAAAAAGATTTTGAACTGATACAATCAAAAACCTCGACATGAAGAACGTACGTATCTTATGCTTTGTGCTATTGTTACTGCCGGCAACCGGAGCCGGTGCCCAGTTGATAGAGAAAGTTTCTGACCTCTTGAACGGGGATAGTTTGAACTCTGCCGCCACGGTGCAAGTAGACTCTGACTCGTTGCAGTTGACGATAGCCAGGCAGGAGTTGGAGGCAGCCCGACTGAGCGAGGCAAACCTGCGCATGGAGATTGAGCAGATGAGGCTTGCCAGTTATGCGGCAGACTCCGTGAAGCAGGCGCGGCAGAGACAGCGCATCGATTCATTGCGGGCGGTCACTTCCGGCGAACCGGTGGCGGTGGAAGAGGATACCTTGTTTTATCTCTTTGCCAAACGTGGAGGCATACTCCTCTGCAACGTGCTGAAATGACTTCTGTTGCCATCACGGAACTGGGCAAGCGTTTCAATCTGCATCCCGACTCCTTATATATAGAAAGTAGTGATATTGTCACCGATTTGATGTACGGTGACAAGGTAATCATGTCTCTTATCGACCAGGATGCTTTGTGGAAAAACAGTACCCGCGAGCAATTGGCTGTTCACCATCGTAAGGTCATTGTAGACAAACTCAAAGTCATGAAAGAGGAGCGCAGCCTCTGGCAACTGGGAAAACGGGTACTCTATTTTATCTTGGTGCTTATCGGACAATACTTCCTATTCCGGCTTACCAACTGGCTGTTCAAGAAGCTCAAATTGCGCATACAACGGTTGAAAGATACGAAGTTGAAGCCTTTTTCCATTCAGGACTATGAATTGCTGGATACGCAAAAGCAGGTCAATCTCCTTGTCTTCCTTGCCAATTTGCTGCGCTATGTCTTTATGTTGCTTCAGTTGTTGCTGACGGTTCCGTTGCTCTTTGCCATCTTCCCGCAAACCAAGAACCTGGCCTATCAACTGTTCTCTTATATTTGGGACCCGATAAAATGATTTTCCATTCGGCGATAGACTACATCCCGAACCTTTTCGTCATTATCGTGATATGGTATGCGGTGAAGTATCTGATACGGTTCGTCCGTTATCTTGCCAGCGAGGTGCAATCCGAACGGTTGAAGATACACGGCTTCTATCCCGACTGGGCGATGCCTACTTTCCATATCATCCGTTTTTTGCTTTATGCCTTTATGATAGCGATGATTTATCCCTATCTGCCAGGCTCCGGAAACGGTGTGTTTCAGGGTATATCGGTATTTGTCGGATTGATTGTTTCGCTCGGCTCCAGCACGGTTATCGGTAATATCATTGCCGGACTGGTCATTACTTACATGTGTCCTTTCAAATTGGGCGACCGCATACAGTTGAACGAAACAACGGGCAATGTCATCGAGAAGACTCCGCTTGTCACCCGCATCCGCACTCCGAAGAACGAGGTGGTGACTATCCCCAATTCCTTTATCATGTCTTCCCATACCGTTAATTACAGTACTTCGGCACGCACCTACGGGCTGATTATCCATTCCGAAGTAACCATCGGCTATGATGTTCCCTGGCGTCAGGTGCACCAGCTATTGATAGAGGCGGCGCTGAACACTCCCGGCGTGATAGACGACCCCCGTCCTTTCGTTCTGGAAACCTCTCTGAGCGACTGGCATCCGGTCTACCAAGTGAATGCTTATATAAAGGAGGCCGACCGCCTGGGACAGATTTATTCTGATTTGCATCAGAATATTCAGGACAGGTTCAATGAAGCCGGAGTAGAAACCATGTCACCGCACTATATGGCGATGCGGGACGGAAACGAGACGACTATCCATAAGGACGATTTGCGGGCTAAAAAATAATCGTTTCTTCTTAACGATACAATTTATAAATTTTCTTAACTTTGCAATGTGGATAATTGAAGTGTCGGTTATCCGCATTTTAGTATAGAAAAATATTGTAAGAAGCGTCGTGCTTTACTTTGTCTTGAAAACCTGAGAAATTTTCAATAGAACTCAAAGGTAGCACAGTATATTTCCTACGCTGGTTTCCAGCGTGGGACTGCTGTCTGTAATTTGAGTTCAGGTTTTCTTAGTACCTTCAAGACGATTACGACACGCAGGTCCACGTTTGAACCGAAGTGTAGTTTATATCAATCTGATATATAACTAATATATACTATCTGTATCTTTATATGATACCGTAAAGTTCCCACTTCTTGTTGGTTTTCCAAAATTAATCTCAAGCTACAATAGCTTGTTGTTATCAATATTTTTACTCTTAAACCAAACAGCAATCTAATCGCAAACATTTTATAAAGTCCGATTTTCTTTAAGATTTTCGGACATTTTATTGCTGAGCTGGAGGGAATATTGTACCTTTGCACTCAGATTATTAATGATCATGGGAGTAATACTAACAAAAGAGATACGCAATACTATTGAAAGCAATGGACCAAACAAACTCTATATGGTTCAGGATTTTGCCTATCTAAATAATGACGGGTTGGTTACTCGTGCCCTTTCCAGATTAGAAAAGGAAGGTGTTCTTATACGCCTCTCGCAAGGCATATATTTATATCCGTCACGAAATAAGTTCGGAATACTTCGACCCTCTATAGAGGAAATCGCTTATGCTGTTGCTGAAAAGGATAAAGCACGCATTATTCCCAACGGATTGACTGCATTGAACAAATTAGGACTTTCCACACAGGTTACGATGAATGCGGTCTATTTGACAGATGCCACTGCAAGGGAACTTACTATCGGGAACCGTAAAATCATATTCAAGCGCAGCGTACCCCGCAATTTTGCCTATAAGACAGACTTGTTCCCACTTATAGTCGCTGCCATGAAAGAGTTAGGGAAAGATGGAGTAACCGATGAACAGGTTGCTATCATAAAACAAGCCATTGAAAAATATGGCAGTCCTAATGAAATCAAATACGATTACAGCATTGCTCCGCAATGGATTAAACAAAGACTTGCATTATGAATTTTACTAAACTTACAAAAGAAGAACAACTTACTATTTTGGCTAATGTGGCCGAAGGTAAAGGGATTGTGGACAATGCCGTAGAGAAGGACTATTGGGTCAGTATAGTGTTACGTGCAATATTTCCTTGCCGTACGCTACGGCTTTTGTATTCAAGGGAGGAACAAGCCTTAGCAAAGGTTGGGGATTAATAGAACGGTTTTCGGAAGATATTGACCTTGCAATAGATCCCCAATATCTCGGCTTTACAAATATTGAGACTAAAAGTCAACGGACTAAGTTGCGGAAAGACTCCAAGAAGTTCATAGATGGCTCTTTCGCGCTCGATGTTGAGAATAGAATAAAAGAGTTTGGGCTATCAGAGAGCTGTAAGGTCATAGTTCCGGAAACATCTGTCAGTGACCTTGACCCTGTAGTCCTGTTTATCGAGTATAATTCAGTGCTGCAAACGAAAATGCAATATATACCCGAGCGAGTCAAAGTTGAGATAAGTTGTCGTTCACTCATGGAACCGTCAGAAGATGTGGAAATGCGTTCTATGATAGAAGAGGCTTATCCAGGTGAAGAGTTCTCATTACCTATATTCACTGTTCCTACCGTAGTGCCAGGACGAACATTCTTGGAAAAGGTTTTTCTTTTGCATGAAGAGTTTAACCGTCCCAATGGCTGTACGCATATCGAACGTATCACACGGCACATGTATGACATTGTAAGGATGATGGATAAACCGTTTGCGATGGAAGCAATGCAGGATGTACAATTATACGAGGACATTGTGACTCATCGTAAAAAGTTCACGGCATGGAGTGGATTGGACTATACGAGTCATCTTCCACACACAATATCGTTTCTACCTCCTGAAAGCATCGAAGATGTTTTGCGTGACGACTATAAGCAGATGCAAATCGGCTTCATCTATGCCAATGCACCTTCTTTCGATGAGATTATGGAACGATTGAGTGAGTTGCAGAACAGATTTAGGACATTGGAATGGGGAAATAATCGTTGACGTATGGCAGACATAAATATTGATATAAACGAAACGGAGATATTCAATCTTTACCCCGAAGTATTGGATACTTTACTCAAAGACCATACAACAGGACGGAACATCTTTTGGGCAACGGATTCGTATGCTCATAGAGGCGAGGGTTTCCTGTATCATGATGCCATAACTGTTGAACATATTATTGGCGAAAACGGAATGGTGATCCGCCCGCGTGCATTAAAAAGTAAGGACGAACAGACGGAGCGGACAAAGGAAATGGCAGAGGTATTTACTCCGTCATGGGTTTGTAATGCCCAAAACAATCTTGTAGACGAGGCTTGGTTCGGAAGGAAAGATGTATTCAACACAGTTGACGATACACAGCATACATGGATGGCCAATCCCGACAGAATTACTTTCCCGAATAACAAGACATGGAAGTCATATGTCCGGGCGACAAGGATGGAAATCACTTGCGGTGAAGCCCCTTACCTCGTCAGCCGTTATGATACTACGACCGGGCTTCCGATAGAATTGAATCAACGCATCGGAATGCTCGACCGGAAACTGCGTGTAGTCAGCGAAAACACCGGAACAAGTGGTGAATGGCTTGATATGGCGCAGGAAGCCTATAAGAACATATATGCATATGAATGGCAGGGAGACAATTTGCTTTTGACTCGTGAGGCTCTGCTAGTTTCCTTTGCGGAATACTATTATGCAAAATTTGGAAAAATGCCGTTGGCAAAGTCCCTGCTTTATATAGCCTATATCATTTCCTGGAATGTCTGGCAAATGGACGGACTTAAAGGAGTTGTTCCGGACAGTTGCAAGAATGGTGTAAAAGTCATGACGCGAGACTTATTCGGAGCGACTGAAAATGTTGAATATTGTTCAGGATGTCGTGATGGAGGATTCAGAAACCATAACGGGATTTACTGCCTAATAAGGGACTGGGGATTGAAAGACCCCAAAACGGGAGAGAATAACAGAAAAATAAGGTTTATAGACCTGATAAAATAAAAGTTGTATGATATGGCAACATTTGAAACCAGCTTAAAATCCAGACTGATATATGTCTTTGCCATTTCCGATGAATGGCATAAGGACTGTCTGAAAGTGGGTGAAACAACATTGGAGGAGGATGACGGGAACTTTCCTTTGCCCAACAGTGAGGTACTTAACAAAGCTGCATGTGATCGTATTGACCAATATACGAAGACGGCAGGTATTGCCTATACCCTGCTCCATACGGAAATGACCGTGTTTTTCAAAGGTGGAACAATTAGCTCCTTCAACGATAAGCAGGTACACAGCGTATTGGAGCGTTCAGGTGTTAAGAAAAAGACGTTTGATACTGTGAAAGGGGCGAATGAATGGTTCTGCTGCGACCTTGAAACAGTCAAGAAAGCGATACATGCAGTTAAGAATGGACAGAATAGTCTGAATGCAAGTGACATCAGCCATACTCAAACTCCTATAATCTTCCGTCCAGAGCAGCAGGCTGCTATTGACAAGACAAAAAAGCAGTTCAAGAAAGGCTCACAAATGCTTTGGAATGCAAAAATGCGTTTCGGCAAGACCTTATGCGCCCTGCGTGTGGCAAGGGATTTAGATATGCGACGCACCATTATCCTTACTCACCGTCCCGTAGTTGATGAGGGCTGGTTTGAGGATTTCGGTAAGATATTTTACGACCGTACCGACTATCATTATGGTTCCCGCACAAAAGGAGAAGATTTCGATTCCCTTGAACGGCTGGCGAAAAAAGGAGGCAAGTATGTCTATTTTGCCTCCATGCAGGACATGCGTGGCGCCCAATTGGTCGGTGGAAAATTTGACAAGAACAATGAAGTGTTCTCCACCGAATGGGATTTTCTGATTGTGGATGAAGCCCACGAAGGAACACGTACAGAATTGGGAGAGGCTGTTATTAAGGAGCTGACCAAGGTAAACACGAAAGTGCTTAAGCTTTCAGGGACGCCATTCAATCTGCTTGATGATTACACAGAAGAGGAAACGTACACATGGGGTTACACCATGGAGCAACGCGCCAAAACTGAATGGGACCTGTTGCACATGGGCGACCCTAATCCGTATGCTTCTCTTCCGGCCATCAATATCTACACCTACGACCTCGGAGCGTTGATGAATGATTATTCCGAAGATGAAAAGGCTTTCAACTTTCGTGAGTTCTTCCGTACAAAGGATGACGGGACATTCATTCACGAAAATGATGTAGATAATTTTTTGTCGTTGTTGTGCAAGGAGGACAAGGAAAGTCTTTATCCTTATTCCAACGACCGGTATCGTAGTATATTTCGTCATACGCTTTGGGTAGTCCCGGGTGTCAAGGCTGCCCGTGCATTAAGTGCAAAACTGAAAGCACATCCTATATTCGGCTGCTTCGAGATTGTCAATGTGGCCGGCAACGGTGATGAAGACGAAGAAAATGCAGACGCTTTGCAAATGGTAAATACAGCCATAGGCAAGAATCCTGACGAGACATTCACTATCACCCTGTCCTGCGGACGACTGACGACGGGTGTGAGCATAAAGCCGTGGACAGCTGTATTCATGATGGCAGGGTCATATAGTACATCTGCGGCAGGTTATATGCAGACCATATTCCGTATGCAGACACCGTTTACCTATAAAGGACGTATGAAGGAGCAATGCTATGCTTTCGACTTTGCACCAGACCGTACCTTGCGGATGTTGGCTGAAGTTGCCAAAGTCTCAGCCAAGGCAGGAAAGGCAACGGAAGAAGACCGCAATATTTTAGGCGATTTTCTGAATTTTTGTCCTATCATATCCATTGAAGGCTCGCAAATGAAGCCATATGATGTAAACAAGATGATGGGGCAACTCAAGAAAGCTCAGATAGAAAAGGTGGTGCAATGTGGCTTCGAAGATGGGGCATTGTACAATGATGAGTTACTCAAACTTACGGATGTGGATCTTGCAGACTTCAAGAATCTGAAAGGAATCATCGGTAAGACCAAGGCCATGCCCAAGTCTGGTAATATTGATGTTAACAAGCAAGGCTTTACAAATGAGAAGTATGCGGAAAAAGAAAAACTAGAAAAGAAGCCGAAACGTGAACGCACTCTAGAGGAGCAAGCCAGGTTGGACGAATTGAAGAACCGACATAACCAGTGTAAGGATGCCATTTCTATTCTACGCGGTATTTCTATTCGTATGCCGCTGCTTATATTCGGAGCAGAACTGAAAGACGAAGATGAAGAGATAACCATTGACAACTTTGCCAATCTTGTGGACGATACTTCTTGGACAGAATTCATGCCTAAGGATGTAACCAAAGCCATCTTTGCCAAGTTCAAGCGCTTCTACGAGCCTGATGTGTTTCGTGAAGCGGGGAAGCGCATCCGTGCCATGACTCGTGCTGCCGACAAGTTCACCATAGAGCAGCGCATTGAACGTATAGCTGGTATATTCAACACATTCCGCAATCCTGACAAGGAAACAGTTTTGACACCGTGGCGTGTAGTCAATATGCACATAAGCGATTGCCTCAGAGGTTGGTGCTTTATGGATGAAGAGTTTAAGCAACCATTGGAAACACCGCGCTTTGTGGACAAGGGGGAGGTGACGCATTCTGTATTCAGAGCGGACAGCCTGATTATGGAAATCAACTCGAAGAGCGGTCTTTATCCATTGCTCGCTGCTTATAACATTTACCGTAATCGTTTGGAAGCGGCCAAAGAAAAATATGGAGAAGTAGGTAATGCCTTTGCCATGCAGTTATGGGATCTGACCATTGAACAGAATATTCTTGTAGTATGCAAGACCCCTATGGCTCGTAGTATTACTCGCCGTACTCTCGTCGGCTTCCGCGATACGAAAGTACATGCCGAATATTATAAAAATTTAATTGAAAACATATCCCAGAATTCAGACTTAGTCGTAAATACGCTACGTGACGGCAAGAATTTTTGGGGCATAAATGAAAACAAACATATGACTATAGACGCCATTATAGGAAATCCGCCGTATCAGGTAGTTGATGGAGGTGGAAATGGAGCAGCTGCAATACCTATATACAATAAATTTGTATGCACTGCAAAAGATATGCACCCACACTATATCTCTATGATTATGCCAGCAAAATGGTATGGTGGCGGAAGAGGATTGGATGATTTTAGGAAAATGATGCTCAATGAGACACATATTGACTACATTAAAGATTTCCCTAATCCGAAGTCGGTTTTCCCTACTGCAAATATCAGTGGCGGAGTATGTTTTTTCAGATGGTCAAAAACTCACAATAGCAACATTGCTCTGTTTATAAATGCCTTTTACGGAACAGTAATTGAATCTAAGCGACAATTAAACGAATTTCTTCAATATGACATATTCCCAAGATACAATGAAGCGGTTGCTATATTACACAAAGTCATTTTATCTAATGGTTTTGAAAGTCTTTCTAAAATAGTAGCTCAATATAAGCCGTTTGGACTGAGGACGTACATACGAGGAACTGAAAACAAGCAAAATGAAACAGATGTATTGGTGCATTCGAGCGGAGGATGTGGTTTCATTTCAAGACAAGAGATTCCTGTCAGCTTAGATTATATAGACAAATACAATGTCATAACTGGTAAAGCCTTATCAGGACATTTGGGCGAAAGTAATGAAAACGGTCAGGTAAAAGTTCTTGCTACAACCAAAATTATTTTACCAGGTGAAGTTTGTACGGAGTCATATATCGCGATGGGAAAATTTGACACAGAAATTGAAGCCTATAATCAGTACAAATATTTATGTACAAAAGTATCTCGTTTCTTACTGTTGCAAGCTCTGCCTACTATGGATATTCGAAAAGAGAGTTTTAGATTTGTTCCGCTACAAGATTTTACCGATTCAAGCGACATTGACTGGAGTAAACCGATAGAAGACATTGACCGTCAGCTTTATCGAAAATACGGTTTGAATGATGAAGAAATCGGCTTTATCGAAAGAATGATAAAGCCGATGGAGTAATCATCTTTATGCCATTGGTTTGATATTCTGCTCAATAAACTGGATTTCCTCGTCCGAGAGCCCGTATTTGGAGTACAACTGCCTGTCTATTTCAGGTATAGGCACGTCCCAATTTATATCACTTCCTAATGTGAAGTCTTGCATCGGTACATTTGCCCAAGTCTCGCGGGGATTATGCTGCGTGGCTTTCAATGTCCCTAACAAACATCTGAGAAATTTTGTCTTGACGTATTTGATACACCGATCAGCTTGCTGGGCATCGGTAAACTTGCCGATGCTCAAGAAGGTGTCGGTGTGCCCGATTACCGGCACGCCGATTACAGGCGTGCTGAGTACTTCGCCGATTGCTCCTGTTCCGTTGGCTTCGGGGACGAGAACATTGTAGGATTCACAATATCCATCAGTCGGTAAAGTATATCGTTTTTCAATCCATTTATAGACACGCTGATTTTTTGACCGTCCCAAAATACGGATGAAAATATCGGGATTATCTGGCTCTTCTTCATGGAATATATGAGGAAGATGTTCAAATGCATTTGAGGTTATTTTTGCTGCGGTTCCATTTCCTTGGACTTCGTAAATTTCAGGATGTTCATTAAATGCCACCTCTGAGAATTTATAAAGGCCTTGAGAAGATATGAGATTGCTGAATTCATTTTTGACAAATCCTTGATGTGATAACACTTTTTGTAATATACTTTTTAATTCTTCATATTCAGAGAAGAATCCGATTGACTCAAATTCAGTTTTAGCATCACGATAAGTAATTACCACACCGCCTTTTATGTCGACAGACGGAAATACATCTATCGACTTCTGAAAATAATCCACCACCTTAAAATGTTTGTCAGCTAAAATCTTATCCATCCATTCTTTGGGAGTTTGTCCTGCCCTGAATAAAAAACGGCCTGGAGTTATCAATGATACTTTATCCGACAGGCGGAAAGAAAGGTCGTAAAACAGGTGATAGATAGGGGCTTTACGGGTGCTTATTCCTTCCTCTTGATACGGCGGATTTCCTATAATGGCGTCTGTCGGAACTACTAGGTCTATCTTATTAGTACAGACAACTTATGTTTTACTAATAATTAGAACCAATATGGATACAACTGATTTTGAATCATTCCTAAAACAGGGAAATTTAGCCCAGAACACCGTTACAGCGTACCTGTATGCCGTAAAAGATTATTTTACGCATTACAAAGAGCTGAACAAGCGGAATCTCATAGCTTACAAAAACCATCTGACAGACAACTTTAAGCCAAAGACAGTTAACCTCCGCATATTGGGATTGAACAAATATTTGGGATATATAGGCAAGTCACGGCTACACATGAAAACCATAAAGGAACAGCAACGCACTTATCTTGAAAACATAATCAGCAATGCTGATTACGAATTTCTTAAAAGCCACTTAGGGACGGAGAAAAACCGGACATGGTATTTTGCTGTACGCTTTCTTGCCGCTACTGGGGCAAGGATAAGCGAACTGATACATTTGAAAGCAGAGCATATCTGGGTAGGATATTTTGACATCTACACAAAAGGGGGTAAGGTACGTCGTATCTACATTCCGAAACAACTGAGCACTGAAGCCACCAGATGGCTGTCAGAACAAAGCCGATCCAGCGGCTATGTTTTCCTTAACCAATACGGACAGCGTCTCACCACAAGAGGCATCGCCCAACAACTGAAAAATTATGCGCGGAAATACGGTATGAACGAAAAAGTGGTCTATCCGCACTCGTTCCGTCACAGGTTTGCTAAGAACTTTCTGGACAGGTTTAATGATATTTCCTTGCTTGCCGATTTGATGGGACACGAAAGTATAGAAACTACCCGTATCTATCTGCGGCGTAGCAGTGCCGAACAACAGGAGATTGTTGATAAGGTTATCACTTGGTAAAAAATGAGCAGCGTCAAATACGAAAGTATGACGCTGTTTTATTGTCACATCGTTTTATCTGCCTCGTTGCGGATTTTTCTTCTTCTGTTCACCCCACGGAAGTTCCGAAGACGACCCGCCACCGCCTGTGCCTACATGAACCTCTGCCGGTCCTCCGGCGGCAAGGGTGAAAACGGCGCTCAGCAATTCCGCCTGTTTTCCGTTTACCTGTTCCTGCGGATCGAATACAGCGTTGACAAACTCCTCGTCCGTGATTTCGCCGTTAAAATGCTTTTGAGCCGCATCATAGTCTATCTGGAATTTGATGTTCTCAAAAAACTCATCACCGACCCTTGTCCAGATGTGGAGCGACGGATTCCGGTAGTTGGGTACATTGATACGGACCAGTTCCGCCCCGGATGATAGGCGGTAACGCTGAGGGTTGGCTTTGCGATCAAGCTGGTCAATGCGTTGGTTTTGCCTGTCTATTACAGAATCCTTTTCTTTGGATTTCCGTTCTGCTGATTCCGCTTGATGGATAGCCTTATCTATCTCTTTCTGGTAGCCGTTTCGTAATTGTTCAATCTCTGCTTTATGTTTTTCTTGTAACTGAGACTTTTCTACCATGAGCATTTTAATCTGATTTTTGAGTTTGGCAATCTGCTCGTCCTTACTCGCAAGTTCTTTCTTTGCCTTTGCCAAATCTCCTTTACCAAACCACGACAGGACGGTACTTCTGCCTTCTTTTGCTTGTTCAACATCAGCCTGCAATTTGGCAATATCCTCCTCATACTTGCTCATCTGCAGCTTGTAGTATTCAGAATTTGCCAAATGTTTTGCCGTAGAGCCGACAATGCCTCGTTCTAATCCAAACACTTTCATGGCGGCTGCATAGCTATTCTGATATTCATGCAATTTGCTTCGCCGCATCACATCATCTGCCGATAAGCGAGCCCCTGATTTCGTCTCATACTTCTTCTCGCCCTCACGTTTTTTACGAAATCGTTCTGTGGTTACAATAGGTACGATAGTGGCATGCAAGTGGGGTGTTTTCTCATCCATGTGCAGCACACATGAAACAAGATTCTCACTTCCGAAAGTTTCTTTTAGCCATTTCATATTGGCATCAATCCAATTATCCAGCTTGCCATCATTGGTAATCTTCATCATCTGTTCATGTGTTCCGGTCAGAATGATGCGGATAGCTTTCGTCTGATTCTTGCCGACCTTGCGATGCAGTCCGGCATGGTCTATTCTGAATTGTATGGCATCCGTCCTGTTCTTCACTCCGGCAGGAAACGAAACCAGTTCCCGATTAAGATGTGTCCTGTTCGCATCGGCATTGAGCGGAACATATTTCTTCCCCTTGGCATCCTTTCTTTCTATATGGCATGACATTCCGCTGTCATTGCCGCTGCCACGTTGCAGGTGGCAGACCGCATATTGTGTATTGCTCATATCTTTTGCGTTTTGCGATTATTATTTCTCTGATATGGCTTGTAAAATCCCGTCCAAGTGCCACAGGCAGACATGGGTGTCGAGAGGGTGTCCCTCCGCTTATGGGCTTTTTGACTGCCACTCGGAGAGTGAAAGCAGTGAAAATGCCCTAATAAGCTACGGGATTTTACAAACCCTTTTCAAGGACAGCGAGCTGTCCAATCCATCCAATTATCATATCTGTTCTGCATTCACCAATTCCAACCCCAATTCATCAATGAGCGTCTGCAAAGCCGGATTGCGCTGTATCATTTTTGCAAGAATCATTTGCGGTGTATCTTCCATCAGAAGGAAATCCGCAATGTCCAGTCCTGCCTCACGCTGTTCATCGGTAGCCATCGTTTCCAACAGGTCGGAACAAGTGGCACGTTTGCAAATGGGTTGCAGCATTTTTGTCTTATGCTTCCAATCTTCCGTTGCCTTGAGGTCGGGGAATAGAATCACCTCACGCCCTCTAAGCACTTGCATGGCTTCGCTGTTAAAGCAACTGTGCATTCCTCCGGTGGCCAACCAGATGAAATCGGGAATGAAGAGGGCGGCAATCAAGGCGGTCTTCTCACTTTCGACAATGGCAACAGTCTTGGCGGACTGACCTGCAAAAGTGCCAGACAGCAGATGCTCACCGAACAGGCATTGTTTCATGTGGAAGTCCTGCATCTTTCTCACTGAATGCACCCAGCTGACTTGATTGAAGGGTTGCTTGATACGGAGTCCGGTTGTTGCATCATACCCCATAATCTTGCCTGCCCGTACATTGCCGTGGATGTCAATTTGCCAGAACACGGTTGCCCCATTCCACTTTTTGGAAGTGCCGACCCTGTAGAGATTAAATAGCCTGTCCGTTTTCTCCTTGCCTGCCACTTTGGTCAGGTATCGGTATAAAGGGTTGATGTCAAACTTCTGCATGGACTGCTCCACCCAATCAGAGGGAAAATAAGAAATCTGTGGCTGCGGTTTAGGGGATGACTTTACCATCGGCATTATAACCGTTGATATAACATTGCCATTCCCATCTCGCTCTATCAATGTTTCTCTGACAGTAGGGTTATCATTAAAATATTCCTTCGGTGTATAATGGTAGCCGCAACTGTTGATGTGGTCGCACTTGCCCACATTGTCGGGAAACGAAATCAGCCCTTCCTCGTCAATGTATCGGGTAAAACAGGCTTTCCTGCCACATTCGGGGCAGACGGTCTTGCTGCCCGGTCTGTATTTCTGGAGATGGAATCTGTATTCATTCATAGCTATCTCTTTTTGATTCCTACAAACAGAAAGGTTATTTGCAGTGTGCAGTCCTTGCAGTTTTGCAGGATTTTCTGTATCCAATGTCCAGAAACTGCAAGACTGAAGAAACTGCAAGCTGCAACAGAGGTCATTTTTTGCAGTCTTTGGTTGATTGTTCATATTCGTTTATGGAAAATTTGCCGGATTCATACATGATTTTCTCGTAATACCCGGCTTTTGCTTTCCGCAGAAGCCGGCTGTGGTATAACTCCTTGAGGTAGTTCATCACCGTGCGCTCGCTGACTCCCTGCAACTCTTTGCCTATGGCAATGGCTGTTTTCGTGTCAAATGTATCTGGTAGCAATGACAACAACACCTTTGGAGGCTCTTCGCAAGTGTCGTTCGCCACAAAGGAACGGATGCGGATATATGAATCCTCGAAATAATCATTCAGGCGTATGACCCCTTTCACCGATGCCATATCCACAAACTGAAGGTGGCTTTCATCGGAAGCATACCGCAAGACCTGAATTATCAGAGCCAGCCGTGCCACATGAGCCGGATGTTTCATCTCCCGGCTGTCCACTTCGGCATCATCCTCTATCCGGTTGATACGTTTCACTTTCCTGTTCCACCAGGAGAAGAAGTATTCCTTGGCCTCCTTTTCCATAGACAACACATGAGGTATTCTCTCTTCCGCTTCGGTATCATAGTCCAAGGCAAGCACCTTATCCAATATGTGCTCCCAGCATGTAGCAGCCGCAGACATCCTCTCCCCGTCATCATCCCGGTTTATCCATTGCGATATTTCGGGGGACTTGGGCAATACGAACAGGATGCGGTCAAGCAGCCCGTTTTCCTCGAATCCCTTTCTGAGAAGCTCATGCACACGCTTGGTCTGTGTACTCCCGATGATGTTGATACACGGGTGTTCTATATGTACAGGAATAGGATTGCTTACCCTTGTCACGTCCAAAGCTCCGCCACTCCATGCTGTAAGCAGCTGCTCTATGAGCTGCCCGTTCGTGTAACGATTGGCGGAATTGAACATGCCCATAATCTCGTCCACCAAGATAACCACGCTTCGGGGATTGTTGTTGTGCGTCAGCATAAGCGATTCGGGAGTGAAGTCAGACACGATGGTTCGTTTCAGAACAGGCTTCCTGCCGTTTTCTCCTGCCGCTTTCCATGCTTCCATCTCTGCCGCATACGCTTTGAAAAGAGCATAGTCGTGTTTTCGGATAGGACGGTATGCCGCCTCCAGCGGTGGTGTCTTGCCGAGTCCGGGTCTGCCTACCAGGATGATGTACAACGCACCGTTGCTCTGCCAGTCGCCCTTGATACGGATGCGGTAAGTGCCGCCCAAGGCTGCGGACACAGCCGACAGCATGGACGTTGCGATAAACTCAATTTTGTAGTTCTCGTATATGGTCATGTCAAGTATGATTGACTGCACAGTCTGGGGAAACACATCCAAGGGGAAGCTCGTATCTTCGGTATGCTCCGCTTCCATACGGATTCGGTTGCACCGTTCAAGCCGGGTGTTCTTCATTTCAGCCATTTCTCTTCTTGCAATAGGATATTACACTCTCAGACTTGCCTCCCGTCTGCACACGGCGCACATCTGACTTGGCATACATGTTCTTGTTGCCGACCTTGACGGGGACAAGATAGCCGCGCTTCGCCCACAGGTTGAGCGTTCCCTCGCACACGTTCAACAGTTCACGAACCTGCCTTGTGTTCAGCCAGCCTTTTTCCGCTTCACGCTGTATGGCTGCCTTCTGTTCTTCCTGCTGTGCCATGATGGTACGCTGCACGATGGATTCCGCAAACATTTTAAGGTCTGTGGGAGTGACTTCCAGTTTCACGTTCGCTCCCTGCTCGACCAGACTTTCTATGGTTATCATAAATATCATTTTTTGAAGTTTGTGATGACCATCTTCAAAAGTTCCCTGATGCTCCGCTTCCGATGGCTTATAAAAGAGAAGCACCGCCGACCCTCGGGAAAAGGATTGACGGTGCAAAAGTATATATGAATTGAAATTGATTGATATATAGTATGTTGTCTTAAATTGTCATGACAATTCAAGTCTGTATGACCATATAAAACGGCTTTATTTTATCCTATTTTGCCATATCTGTTTCTTTGTCCGTGCCGGTAATATCTTTGATTGACTCCACTAATGTCTGGAACAGTTCCTGGTTTTCGTCACTTTCGATAAGCAGTGCCGACTGATCTTTGCAATCTTTTATCACGTGCCTTGCCGTTTTCAGGAACCCGACAGCCTGCCGTATGGCACTTTCGCTTTTTAGTGTCAGCAAATCCGGAAACTGTAAGGTAAGTCCGATGCTGTATTCCTTGGCTGTATGCATACCTGTAACCAAACGCAACTCCTTCAATACATAGAACGGCAGTGCCTGATGGACGGCACTTGTGTTGACGGTAACAAAATTGCGGATGCAACTTATAACAGCATCCTTGTTCTTGCTATCAAGATATTCTGCAAGTGGCTGCTCCTGTATCTTTTTCCTTCCGGCTGTGCGCTGTGCTGTTGTTGCATCAATTTTGGCTTTCTCTAAATTTGTCGCACTGACGTTATTGTCATTGTCTGTATCCGTTTCATCTGTAACGGACCGCAACGCCCATTCTCCGATATTGCCCTTTTCAATGGCATCGTTCATGGAAAAGTATCTGTCCCAGTCAGATTGCGTGCGGAAACCGTTTTTGATGGATACCTGTATTATCCGTTTGGCTACCCAAGAACAACTCTGCCTGTCCATTCTGTCCGCCTCAGGATTGGCAGCCTGCTTGTTGACCATACTGACCATTGCCTCAAAACTCTTTCCGTAATACAGCCAGCTTAGTACAAGCGGTGCGGAAAGGATAATGTCATGTCTTTTGGACTTGCTTCTAAAAAAGGATTTGACCTTGTTCCAAAAGGACGATGAAGCTCCGTCTGATAGATTATTCTCTTCCCTCTGCTTTTGGAATGCTTCAACAATCTGTTCCGGGACGGATTCTTCACTGAACAGCAGGTCTATATCGTTAAAATCATCCTTGTTGTCATCGCCCCAGCACAATTCCCATTCCGTCTTGACCTTGGGCAGCTGTTTGAAGATGGCACGGCAGATGGAGAGATATTGCCTCTCGTCCCCGTTTGTCATCAGACGCGCGAAGCGGTTGTATTCTTCCCTGTGGCTGTTCTTCCACTGGAGAATGTCAGCCTTGAATTGGTCGTATGTCAATCGGGATTCAGCCATAGTGTAGTTGGTTATAAATGTAACATAGGGAAAGAATAAAATACAACGGACAGGTGATTCTAATCCAGCAGGTTTACCAGTTCTTTCTTGATTTCGTCATCGATATGCCTGTAACGGGCAAAGGCGCGGCTTCCTTCCGAATGCCCCGACATGGAGGCAATCAGGTTCGGGTCTTTGACCTGCTTGTAAAAGTTGCCTATAAAGGTCTTGCGTGCCGTGTGCGTGGTTGCTACCTCATACAAGGGTCTTGCCACATCCTCGCGTGTCTTCGGGTCAAGAACCCTGACCATGCGGTCTATGCCCACGTGTTTGAGGATTTGCTTTATCTTGCTGTTATAGCCGAAGTGAGAGAACCGGGGAAGCAGGGCATTCTCCAAGTCCTTGTAACGCTCCAGTATATCCAATGCCTTCTGGTTGAGAGGGGCACGCACCGTGTTAGCGTGTTCCAGTTTGGTCTTTTGTGGTATATATTCCACACATCCGTCCACTATGTTCGCCTTGGTCAGCCTGTTCAGGTCACTTACACGACAGCCTATCAGGCACTGGAACATAAAAATGTCACGATAGACGGCATAGACAGGGCTTAATCCGCTTAAATCGGCATAATACACTTTGTCCCTTTCTTCAAGGGTAAGATAAAATGGGTCGCCATACATCGGCTGGGTAATCTGGTACTGGTCAAATGGATTGTTCCTTGTGAGTTTGCGTTTGATGCACCACTTGATAACGGTACGGATGCGGTACAATGAGCCTGACATACTGTTTTCGGAACGTACCTGTTCCACGTTGCGGCGTATCTCGTTCTGATAGAATGCCGGGTACATATCCACATACTTGTGCTCCTCCTGCATCCAGAACTTGAAATCCCTTATATCGTCTGCCGTGATGGAGTCAATACAGAGGCGGAAGCCTCGCTGGTGCATGACTTCGTGCCGGAAACGCTCGTAGCGAAGCACCTTGTTAAGATTGTCCTGATGGTGCTTCATGCTGTCGTGCGCAAGCGGAGTCTCGTCGATATATTTTTGTATCTGGTACGACAACAGATATTCGTCGGCCTTGTTGTCGCCCCTTGCGTTGATGTTGGGATGATGGTATTCCTCTATCAGCCCTTTCAGCCAGTTGCCGTCCACGCCACGGTGGTATTCCTTGGCGATAAGGTGGGTTATCTGCTGGATGTCCTTGTCGAAGTTCATCCGCTTCTCTTCCGATACTAAAGCTACACGCGGCTTGTAGCCCTGCTTCTCTGCACTCCAGTGGTTCGGATTGATGGAAAGCTCGCTTGCCGCTTTGATGTCAACTCCGCCAATGTCCCGGACACGGAAATAGACACGTGCCAGATCCGTCACGTTGTTCTTGGCTGATGTCTTTCTGATGAATGCCGTTACTTTCATATATATATCCTTTTTGAGTTTCCTAATTTATCATTTCTACCAGTTTGCGCTTCATGTCATCGTCTATGGTGCGGTAACGGTTGAACACCCTGCTGCCTTCCACGTGTCCTGACATGGACGCTATCAAATTCGGGTCGGGCACTTGCCTATAGAGGTTACCTACAAAAGTCTTTCTTGCAGTATGGCTACTGACCACCTCGTACAAAGGTCTCTGCACGGTGTTGTAACCGTGCGTGTCAAGGATGGTGACCATACGGTCTATGCCGCAATGTTTCAAAAGTTCCCTTATGCCAAGATTATAAGTGTGTATAGACTTGAACGGAAGTAATTTATCCGCACTGGCATTATAGTGTTCCAGTATTTTCAATGCTTTTTCATGCAGCGGTACTCTGACTGTCTTCGCCTGGCATTTCTTGGTCTTCTGTGGCATGTATTCCAAAAATCCGTCCTTGATGTTGGCTCTTGTTAGTCTGTATAAATCCCCCACACGACAACCAATGTAACAGTGAAACACGAAAATATCACGGATGACCGCCAGCTTTGGATTGTTACTCAAATCCGCATCGTAAAGAATATTCCTCTCTTCCGATGTAAGGTAGAACGGGGCGCCGTATGTCGGCTCCTTGCAGCCGTAGAGCGCATAGACCTCGTTGTCGGAATACTTCATTTTCTTGCACCAGTGCAGGAAAGTACAGAAAAGGTTCATGATGTTGATGACGGTAGTGCCGGAAAGCGACCTGGGTTTGCGTTTGATGAGCATACGAGAATCATAGAAATCGGGATGTTCCTGTTGTAACTGGTATTCATTTGCAACATAATCCCGGAAATCGTTCATTTGCTCCAGTGTGACCGTCTCCACAAAGAGCATGAAATCACGGTTGCCCAATATCTCCCTTTGGTAGTCGTGGTAACGCGACATCTTGCGCTCGAAACGGATGATATGCTCCTTGGTCCTGTCCGCACCGTCAAATTTCTCTAAATATTCCCGGATGCGGCTAAGAAGGTTCGGATGGTTGCGCTCGAAGGCACGTGCCGGATACAGCACATCCTCTATGACCTGCTTCAGCCATTTGCTGTCTGCCTTGTCCGAAAAGGTTTTCTCGACATTCTCTATAATGGAAGCAATCTGTTCGGGTAGCCGTTTCTGCTCGGTGGCAGATACAGCCGTAGTGCGTTTATAACTAAGGGTGTCGGCATCCCAATACTTGTCATATACGGTAAGGGGAGAAACGACTTTTATATCCACATTTTTCTCCCGGACACGGAAGCAGATGTTCGATGTCGCAGAATCGTTCTTTTTCAGATAGACGGAAACTTTCATGTTCGGCGTGCTTTTGAATTACATTGCAAAGGTATATATAATTCCCGATAATGTTCCCATATATCCCGAAGAAACTTGAAACGGATTAAAACAAATTAAAGGAGCGTTCCCGAATTAGATACCACATAAAACACTATATAACAGATATTTTATTTTCTATTATTATGCTTTTCTTTTCATTTTCGACTTTCCCAATCCGTTATCAAAACATATATTGCAGTTCCACGCTTCTGTTTCATAACCCGTCCTGTCCGGAGCTTGAGGACACATGCTTTAACCCCTCGATTGGCGTTAAAGTTTTATTAGGCTTATGCGGATTAGAATTACAATCATTCTATTATGCGTCCTCCTTGCAGCCCCAAGCTACGCCCAACCGGCGTCCGACTCACGCACCGGACGCAACGGCCATTCGATACTGCTGAAGACCAACGCCGTGGCATGGGGAATGGCGGTACTGAACGTGGCGGCAGAATATGACGTGTCGCCCGCGCTCTCGGTAGTCCTGCCTTTTTACTACTCCCCTGCCAATTATTTCGCTTCCGACCGCAAGTTCCGCATTTTCTGCGTGCAGCCCGAAGTGCGCTACTGGTTCAGCCGGGTGGACGGGCTCTTTGCCGGCGCGCATGTGGACGTGTCGTCCTACAACTATGCACTCAAAAGCGGCACTTACCGCTATCAGGATGCCGACTCACCCCTGTTCAATGCAGGACTGGCGGCGGGCTACCGCCTTCCACTCGACAAGCAAGGGCGCTGGTGCGCGGAATTCTCTCTGGGCGTGGGCTATGCCTATCTGCATTACAACCGTTTCTTCAACATCCCCAACGGGGCATACGTCGACACCCGGCACAAGAATTTCTTCGGCATCGACCACGTGGGTGTCTCCTTCTGCTACCGGATAGACTGGAAAGGAGGGCGACGATGAAACACTCTATAATAAATAAGGTATATCCGGCAGTGGCCTGCCTGTGCCTGCTCATGCTAGGCGCTTGCGGGGCGCACGAGCTTCCCGAAGACGGGGGAGTGGACCCTACCATCGTACATGCCAAGATTGTGCTGCTGCCCGGTGCGGACATGACGCCGTTTGATGCGCCCGAGTTCTCCACCCGCGCCGCCGATGCACGCCAGTACGAAGTACGCTATCAGGTGGAGGTTATGCCGACGACAAGTACGACCAGAGCCTGCAGTTCCGCGCCCAACTCTTTTATCCTGAGGGGGATGCGGATGAAGTGACACTGGAGTGCGACCTGCATGCACGCAATTATCGCGTGGTGGCATGGCGCGACTTTGTGCCGTAGGCACTCAGGCTGACTGTTTTTACGACACCGCCGACTTCGGAGCCGTCAAGCTGAAGGGCGACTACACGGCCGGAACGGACTATAAGGATGTGTTTTCCGGCCAGATGAGCCTCGACCTTATGCCCTACCGCTGCCGGTTGGAAGCCGGACACCGGGAGGAGATGCAACTGGAACGTCCGTTGGCAAAGATAGAGCTTATCACGACCGACATCATCAAATATATGAACAAACTGGAGCAGAGGCAAAAGAGTGCAGACGCTCGCAGCACAGGCATCGAGGACTTCACGCTACAGGTGCTCTACGCCGGCTACTTCCCGGTGGGCTTCGACATCCCGCTCAACCACCCCAACGAGGCGGTGACGGGCGTCAGCTTCACCTCCACGCCCATCCCCATTTCGGACAATGAGGCCTGTCTGGTCTTCGACTATGTGCTGGTGAACTGTGCGGAGTCTTCCGTCAGCCTGGAAATGATAATCTACAACGAGGAGGGGCAGGAGGTGAACCGCGTCAGCGGGGTGGAAGTGCCCGTCAAGCGGAACAAGATTACCACCGTGCGCGATGCGTTCCTCACCCGCGAGTTCGCGCCCGGCATAGGCATCAATCCCGGTTTCGACGGAGAGATTAACGTTGTAGTTCCTTGAGGTTATTTTCAAACAAAACAGATATATATGTTACATTTCAAACAAAACTAGTATGAAAAAGTATTTCTTATTCTTGGCAGGGTTTGTCCTGCTGATGTTCACAGCTTGTCAGAATGACGAGTTGGCGAACGGTGGGAAAGGCGGAGAAGTGTCCGCATCTTTCAGTGTGCAATTGCCGAAGGAAGGCAACTCTGCCGTGACCCGCACTACGGGTGACGGGGCAACGGTGAACCGCTGTATTCTGGAGGTTTATCTGAATGACGAGCTATATAAACGGGAGGCGGTTGCCATCTCGGAGCTTAAGGCCAAGTTCAATGTTCGTCTGGTTACTTCGCAGACGTATAAGTTCGTGTTTTGGGCGGACTATGTTGCGTCGTCTAGCGACCTCACCACCGATGGGCACTACAACACGAAGAACGGCCTGGGCAACATTGCCATGATGGGCGACTATGAAGGAAGCAGCAAGGACGACACGCGCGATGCGTTCTTCGCTATGGAGGAAAAGTTGGTGACAGGCGCTTTCGCCAAATCTATTGAGTTGAGCCGTCCGTTCGGGCAGTTGAACATCAAGACAACGGATTTAAACAATATTCCGAATATTCAGAACACGGATTTAATTCCTGCTACAGCTACATTGTCATTCAAGGATGTTTATACCGGCTTCAATGCCATTACCGGCAAAGCAACGGGTGAAAGGGTGGCATTATCTTATAAAAGCGCGGCCAATGTGGTGGATGCCGACGGCAACCTGACCGTAGATTATCTTTTTGCACCGGAAGCTACCACTGTGGACGGTAAAGCAAATCAACTTCTGGCAAATATGACACTTACCGTATTCAGTGCCAGCGGAACTCTGATTACCACCAAAGAGTTGAATACTATTCCTATCCAACGCAACTATAAGACGAATGTGAAGGGTAACTTGCTGACAGCCGAAAGCAACATTACGGCAACAGTAGTCCCTGCATTTGAGACGGACGAATTGGACTACACCATAGCGGAAGCAGCTACGGCAGAAGAAGTTAGTGAAAAATTGAAAACCAATTCCAATGTTGTGCTGACAGAAACCCCGAAAACAGCAACAACGATTTCAATGCCTAAGTACGCAAAGAAGAATGTGGCGGTATCCATTACTTTGCCCCAAACGACGGAGCCCGTGACCTTTAGTTATGAAACGTCAACTGGTGAAGGAGGAGAGACAACATATACCCCAAAGAAATAAACATCACTGCCACCTCTTCTACCGGAAAGATAGTTATCGAAGCCGAAGAGAGTACGGCAAACTTACTTGAAGGAACTTTTAGTGAAATTGAAGCTTCTACGGCAAACAATACGTTGGTGATAGAAAGCAGCGTAACAGTTAATAAGTTGGTATTGAAGAAAGGCAATGTGAAACTCTATGGTGTGGTAAGCGAAATCGACAAGGCAACTAATAACTGGACAGGAACCATCTGGCGTTGCCTGGACAATCAGCAGAGCTACTTCAACCTGATAGCCGACAATGTATCAGACTACGAAAGCATCCTGATTGAGCGCGAATGCACGTTTGACGGGTCACTGACTCCTCCTACTACGACAAGATCGGCAGATATAGTGATGAGAAAGCCGATGAAAATTGCATTCAATACCAATATTTCTAATATGAAAATACATGTAGACAAGGCGGGTATATCCCCTATCGAGATAGTGGACGGAGCTACTGACGTGACATTCGACAATCTGACTGTATCTTCTACTAATGAATATTCCTTAGTAAAAGTACTCGGGACAAATCAGAAGGTTACTATCCGCAACAGCTCTTTACTGTTGACTTCCGGAAAGAGCAACCAGTCCGGATTTAACATTCAAAATGGCGGCACAGGTAATACAATCACCGCCTTGCTAGAGAATACATACATCGGTTTTGGCGCAACAAAGTTGAATGCAGACAAAGCACAGGACTATGCTTATACGGATGATAAGAAAACCGCCTTTACGGGTTCTGACTACTCAAGAGCAATTACCGTGGGAAGCAATGGCAATAAAGCTTATGACGGAACGGCAACCACAAACTTAACAGTAAACGGCTGTGTATTCGAAGGCGTATATTACGTCATCAACACCTTGCACAACATATCGCTGAATGTCAATGTGAACAACTCCATCCTGGACGGACGTGCAGCCTTTAACATCTGGTCTACCTCGGACGCCGGCTCCACTTTCAACATCAAGGACTCTAAACTGATAGGACGCAACTGCTTCACCGGCCCGACGGAAGTGTTTGCTACCGTTGTGGTGAATGGGTTCAATAAAGATGATGTAACCAGTGATAAAAATACACGCAACAATACGTTTATATTGGACAACTGCGATGTAGTAAGTGACAATAGCCCTCAAACAATGACCAATTACCAGTTTGGCGTAAGTTTGCGCTCGGCCTATTATAATAAAGTAATAGTAAAGAACAACACCAAGTTCCGCGAAACTCAAACTCCGCGCTTGCCGCATGCGGTTGATGTGAATGCTAATGCATGGCGTAATGAAGTGGTTGCCGACAGCTCTGTAGACCTTACCGGATGCGCTGAAGACGCTACACTGCTGCCCAGCAATAAATGGGACGGAAAAAGCCTTGCTTCGGCAGCAACAGTTGCCGACGACGGCAAGATTTATGTCGGAGACCCACGTGTATTGGCTGCCATGATTTATTCAGGCTTCGACGGCGGGAATAAAGAGATTGTACTAGCTCGTGATTTGGATATGGACAACCACTCTTTGTCTACCAGCAAAGACTTCAAATGGATAACTAATTGTACCATCAACGGAAACAATCATACCATAGCCAACTACAAGATGGAAAATGAGTTATGTGCCGGCTTATTACCCGCCGCCGTTACCGTAACCATCAAGAACCTGACTTTGAAGAATGCCAACATCACAGCCAAGAATGATGACAGCAACAATGCTTATGCCGGCGGATTTATCGGTACCGGTTATGGTACAAACGTGATAGAAAACTGTACGCTTGAGAGCAGCACGATACAAGGCATCAATAAAGTAGGCGGAATTGAAGGTTCCCAAATGGAAAATGACGCTACTATCAAGAACTGTACCGTGAAAGGTTCTACTATCAAGGTTGATACCGAGAACGTAGAATACGGCCAATGTGGAGGCATTATAGGTTACTTCGGTTCGAAGAGTGCTGTTTCAAGCGAAGTAAGTAAAAACTTCATCATCGACACCAAAGTGGAAGCTCCGGCCAATACCAATGCAGGCCAAGTAGAGAAAAGACGTTTCAGCAGCATCTGCGTAGGTGTGCTGGAAGGTTCAGACACGCAGTCTCTGGTCATCGACATGCCCTCCGGTTACATTCAAAACTCAACCTTCAACGGCGCGGCGATGGATGCCACCGATTTTCAGGGCCTATTGGGCGGGGTACGTTACCCGGACACGAATTATTCACTGACCATCAATGGCGCTAAATATAAATAAGCTAAACCCACACAATCGGTAAGCATGGAAAAACGGCAGGAAGCGTCCTGCTTCCCCCTCCATGCGGTTGTTTGTTTTTTGTTTGTTTGCTTTCCCCGCGTTGTGAAACGCGGGGATTTTTTTTATCCAAAGAATTCACCCTGAAGATGAACGATGTGTTGAAACCTAGCAGAGATTTGTTCGAAACGGAGTTGGAGAAATCAAGAATTATCTCAACGCCTCCACCTCTTCCGGTGTCAACGGTATCTTCTTACCCAGACGGCGGGCGCCTGTTTCAGTAATCAGATAGTCTTCTTCGTTGCGAATGCCACCGAAGTTGCGATATTCTTCCACCTTATCGTAGTTGATGAAGTCAGTAAATTTCTTTTCACCTTTCCAGAGGTCAATCAACTCGGGGATAAAATAGATGTCCGGTTCTACCGTATGCACAAAGCCCGGCTCCAAAGGAATGGCAAGGCGCTGGCTCTTACGGCCGAACTGTGTGCTCTTGGGCTGACCATCGTAACCTACCCACAGTTCTCCGAGATTTTCCATATCGTGCACATCCAGCCCCATCATGTGTCCGAGCCCGTGAGGATAGAACCGCATGTACCCCTTCACGGACGGCATCATCGGCATCGCCTTTCATCAATCCCAAACCTTTCAGTCCTTCCACCATGACGCGGGCGGAAAGTTCGTAAACCTCCATATAAGGAATACCCGGACGAAGCGCCTTCACAGACTCCAGATGCATTGCATTCTGAATTTCATAAACGGCACGCTGACGGGGAGTAAAGGTTTTGTCTGCCGGAATGGTGGAAGATATGTCACCGCAATAGCCCGACGGAGGTTCCGCACCGACATCAATCAGGAATAAATCTCCCGGTTTCACCTTATTGCCATGATAGTGATTGTGCAGGGTCTGACCGTTCACCGTAGCGATGGTCGGAAAAGAAAGCTCGCAGTTGCGAGACTCTGCCACCCGGTTCATCTCTGCCACCACCTCGTATTCGTACATTCCCGGACGAAGCACTTTTGTTGCCGTGATATGCATATCGGCAGTTACATCGCACGCCTTTTCTATTTCTTCTATTTCTTCGGCAGATTTGTAGTTACGCTGCGCCACCACCGCACGGATAAACGGAACGGAGCCCTCCTGGCGTGCAGGCGGAATGCCCAGGCAATCCGTCAGTTTCAGTTTATGCTCGGCGCGATAAGGCGGGAGATAATGAACGGTCTGCCCTTTCTGTGCGGCCTTGTGCAGATAGCTGACAATGTCGGCGGAAGGACGGATTTCTCCGATACCTACACGCTCGCTCTTCTCCTTCAGAGTGGGCAGCGTGCCCATCCAGACGATATGGTCGATGATCAGTTCGTCACCAAAAATAATCTCTCTATCTTCGTCGATGTCGATAATGGCCGACAGTCCGGCAAACGACAAACCGAAATAATATAAAAAAGTAGAGTCCTGACGATAGCGGAAGGCATTGTCTTCATAATTCAAACCTTGCTCATCGTTACCTAAGAACAATAACACTCCCGAGCCGACATTTTCTTTCAGCAGCGCCCGGCGCTGCACATACGTTTCTTTAGCAAACATAGCACTTTGGTTTTAGTTCGTACAGCAAAGATAACAACAAAAATGCAACCAAGCGCCCGCTTTCTTGTTAAATATAACAAGAGAAGATTTCGCGCTCCCGAACTATTCACTATTTTTGCAAAGAATTCAAATGACATTTTCGTAATTTGTAATTCAATAATTCGTAATTAGATTAAGTATGGCACAAGGTCCCCGACAGATACAGACGCAAGCGCAACAGCAGATACAAACGCTGTCGCCGCAGCAAATTCTGGTAGTAAAGTTGCTGGAACTTCCGGCTGTGGAGCTGGAAGACCGTGTGCGCGCCGAACTGCTGGAAAATCCGGCCCTGGAAGAAGGGGATGGAAGCTCCGCCGGCGACGATACTGACAGCACTAATATAGAGTCCGACTCGGAAGACGGCGAAAACACCGACTACGACTCTCTGAGCGACTACCTGACCGAAGATGATATCCCCGATTATAAGTTGCAGGAGAACAATCGCAGTAAAGGCGAGTTGGCTGAAGAAATTCCTTTTTCCGACGCAACCTCTTTTTATGAAACCCTGAAAGAGCAACTGGGAGAACGCAACCTCACCGAACATCAACGGGAGTTGGCAGAATATCTTATCGGTTCGCTAGACGACGACGGCCTGCTGCGCAAATCCCTCGACAGCATCAGCGACGAACTTGCCATTTATGCCGGCATCGAAGCCACACCGCAAGAGTTGGACGAAGCCTTGAAGATTATTCAGGATTTCGACCCTGCCGGACTGGGTGCCCGCGACTTGCAGGAGTGTCTCCTTATCCAGATACGTCGCAAGATAGAACAGCGGCACTTCACTCCGAACCCGCTGCTTTACATCGAAGAAGCCATAATCTCCGAATGCTATGAGGACTTCACCCGCAAGCATTGGGGCAAGATACAGCAGAAGCTCGGCCTCGAAGAAGACGCCTTCCAGCAGGCCATCAAAGAAATCTGCAAACTAAACCCGCGTCCGGGCGCCTCTATGGGCGAAGCCATCGGCAAGAACCTGCAGCAGATTGTGCCGGATTTTATCGTGGATACTTATGACGACGGCACCATCAACATCACACTGAACAACCGCAACGTGCCGGAACTGCGCATGAGCCGCGACTTCACCGAAATGGTGGAGGAGCACACCAAGAACAAGGCGAACCAGTCGAAAGAGTCGAAAAAGGCCATGATGTTCCTCAAGCAGAAGATGGATGCCGCGCAAGGATTTATCGACGCCGTGAAGCAACGCCAAAATACGCTGATGACTACCATGCAGGCCATTGTAGACTTGCAACGCCCGTTCTTCCTGGACGGAGACGAGTCACTGCTCTGCCCAATGATACTGAAAGACGTGGCCGAACGCACGGGACTCGATATTTCTACCATCTCCCGCGTCAGCAACAGCAAATATGTACAGACCAACTACGGCATCTATTCGCTGAAATTCTTTTTCAGCGACGGATACGTCACCGAAGACGGTGAAGAAATGTCGGTACGCGAAATACACCGGATACTGAAAGAGTGCATCGACAACGAGGATAAGAAGAAGCCTTATACCGACGATGAGCTCACCGAGATACTGAAAGAAAAAGGTTATCCGATTGCCCGGCGCACGGTGGCCAAGTATCGCCAACAACTGGATATTCCGGTGGCAAGGCTGAGGAGGTAGGAGAGAGAGTAATAGGGTGATAAAGTGATAGGGTGGTAAGGTACGATAAAGTAAACAAGAAAGATGACAGTAGAACAACATATCATTGCTGACAAGACATTGATTCGGACAGCTAAAGTGATTTCGGCCGTATTCACGCCGTTTTCCATTCCTTTTGTGGCTTTCCTTATCTTGTTCATATTCTCCTATTTACGCATCATGCCCTTGCAATACAAATTGATTGTGCTGGGCGTAGTCTATTGCTTCACCATCCTGATGCCGACACTGACCATTTTCCTTTTCCGCAAAATCAACGGTTTCAGTCCGGAAGATTTAGTGGAACGAAAACGAAGATACGCCCCTTTCATCCTGACTATCACCTCTTACGTATTCTGTCTGCTCATGATGCGCCGGCTGAATATTCCATGGTATATGACCGGCATCATCCTTGCTGCTCTTGTCATGATGATAATCTGTGTAATTGTCAACTTGAAGTGGAAGCTCAGCGAGCACATGGCCGGCGCCGGTGCTGTACTGGGCGGACTGGTAGCTTTCAGTGCCTTGTTCGGATATAACCCCGTAGGGTGGTTGTGTATATTCATCCTCGTTGCAGGCGTGTTGGGCACAGCCCGTATCATCTTGCAACATCACACACTGGGCGAAGTAATGGGTGGTTTCGCTGTAGGACTTATTTGTTCCCTACTGGTTCTCCACCCTTTAAGCAACATATTGTTCCGCATCTTCTTATTTTAAAGAAGTCGTGCCACATTTAATTTTCAACTTTTAATTTAAACATAGTATTAACTCTTAAAACTAAAGATTATGAATTTCCCCAATGACGTAAAGTACACGAAAGAACATGAATGGATCCGCCTCGAAGGTGATGTAGCTTATGTAGGTATCACAGACTATGCACAAGAGCAACTGGGTGACATCGTATTTGTCGACATCCAGACTGAAGGCGAAACATTGGCTGCCGACGAAGTATTCGGCACCATCGAAGTAGTGAAAACCATTTCCGACCTCTTCCTGCCCGTAGCCGGAGAAGTTCTGGAACAAAACGAAGCTCTTGCCGACCAGCCGGAACTGGTAAACAAAGACCCGTATGGCGAAGGCTGGCTCATCAAAATCAAACCTGCTGCCGATGCAGATTTCGATAGTCTGATGGATGCGGAAGCGTATAAAGCACTGATTAATGATTAACGATTAGTTATTAGTGATTAATAACTAATCACTAATAACTAATCACTAATAGCTAATAACTAATAATTAAATAACATGTCTCCAATCGTTAGTATCATCATGGGCAGCACCTCCGACCTTCCAGTTATGGAAAAGGCGGCACAGTTGCTCAATGATTTGCATGTGCCGTTCGAAATGAACGCACTGTCTGCCCACCGCACTCCGGAAGCAGTAGAAGAATTTGCGAAAGGTGCCCGTCAACGTGGCATTAAAGTTATCATCGCCGCCGCCAGTATGGCAGCCGCCCTGCCGGGTGTCATTGCCGCCAATACGACTTTGCCGGTGATTGGCGTACCCGTGAAAGGTTCTGTGCTCGACGGTGTAGACGCATTGTACTCTATCATCCAAATGCCTCCGGGCATTCCCGTAGCAACAGTTGCCATCAACGGTGCCATGAACGCCGCCATCCTTGCCGTGCAGATGCTGGCACTGAGCGACACCACTCTGGCAGAGGCATTTACTGCTTACAAAGAAGGACTGAAAAAGAAAATCGTTAAAACCAACGAAGACTTGAAAAAAGTCAAGTACGAGTATAAGACGAACTAACCCATGGATTTATTCAACTATTCCCGACGGGAAACATCGGAAGTAAACATTGGAGCCACTCCTATGGGCGGCTCCAGTCCTATCCGCATACAGAGCATGACCAATACCTCCACGCAGGACACAGATGCTTGTGTGGCACAAGCCAAACGTATTGTCGATGCGGGCGGAGAGTATGTGCGCCTCACCACCCAGGGCGTCAAAGAGGCCGAGAACCTGCGAAACATCAATGCAGCCTTGCGCCATGACGGCTATATGGCTCCGCTAGTGGCCGATGTGCATTTCAATCCTAAAGTGGCGGACGTTGCGGCAGAATATGCCGAGAAAGTGCGCATCAATCCGGGGAACTACGTGGATGCTGCGCGCACCTTCAAGCAGTTGGAGTATACCGACGAGGAGTACGCCTGCGAGCTACAGAAGATACGCGACCGTTTCGTCCCTTTCCTCAATATCTGTAAAGAAAACCATACGGCTATCCGCATCGGTGTCAACCACGGTTCATTGTCCGACCGCATCATGTCGCGCTATGGCGACACGCCCGAAGGGATGGTAGAGTCGTGCATGGAATTCCTGCGTATTTGCGTGGCAGAAGGGTTTACGGATGTAGTTATCTCCATCAAGGCATCGAACACGGTGGTCATGGTGAAGACCGTACGCCTGCTTGCCGACATCATGGAGAAGGAAGGCATGTACTTCCCGCTTCACCTCGGAGTGACGGAAGCCGGTGACGGAGAAGACGGACGAATTAAATCCGCCTTGGGCATCGGCGCTTTGCTTGCCGACGGACTGGGTGATACCATTCGTGTGTCCTTGAGCGAAGCCCCTGAAGCAGAAATACCCGTGGCCCGCAAACTGGTGGATTACATCGTGCAACGCCACGAGCATCCTTACATTCCGGGAGCAGTAGCGCCCGAGTTTAATTATCTGTCGCCCGCCCGCAGGAAAACGACGGCCGTACACAACATCGACGGGGATAACCTGCCCGTAGTGGTAGCCGCCCGCCTGGATGGAAACGGGGAGTTCGACCCGCAGTTCAAGCCCGATTACGTTTACATCGGACGGCAGGAAGTTCAAACTACCGTGGATGGTATGCAGCATATCGTAGATGCCGACCTTTGGGAGGGACAAGCCAACACATGGCCCGCTTTCAAAAGCGACCAGCTACCGTTTATCAGCGGTTGCAACGCATCCCTGAAGTTTCTGTTTGTCACCTATATGGGGCTGAATGACGAAGTAGTCGCCTGCCTGAAATATCATCCGGAAGTGGTACTCGTTGCCCAAAGCAACCATCCCAATAGATTGGGAGAGCATCGCGCCCTGGTGCACCAACTGATGAACGAGGGACTGAAAAATCCGGTTGTCTTCTTCCAGCACTACGCCGAGGAGGAAGCCGAGAACCTGCAAATCAAAGCTGCTGCTGATATGGGCGCCCTCATTTTCGACGGTTTCTGCGACGGTATATTCCTCTTCAATCAGGGCAGCCTGGACCCCGTCATTACAGACACCACCGCTTTCGGCATTCTGCAAGCCGGACGCATCCGCACCAGCAAAACGGAGTATATCTCCTGCCCCGGCTGCGGACGTACGCTCTACGACCTGGAAAGCACCATTGCACGCATCAAAGCGGCTACTTCACATCTGAAAGGATTGAAGATAGGAATTATGGGGTGCATTGTCAACGGCCCCGGCGAAATGGCGGACGCAGACTATGGATATGTAGGCGCCGGACGCGGAAAAATCAGTTTGTATAAGAAGAAGGAATGTATCGAGAAGAATATTCCCGAAGAAGAGGCGGTAGAGAAACTGATTGAATTGATAAAGGCGAACGGGGATTATACTGAGAAATAAATATTCTCTCCTGAAGTATAAATGGGAATTTAGTTCACCACAGAGGACTCAGAGTCTCACAGAGTTTAGAGAAAAATAAAGAAACGCAGATTAGCGCAAATTCCCGCAAACTATTTGTACAATAGTTTTTTTGCGAAAATCTGCGTTAATCTGCGTTTGAATTAAATCCTCCGTGAGACTCTGTGCCCGCTGTGGTGAAGCACCTATCTTACCATAGCAGAACTATTCTCCTTCCCCTTCAGGGGAACGAGGGGTGCTCCCAACATCTCCTTATACCTCTCCGGAGCCGTCAGCACCTTCACCGCTTCTTTCAAATCGTCATCCCCCTTCAACTGCTGGATAATACTTCCACGTTGATAATAATAACGCTTGATGATTTCCACAGCAATCATCTCCTTTATATCCTTGGAGAAATAATCGAGGTCGTGATCCAGATTATGAGAAAGTTTCTTCTCCAGAGCCTTGAACTCCTCCGAAGAGTCCGCCAGGTAGCCCTCGAACTCAGCCATTTCCTTCAGGTTCTTCAACATCTTCTCCGTCTGTTGGTCGTATTTGAAGTCCGCCTTCTTCACAGTCGCCTTGAAATCGGCATAGTCGGCATCGGTAATTTCAAAGTCTTCGGCAGCAGGAATGACGGGATGCTTCAAGTAATACTGCGTAGCATAATCGAAGATAAGATTGTCATTCACCAGATAATATAAGACGTTCGGCAATTTATCCTGCTTCACGGTAATATCGGGAGTGACGCCACCGCCATCACGCACTTCACGTCCGATAGCCGTGTGGAATACCGTTGTCAAACTATCGGGAATACGCCCTACACTGCCGTCCTCGTTGCGATGCTTATAATCGATGGCCTGCACGCAACGCCCACTCGGAATATAATATTTGGAAGTCGTCAGCTTCATCGTACCGCCATAAGGCAACGGGCGGGCAGTTTGTACCAAGCCCTTTCCGAAGGTACGGTTACCGACAATCACAGCCCGGTCGAGGTCTTGCAGGGAGCCTGCAAGGATTTCGGAAGAAGAAGCCGTTCCGCTGTTCACCAGGACAGCCAGAGGTATTTCAAGGTCTAGCGGCTCACGCAAAGTTTTATACGTATTGCTGGCCTGCTTGATTTTCCCTTTCGTCGTAACCAGCGTTTTGCCACGCGGCAAGAAGAAATTGGCAATCTCCACCGCCTCATCCAACAAACCACCGCCATTATTGCGCAAGTCTATCACCAAAGAAGTGATGCCCTGCTTCTTCAAGTCCAGGAACGCCTGCTTGAACTCCTTGGAAGGATTGCCCGAGAAGCTGCTCAAGTTGATATAACCGACCTTATTGTCCAGCATCGCATAGTAAGGAATAAGGGGCAACTGAATGGAGCGACGCACGATGTCAAACTCCAACGGTTTCTCCGTTCCGGGGCGCTGCACTTTCAGCTTGAAGCTGGCTCCCGCCTGCCCTTTCAGCAGGTTGCTGACATTCATATTTCCCGTCAAGTCTTTCCCGTCTATCTCCAGCATGATGTCGCCTGCTCTCAGTCCCACATTGGCAGCAGGTGTATTTTCATACGGTTCTACGATGATGGTATGTTTCAGCTTGGGTTCATAGCGGATAATAGAGCCAATGCCACCGTAGGAATTCTTCAACATCTGTTCCAACTCGCTCTGGTTATCTTCGGGATAATACTCCGTATAAGGGTCGAGCGAATACAGCATAGACTCGATGCCGTTTCGGATTGTCTTATCCGGGTCTATCGTGTCTACATAGAACATATCCAGTTCCTTCACAATGGAATTGAATATATCCAGGTTCTTTGCAATCTGAAAACTACGGTTGTCCCCACTCTTAAATCCGAAAAAGAAGCTGATACTCACCACCAGCAACAAGGCGGTTATCCAGCGTATCTTAAAAAATCGTTTCATAATATGTTGAGTATGCTAATGCGACAAACGTGCCACACTAATTAATTAATAAAATTTCTCCTTTAATCTTTCCCCAGGTTTCCACCGGCAGTTCCGCCCCGATTACTTGTATCACTTCCCCTGAAAGGATGGACCCGATTTTGCCGCACTTCTCCAAAGAATATCCGCAAGTCAGTCCGTACAGAAACCCCGCGGCAAAGAAGTCTCCGGCGCCAGTCGTATCCACCACCTTCTGCACCGGAACAGCCTCAACACGCACCTCCTCGGTTCCCTTACGGATTAACGAGCCGCGCGCTCCCACCTTCACGATGGCAATGCTGCACATCTTAGCAATGATGTCCAGCGCTTCTTCCGGTTCCTTGCCCGTAAACGCTTTCGCTTCTTCCTCGTTGGCAAAGACGATGTCCACATACTTATTTACCAATAAAGAGAAGAACTCATGGTCGCCCGCCACAATATTATAGCTGGCCATATCCAGACAAACCTGCAAACCGGCCTCCTTAGCCAATTCAATTGCCCGGAGAATCATATCATGATCCTGCACCAGATAGCCTTCTATAAACAGATAAGCATATCTCTTGAACATTTCCAGCGAAAGCTCTTCCGCCTTCAGCGTAGAAGCTGCTCCCAAGTAAGTGCCGAAGGTACGCTCCCCGTCCGGTGAAATAAACGTAGAAGCCACCCCGGAAGGCAATGCATTGGAAAGTAATAAATTCGCTTCCGTTCCCCACTTCAACAGACTGTCGCGATAAAAGTTGCCATAAGTATCGTTGCCCACCTTACCAATAAACCCGGTGCCCGCTCCAAGCTTCGCCATTCCGCGAATAGCGTTCCCGGCAGAGCCGCCGTTCACCAGATGTGTCTTCATCCGGCTAAAGCATTCATTGATTTTCAACAATTTATCTTCATCAATCAGAGTCATGCTCCCCTTGGGCAACTCCATCTCCACCAAAATTTCATCATTGTCAAGGGTCGCCAACACATCTACCAAAGCGTTCCCCAATCCTATTATTTTGTCCATTTCGATATTTTTTTGCAAAGATATTGCATATTTCAAAATATCCTATTACTTTTGCAGCGCATTTGAGAAAAAACAACATTCTTCCTTAGCTCAGTCGGTTAGAGCATCTGACTGTTAATCAGAGGGTCCTTGGTTCAAGTCCAAGAGGAAGAGCGAAAGAGAAACTTAAATGCAACATTCTTCCTTAGCTCAGTCGGTTAGAGCATCTGACTGTTAATCAGAGGGTCCTTGGTTCAAGTCCAAGAGGAAGAGCGAAAGAGAAACTTAAATGCAACATTCTTCCTTAGCTCAGTCGGTTAGAGCATCTGACTGTTAATCAGAGGGTC
>JAJQAY010000074.1 GCA_021203515.1 Bacteroides sp. | reverse complement strand
ATAAAGATACAACCTTTATTTGAATTATGCAAGATTAAAACAGGCAATTCCGTTAATAAATCAAAATCCGAATGAATCAAAATTCATACTGGCAATCCTGTTCTTCAGTACATAGTAATTGACCGTGATGTCGAAGGGTTTCTTCTTTACCTTTTCGCCTTTCACCTTGTCCAGTTTGCCCATAGGCTTCACTGCGCTGATGCAATCCTTGTACGCCTTGTTTTCAAAGAACGCAAGCAGTTTGCCTTCACTCTTTACTTCCGCTTCCGACTCGGTCATGGAGATTACGGCCGGATAATCTTTGGAGAAACCCGAATAGAGCAATGCACGTATCACCCGCACTTCCGCATCTTCTTGTGCCAAAGCATCATTCTTACCATATCCCAACGTACGGAGTACCAACACAGCATCTCCACCACGTCCTCTCACTTCCATCAGATTTACGGAACCACCGTAATTTACCGGTTTCACCTTTTGGGCAAAAGACACTGTAAAGAACAGCGAACAAAACAACGAAAATATCAATACCTTTTTCATAAACTAACGAGATTTTAAAAGTAATAATCTACATTGCAAGAAGCTATTAGCATCCAATGTAGGGATTAATTCTATGATACGATCCTTACCCTCGGAGAAAGAAACGGCAGAAGTCGCAGCACGTAAATCCTGCACTTTCACCACACCGACAACTTCACTCTGGCGTTCGTTTCCATTGTACTTCACCAGCGAAACCTGGAACTGGTCTCCCTTTCTGATGTTCAAGCCTGCGCCACAAGTGACGATATATTCGCCTCCTTCATAACTCAAAAGTCCGTAAACCGGAATATTATTCAGAAAGAAGTCCGTCAACGGCTCCGTCAGAGTAGAGAGAGCTTCCTGGCAAGCAGCATCCCGATTGGGACGAATGGCCGTCTTCTTAATATCACTGATAAACTCGCGGGAAATAAGAGCAGCACCGGTGGCGTCGCGGGCATCACTGATGCTCACTTTCAGGCGAAGCACGCAGGAGTATCCGGCTCCTCCCGCTTTACGGGTAAACTGGCAGCTGTTTATATCGCACGAAAGTGCATAATCATTTTGCTTGGCAGAAACATATTCTATTTTTTCTGCTCTGGATATCTTCATAAACAAAGCTGGCTTCCGCGTCCCGTGAGAGTGCATCCAGTGTTTTCTCATCGGATATTTCAAAACGTCCACTCGCCTTAGCCACTTCGTCCAACTTGGTACGGATATTATTCTCGTAGATGCGGATCAGGTCCATCGGTTTCGTATTTCCTTTGGCTTCCTGCTCTTTGGCAAGGTTTACCAAAGTACCATCTGTTACTTTAATATCAACCAGACGCAGTGTCATGGCATTCTCGCCCTTGCTCTGTGCAGAAGCGCCCAAAGCAAGGGTGAGAAGTGCAAATAATAAATATATCTTTTTCATAATCTATCTCTACTAAAATCACTATTCCTCGGCTTTCTCCTCCTGCCCTTCGTTAGCTTTCTTATATTTAAGCTTCTCGGTATTTTCCTTTATATTCCGCTGAATTAGAGGAATTACATCAATAGACATCTTAATAGCCCTTGTAGCTTGTTTTACTTTCTTTCCGATAGTAAGCGCTTTCATCGGGTCGGAGGTCAGAGACAGCAAGGCCGAAGCGCTCTCTGCGGTTAAAGAAACACCACGGGCAGCCGCTTCCGTCAGGTTCAGCGTGGCAATGCTATACACTTTCAATGCATCATTTTTGGCAATGGGTTCATTGGTTTTCTTGTTTTTTGGCACTCCAGATGGTATCGTTAACTCCCATTTCCTCATCAAAATAGGGTTCGGGGACCATTTCTATGAAACCGGTGTTTTCTTCTACCTGGCACAGCAAAGCAAACAGTTTGTTGGTATGTACAAAGAAAGTATCTACCTCAGCGATACCGACATTGGCTTCGATGGGAGTCCATTCAGCCAGGAACTCATCATACTTCACACGCAAATCTGCAATCTTGGCGTCTTTCTCTGCAGCCTTTTTCAGTTTAGCCTCTTTCTTGGCATTTTCCTTCTCTTGTTTGGCAGCTTCTTTTTCTTGTCTGGCCTTTTCTTTTTCTGTCAATTCTTGTGCATAAATAGTAGTTGTACCAAAAATCAATGCACCCAGTAGGATAAATAGATACTTTTTCATAACCTGTAATTGTTAAAGTGAAGCAGGGGTAGCAGCCTCTGTTTCGGGTTTTAAATTATTTTGTGACTCTCTCTTTTATTAAAACACTTTTCCACCATGAAATCTAAATGAATGACAATTCATGGTTACTTATTCACTATTTCTGTCGTAATACCCTATCGCCTCTATCGGCAAGCTGCAATCTTTTTCCTTTGTTTACAAAGGTAAGCGTGTTTTAACATTGCTGATATCCACTATTTTTGTTACATTTGTCCGACAAAAGAAATATACTATCCTAATTTCGAATAGTTACAGGGCATGAATTTAAAGAAAACAATAGGTCAGAGGTTGCAATTGCTACGCTTGGAAAGAAACCTGACCCAGGAACAGATGGGTGAGAAATTAAGCTTATCGACGAGTGCTTATTGCAAGATAGAGTATGGAGAGACGGATTTGACGCTCGTACGGCTACATAAAATTGCAGAAATACTGGACATACCGATAGCAGAATTATTTGGCAAAATAATCGGGAACGCAGATCTTGACAAATCCCACCTTACGGCTTCAAAGGAATTTAAAGAGTTTAACAGTTCGCGCGTAGACAATGACGACACACTTCGCGAACTGGTCAAAGTCAATACCCGGATTATTGATTTATTATGTAAAAGGATAGAGATGCTGGAAAAGCATTTATCCTAACGGAACGGCAGCTCCAGTTGCCCGTCGCCAAGGAGGTTGAACGTCATGCGGTGATAGGGGGTCGTACCGCGCTCGGCAATGGCGGCACGATGCTTCTTGGTGGGATAGCCTTTGTTGTGGTCCCAGTCATAATAAGGAAATTCCTCGTGCAGCCGGTTCATATAGTCATCGCGATAGGTCTTGGCAAGAATGGAGGCGGCAGCGATGGAGAGATATTTGCCGTCACCTTTCACGACGGTGGTATGAGGCAGGTTCTGGTACTTCTTGAAACGGTTGCCGTCGATGAGCAGGTGTTGCGGGCGCAGTTTCAGTTGGTCTACGGCACGGTGCATGGCGAGGAAAGAGGCATTCAGAATATTGATTTTATCAATCTCTTCGGGAGAGACCACTCCCACCGCCCAAGCCAGAGCTTCCTTTTCAATCACTTCGCGCAGGGCGTAGCGCTGCTTTTCGGTGAGTCGCTTGGAGTCATTCAGCAATTCGTTTCTGAAGTCTTGGGGCAGGATGACGGCGGCGGCATAAACAGCTCCGGCCAGGCAACCGCGTCCGGCCTCATCGCAACCGGCTTCTATCACATTCTCGTTTAAATAAGGTAGCAGCATACATCAATCAATTATAGTGTACAAAGATAAATCTTTTATTTCTATCTTTGCGCTCAAAATCAAGATAGATATGTTCATTGTTATCGGACTAATACTTACAGGTATGCTGCTGGGTTACCTGCTACGCAGACGGAACTTACGAAAAATACATCCGGCCATCACCGTACTCATCTGGTTGCTGCTCTTCATCCTCGGCATAGAAGTGGGGAGCAGCGAGCAGGTTATCAAAGGGCTTCATACGATTGGTTTGGAAGCTGTCATCCTCACGCTGGGCGGAACGCTGGGAAGTGCCGTTGCGGCCTGGGCATTGTGGAGGGCGCTATACAAGCGGAAAGGGGGATGCGCATGAAAGGGAGTCTCATCATAGTCGGCTTCTTCATTGCAGGCATCGTTTGCGGGGTCTGCCATTTATTTCCTTTCGACGTGGCAGACACGCAAATCAGTTTTTACGCACTCTGCGCGCTGATGTTCTGCGTAGGGATAAGCGTGGGCAACGACCCGCAGACACTGAAGAATTTCCGTTCGCTCAATCCGCGGCTGGTGTTCCTGCCCGTTATGACGATTTTAGGAACGTTGGCAGGTTCGGCGGCAGTCAGTCTGCTTTTGCCGCACCGTTCCGTTGCCGATTGCCTTGCGGTGGGGTCGGGCTTCGGCTACTATTCGCTTTCCAGCATTTTCATTACTCAATATAAAGGCGTGGAACTGGGTACCATTGCCTTGCTAGCCAATATCAGCCGCGAAATTCTGACATTGCTTGCCGCACCGTTGCTGGCGCGCTGGTTTGGCAATCTGGCTCCCATCTCGGCCGGAGGAGCTACTACAATGGATGCTACCCTACCTATCATTACGCGGACAGCGGGATAACAATTTGTGGTTGTCTCTATCTTCCACGGCTTTGTAGTGGACTTCAGAGTGCCTTTCCTAGTGACTTTATTCTGCTCCCTATAGGAAAGATTATCAGTTCCTTAAGGACAAGACTCGTTTCCCCGGCGGGGAACGCCCGCTTTCATCAGGGAAGGAAATGCTTTACATTAGAACAAACTCCATGCAACGGTCAGCCCCGCCATCACGATGGCAACCATACTCATCAATTTAATCAAGATGTTCAAGCTCGGGCCGGAGGTATCTTTGAACGGGTCGCCTACGGTATCGCCCACTACGGTAGCTTTGTGCATCTCACTACCTTTGCCGCCGAAGTTGCCTTCTTCTACATGCTTCTTGGCATTGTCCCAGGCTCCACCGGCATTGGCCATGAAGATGGCAAGCACGAAACCGCTGCTAAGGCCACCGATAAGCAAACCCAACACACCGGGAACACCGAAAATAAGTCCGGTTGCAATCGGAGCGATGATGGCGATTAAGGAAGGAACTACCATTTCGCGTTGCGCCCCTTTGATGGAAATGGCTACACAGCGCTCATAGTCCGGCTCGGCTTCTCCCGTAAGGATGCCTTTTATCTCGCGGAACTGGCGGCGTACTTCGTCCACCATATGGCCAGCGGCACGACCTACGGCATTCATCGTCAGTCCGCAGAACAGAAAGGCCATCATTGAGCCGAGGAACATGCCCGAAAGAACTTTTGGGTTCATCAGCGTGACGTCGTAGTGATGCATGAAGTCGAAGAAGGTGGCGTCTTGCACGCGGATGGTTTCTCCGCCCACAAGGAGGTCGGTGGTGCCCAGACGGGTAAGTCCGATGCGGATTTCTTCTATATACGAAGCCAGCAGTGCAAGGCCGGTCAGCGCGGCAGAGCCGATGGCAAAGCCTTTTCCGGTGGCGGCCGTCGTATTTCCCAGAGAGTCGAGCGCATCGGTGCGCTTGCGTACTTCTTCGCCCAAAGCGGACATTTCGGCATTACCGCCGGCATTGTCGGCTATCGGCCCGTAAGCATCCGTGGCAAGCGTGATGCCCAGTGTGGAAAGCATACCTACGGCAGCAATACCGATGCCGTACAATCCCAGTCCCACATTGGAGAAATCGAAACCGGAAGCAAAAAGATAGGAAGCGATGATGCCTACCACGACGGCAATCACCGGAATAGCCGTGGAGAGCATACCCAGGCCGATGCCGGAAATGATGACGGTGGCGGGGCCCGTCTTGCCGCTCTCACTCAGTTTTTGGGTGGGGCGGTAGGATTGGGAAGTATAGTATTCCGTAGAACGGCCGATGACAACACCTACCAGCAGCCCCACTACCACGGAGCAGGAAATCCACATCCAGTTCTCCAACCCGAGCAGCCAGAGGATAAGGAAAGTAGCGGCAACAATTAGGACGGAACTCAGGTTCGTGCCGAAAGCCAACGAGTTCAGCAGGTCTTTCATCTTCGCATTCTCTTTGGTGCGGACGGAGAAGATGCCGATAATGGAGAGTATAATTCCGACGGCGGCAATCAGCATCGGCGCAATCACTGCCTTGAATTGCATCAGCGTATCGCCCGAATGGATAAATGCGGCAGCTCCGAGGGCGGCCGTCGCAAGGATAGAGCCGCAATAGCTTTCGTACAAATCGGCTCCCATACCGGCCACGTCGCCCACATTGTCGCCTACGTTATCGGCAATGGTGGCGGGGTTGCGCGGGTCGTCTTCGGGGATACCGGCCTCTACCTTGCCCACGAGGTCGGCGCCCACATCGGCAGCCTTCGTATAGATGCCGCCACCCACACGGGCAAACAAGGCCTGCGTGGAAGCTCCCATGCCGAAGGTCAGCATGGTGGTCGTGATGATGCAGAGTTTATGAGTAGGTGTCATCAGGTCTACGGGGATTACTGCGTTCAGCAGCAGATACCAGAAGGATATATCGAGCAAGCCCAAGCCTACTACCACCAAGCCCATGACCGCACCGCTACGGAAAGCGATGCGCAGTCCGGCATTCAGAGAGGTACGGGCAGCATTCGCGGTACGCGCCGAAGCGTAGGTTGCCGTCTTCATGCCTAGAAATCCGGAGAGTCCGGAGAAGAAACCACCAGTAAGGAAGGCCACCGGCACCCAGGAGTTCTGCACTCCGAAGCCGTAAGCCATAATAGAGAAGAGAATGACCAGTCCCAGGAACACCCCGCCCACAATCTTATATTGCTGACGGAGGTAGGACATGGCGCCTTTGCGCACAGCAGCGGCAATCTTAATCATTTGAGGAGTACCCTCACTCTCTTTCATCATCTGACGATGAAAGTACAAGGCAAAGCATAGTGCCAAAATAGAAGCGGCTGGAACCAGCCAGAAAAGCATTTGGTCCATAGCATATCTTATTTAAAGGTTGTACGAAGCCTAAAAATATTGATTTAGAATGAAATAAGCAAACAAATCAACGAAATTATGCAAAGAACGGGAAAAGGCTTTTCTACCGCATCTCTTACAATTAAAACATCTTGCTGACGCGCTCGATGCCTGCTACCAGTATATCGACTTCGTCTTTCGTATTATAAAGTCCGAAAGATGCACGTACCGTGCCTTCAATGCCGAAGCGTTGCATCAGCGGCTGGGCACAGTGATGCCCGGTGCGCACGGCAATGCCGAGACGGTCGAGCAGCGTACCCATATCGAAATGATGGATGTCGCCTACAAGGAAAGAGATGACGCTTCCCTTCTCTGCCGCTTCTCCGAAGATACGCATGCCGGGAATTTCCTTTAAGCGCTGCATGGCGTATCGGGTGAGCTCATGCTCATGGGCGGCAATGCGGTCCATGCCTATAGCCGAAACATAATCGAGCGCTTTGGCAAGTCCGGTAGTGCCGATATAATCGGGTGTGCCGGCCTCGAACTTGAAAGGAAGTTCGTTGAAAGTGGTCTTTTCAAAAGATACGTGCTGTATCATTTCGCCGCCACCCTGATAGGGGGGCATCTTGTCCAGCCATTCCTCTTTGCCATAGAGCACACCAACACCGGTGGGGCCGTAGACTTTATGCCCGGAAAAGACATAGAAGTCCGCATCCAAATCTTGCACATCCACCGATATATGGGGAATGGACTGCGCACCGTCTATCAGCACGGGAACTCCCTGCTCATGGGATATGTCAATCATTTCTTCTACAGGGTTGATTGTACCGAGAGCATTGGAGACATGTGTCACACTGACAATCTTAGTCCGCTCCGAGAAGAGCTTCTTGTATTCATCCAGCAGTAGTTCGCCTTTATCGTTCATCGGAATGACCTTAATGGCGATGCCCCGTTTTGCAGCCAGCAGTTGCCAGGGGACGATGTTACTGTGATGTTCCATGACGGAGAGGATTACTTCATCGCCTTCCTGCATAAACTTCTCGCCAAAGCTGGAGACAAGCAGGTTGATGCTTTCCGTTGTGCCGCGCGTAAAGACTATCTCGTTCGTATTGCGGGCATTGATAAACTTCCGCACCGTTTCGCGCGATACTTCATGCAGTTCCGTGGCTTGCTGTGAAAGGAAATGCACGCCACGATGCACATTGGCGTTCACGGAATAATATTCGTCCGTAATAGCATCTACTACCTGGCGGGGCTTCTGAGTCGTCGCCCCATTATCGAAATAGACCAGCGGCTTGCCGTATACTTCACGGGAAAGTATCGGGAAATCGGCTCTTATCTTTTGTATATCCATAATAATTATTAGGTATTAAGTTTTAGGTATTAGGTTTTAGGTATTAGGTATTGATTACTCCGCTATGATACCGCATGGTTAATACCTAATACCTAAAACTTAATACCCAATATCTACTTACATATAGCACAACCTTGGCACTTATTCAGTTCGCCCCGGAAACGTTTCTCTACCAATAGGTGCAGGCGGTCTTTCAGAGCATCCAGACGGATGGTGTCGATGACCTCGTTGACAAAAGCGAACATCAATAGCAGGCGTGCTTCGCGTACGGGGATACCTCGCTGCTGCATATAGAACAAAGCACCCTCATCGAGTTGACCTACCGTAGCGCCATGACTACACTTCACATCGTCTGCATAGATTTCGAGTTGCGGCTGGGTGTACATGTGTGCGTCACGAGTGGCACACAGATTACGGTTGGTTTGTTGCGAGTTGGTATGTTGTGCATCGGGGCGCACCAATACCAGACCGGCAAAGGCACCGGTGGAGTGGTCATTGAGTATATATTTAAAGAGTTCGTTGCTGGTGCAGTTGGGCACGGCATGGTCGATAGTGGTATTATTATCGACGTGCTGGTTCTTATCTTCGATAGCCATACCGCAAAGGTTGACTTCGGCGCCTTCACCGGCAAGCAGTACTTCGGTCGTATTGCGGGTAGTACCGTTGTACAGCGTCATTCCATTCAGCAGGACATTGCTGTTCGCCTCTTGCTTCACATACAAGCTACTAAGCCGTACCGTACTGGTATGCGTCTCTTCCAATTCATAGAAGTCGAAAGAGGCATTCTCGCCTACAAAGACTTCTATCACTTGCGTGGCAAGGAAGTTCACATTGTCCATAGCATGGTCGCAAGCCAGGAAACGGGCTTGTGCTCCTTCTTCCAGAATAATCAGTACGCGGCGGTTTGCCATGAAGTTGACGTCACTGCGCAAGATATTCACCAACTGGATCGGCTTTTCCACTACTACATTCTTAGGGACATACAGCAATACACCGTCTTGAGCAAAGGCTGTATTGAATGCTGTCACCCCATCTTTAGCAGTATCTGCCAACTTACCGTAGTACTTCTTCACCAGCTCCGGATTTTGTTCCGCCACTTCTTTCAAGCTACCCAAGATGACACCTTCCGGCAGATGGAACTTCGGCAAGGCTTTACTGTAAAAAGCATCGTTCACCACAAAATAAAGGGCAGTGCTCATATTGGGCACATCGCACTTGAAGACTTCGTAAGGATTGACGGGGATTTCCAGACGGTTCAGGTTCAGTCCGTAGTCCGGTTCAAAGAACTTGCCGACATCGGTATATTTATATTTCTCCTGCTTGCGGGTGGGAAAGCCGAGCCGTTCAAAGTCGGCAAATGCAACAGCACGAGGAGCATTCAGCACCTCGGCACTGTGCCGGCATATCATCGCCTCTGCTTGGGAGAAAAGGTCTATATATTGTTGTTCTACGCTCATAATCATTCTATTTTCGGGGTGCGAATTACGCATCCGGGGAATTATTCTTCCGCTTCTTTCTTAATCCAATCGAAGCCACGAGCTTCAATTTCCTTTGCGAGTTCAGGGCCACCCGTCTTGACAATGTGGCCACCAAGCAGCACATGAACAGTATCGGGTTTCAAATAGTCCAGCAGACGTTGATAGTGAGTGATGACCATCGCACTGGTTTGAGGTGTTTTCAACTTATTGAAACCGTCGGCTACAATGCGCAAGGCATCTACGTCGAGACCGGAGTCCGTTTCATCAAGGATGGCGAAAGCAGGTTCCAGCATAGCCATCTGGAAGATTTCATTGCGTTTCTTCTCACCGCCACTGAAGCCTTCGTTCACGCTACGGTTAGCCAGTTTGCTATCCAACTCCACAATGGCTCGCTTCTCGCGCATCAACTTCAAGAACTCACTTGCCGACAAAGCGGGCAAATGGCGATACTTGCGCTGTTCATTCACCGCAGCACGCATAAAGTTCACCATCGAAACGCCCGGGATTTCTACCGGTGACTGGAATGAAAGGAAGATACCTTCATGGGCACGATCTTCCGGACTCATGGCCAGCAGGTCTTTACCATTAAAGGTGACCGTGCCTCGCGTCACTTCATAGGCGGGATGTCCCACCAGAACATTACTCAATGTACTCTTTCCGGCACCGTTCTGCCCCATCAGTGCGTGCACTTCACCATCGCGAATGGTCAGGTCGATACCTTTCAATATTTCTTTGCCATTGATGCTGGCATGCAGGTCTTTTATCTCTAACATCTCTTCTTAGAATTAATAATTATAAATTAAAAATTAAAGGAGCGAAGCCTTTTCATTTCTAATTCCTAATTTAATTTTTAACTTTTAATTTTTAATTATCCCTTATCCCACGCTTCCTTCCAGCGAAATAGTCAGCAGCTTCTGTGCTTCTACGGCAAACTCCATCGGAAGTTTGTTAAGCACCTCCTTGGCATAGCCGTTCACAATCAGACCGACTGCATCTTCCGTAGAGATGCCCCGCTGATTGCAATAGAAAATCTGGTCTTCGCTAATCTTACTGGTAGTTGCCTCATGTTCCACAACGGCTGTTTCATTATGAATATCCATGTAGGGGAAAGTATGCGCACCGCATTTATCGCCCAACAACAACGAATCGCATTGGCTATAGTTGCGGGCATTATCCGCCTTCTGAGCCACACGAACCAAACCGCGATAAGAGTTCTCACTCCGTCCGGCAGAGATACCCTTGCTCACAATCGTGCTACGGGTGTTCTTTCCAAGGTGTATCATCTTCGTTCCCGTATCGGCTTGCTGGTAGTTATTGGTAACTGCCACACTATAAAACTCTGCGGTCGAATTGTCTCCGGAAAGGATGCAAGACGGATATTTCCAGGTAATAGCGGAACCGGTTTCTACCTGCGTCCAGGAGAGTTTACTGCTCTCACCCTTGCAATGTCCGCGCTTTGTCACGAAATTATAAACGCCTCCCTTGCCTTCGGCATCACCCGGATACCAGTTCTGGACGGTGCTGTATTTCACTTCGGCGCGGTCGTGCACCACAATTTCTACGATAGCGGCATGCAACTGGTTCTCATCGCGCATCGGTGCCGTGCAACCTTCCAGATAGGAAACATATGAGTCATCGTCCGCCACAATCAACGTTCTCTCAAACTGTCCTGTGTTGCGGGCATTGATACGAAAATAGGTAGACAACTCCATCGGGCAACGCACTCCTTTCGGTATATACACAAACGATCCGTCGGAGAATACTGCTGAGTTCAGTGCCGCAAAGAAGTTATCACGATAACCCACCGCCGAACCAAGATACTTCTGTATCAAGTCGGGGTGTTCGCGCACCGCCTCGCTGAACGAGCAAAAGATGATACCTTTCTCCATCAAAGTCTCCTTGAAAGTAGTCTTTACGGACACTGAATCCATAACGGCATCCACCGCCATACCACTCAGCGCCATCTGTTCTTCCAAAGGGATACCCAGCTTATTGAAGGTTTTCACTAATTCAGGGTCTACCTCATCCATGCTTTTCGGCCCTTCCTTTTTCTTTGTCGGGTCGGCATAATAGGATATTGCCTGATAATCTATTTCAGGAATACGAAGATGTGCCCACGTAGGCATCTCCAGCGTCAACCAATGGCGGTAGGCTTTCAGGCGGAACTCCAACAGCCATTCCGGCTCGTTCTTTTTCTCAGAAATAAGCCGCACCACATCTTCATTCAGTCCGCGCTCAATGATGTCAGTATGTATATCGGAGGTGAAACCGTACTTATACTTCTTCTCCGCAAATTTACGGACGAACTCGTTGGAAGGTTGCTTTTCTTCCTTCTTGCTTTTCTCGTCCTTCTTCGGTTTTTTCTTATTATTGGGGTCTTCTTGTTGCATTATTCATTCAATATATATTGTTCAGTGACTTGTTTCGCCGCAGGAAAGAATATCCCGGCAAATGACTTCATAGGATAATATAACACCGACTCCTTCTTTTTTGTTTCATTAATCATTTGGTTATCGGAGTCGATAAATTCGAGGACACCTATCAGCAAGCTCACCAGTAAAAGGAACTTGAGCGCTCCCAGTCCTGCACCCAGCAAACGGTTCAGCTATCCTAATGAAATGGCTTCCATCGCCCTTGTCAGCAAGGACGCTACCAGAATAAAAACCAAAGGTACGGCTATCCAGATAGCGATAAATGCCAATACTTGCGCCAGTATCATAGAGTCGGTAATCTTTGAGAACACTTTCTCGGCAACAGAAGCGTACAACGCCTTTGCCGCGAATAGGCCGACAATCAGCCCCAATAAAGAAGCCAACTGCTTTACGAAACCTTTCATAAAGCCGAGAACTGCTCCAATACCTATTGTGACTAATATAACAATGTCTATGATTACCATAATCAAAATGTGATAAAGTGATAAAGTGGTAAAAGTGATTATACGACAATGTGCCAACTGACTGCGCAAAAGATGCCGCATGGCAATTGGCACATTGGCACATTATACACGTGATTAGGTTATCACTCTACCACCTTACCACACTTTTTATAGAGTTTGTTTAACTTCTACTTCTTCGTAAGATTCGATTATATCACCTACCTTGATGTCATTGCAGTTTGTCAAACTGATACCGCACTCAAAGTTAGTACCTACCTCCTTCACATCATCTTTGAAGCGTTTCAAAGCGTTGATAGAACCTGTGAAGATTACAATACCGTCGCGAATTAAGCGAGCCTTGTCGCTGCGTTTCACCTTTCCGGTCTTCACCATGGCACCGGCCACAAGACCTACCTTGGTAATGTTGAATACCTCGCGAACCTCGATAGTTGCCGTAATCTGCTCCTTCAAAGTCGATGCCAACATACCTTCCATGGCGGCCTTCACTTCTTCGATAGCATCGTAGATGACAGAGTACTTGCGAATATCCACGCCCTCGCCTTCTGCCAACTTAGCAGCAGCACCCGAAGGACGTACCTGAAAACCAACGATAATTGCATCTGAAGCCGCAGCCAGAGATACATCGGACTCGGAAATAGCTCCGACACCCTTATGGATTACGTTCACCTGAACCTGCTCTGTAGACAACTTGATTAATGAGTCGCTCAATGCTTCTACCGAACCGTCCACGTCACCCTTCACGATGATGTTCAACTCGTGGAAGTCACCCAATGCCAAACGGCGGCCTACTTCGTCGAGCGTCAACATCTTCTGTGTACGCAGACCTTGTTCACGTTGCAACTGCTCGCGCTTGTTGGCAATTTCACGGGCTTCTTGTTCCGTGTCGATTACGTGGAACGTATCACCGGCAGCAGGAGCACCATTCAATCCCAAAATCAAAGCCGGTTCGGAAGGACCTGCTTCTTTCAAGCGTTGATTACGTTCGTTGAACATCGCCTTCACCTTACCATAGCTGGTTCCGGCCAATACGATGTCACCCATCTTCAACGTACCATTGGATACCAACACCGTAGCTACATAGCCACGACCCTTATCCAATGAAGACTCAATGATGGAACCGGTGGCATGACGATCCGGGTTTGCTTTCAAATCCAGCATTTCCGCTTCCAGCAATACTTTCTCCATCAACTCGCTTACACCAAGACCTTTCTTAGCTGAAATATCTTGTGACTGATACTTACCTCCCCACTCTTCAACGAGGAAGTTCATACTTGCCAGTTCTTCCTTAATCTTATCCGCATTAGCTATCGGCTTATCAATCTTATTGATAGCAAATACAATAGGTACACCTGCAGCAGTAGCATGATTGATAGCTTCCTTCGTCTGCGGCATCACGTTGTCATCGGCTGCTACAATGATGATAGCAATATCCGTCACTTTCGCACCACGAGCACGCATGGCAGTAAACGCTTCGTGACCCGGAGTATCGAGGAACGTTATCTTACGTCCGTCTTCCAACGTCACGTGATAGGCACCGATATGCTGTGTGATACCACCGGCCTCACCGGCAATTACATTCGCCTTACGAATATAGTCGAGCAATGAAGTCTTACCGTGGTCTACGTGACCCATCACCGTCACAATCGGAGCGCGTGGCTGCAAATCTTCTTCTGCATCCTCTTCTTCAACAACGGCCTGGGCAACTTCCGCACTGACATATTCTGTTTTGAAACCGAACTCTTCTGCTACCAGGTTAATCGTTTCAGCATCCAGGCGTTGGTTGATAGAAACCATCATACCGATACTCATACAAGTAGCGATAACCTGTGTTACGGAAATATCCATCATGCTTGCCAACTCGTTGGCTGTTACAAATTCCGTCAGTTTCAATACTTTGCTGTCCGCCATTTCCTGGTCTTCCAACTCCTGCATACGATTGGACACCATATCGCGTTTCTCTTTACGATATTTCGCAGTCTTATTCTTCCCCTTAGAAGTCAGACGGGCCAGTGTTTCTTTTACCTGCTTTGCTATGTCTTCTTCGCTTACTTCCTGCTTAAGGACAGGCTTCTTGAAGCGGTCTTTATTATTCTTATTATTTCTGGCGCCTTGCTGGTTGTTATTACCATCACCTTGCTGACCTCCGGTTCTCGGGCGGTCGTTTCCACCGCGTTGGAAATTGGAAGCATTCGTAATATCTACTTTCTCCTTATTGATGCGAACGCGTTTCTTCTTAGCATTGGCATCACCATCTTTCGCATCTTTCTGTTTGCTGTCATCGCGGCGGATTTCTTTGATGATAGCTTCCTTCATCTGCTTCTTCTGGTCCTGGCGGATTTTTTCTTTCTCCTCACATTCCTTACGTTTTTCCTCTTTCGATTTCTTCTTCGGACGTGTAGACTGGTTCAATGCAGCGAGGTTAATTTGTCCGATGACATTAATCTTCGAAACAAATTCGGGTTGGTGTATCTTGAATATTTCTTCTTTCCCACCTTCCTCTTTCTCTACAGGAACCTCTTCAGCTACAGTTGCAGCAGGTTCCGGTTTTGGTACCGGCTCATCAGCAACAACAGTTACCGCAGGTTCTTCTTTCACCGCAGATACAGGTTCGGGAGCAGGCTGTGAATGTGGCTGAACTTCCGGTTCAGGTTGCTTTTCAGGAGCAGGAGCAGGTGTTGGTGCAGGTTCAGGCTTCGGCGCCTCAACAACTGCCGGTGCAGGTTCTTCCACTTTCTTTTCTTCCACTACCACTTCCGGTTCCACTTCTTTCTTAATCTCCGCAGTATGTTTACGATTTAGCTTATCCAAATCTATCTTTCCGACAGGTTTAAACTTCGGGCGTGCATCCTCCGGGATAACCGTTTTCAGAACTTCTTCGGTCTTCGGTTTCTCCTGTGTTTCCTTTTCAAAACCGTCAATAGACACCGATGCCTTAATACGTTCTTTATTCTGACGTTCCTGAATGAAACGTTCCGTCTTCAGTTTTAAATCCTTGTCTACACTAAACTCCTTCACGAGCAAGTCATACTGCTCATCGGTAATTTTCGTATTGGGATTCGCCTCAATGGCAAACCCCTTCTTTTGCAAGAACTCAACTACCGTCGTGATTCCTACATTTAAATCTCTTGATACTTTATTTAACCTTATCGTCATACTTAAAATTTAATGAATAGTGGAGAAAGAAGCGAAATACAGTGTTTAGCGGTAAGTGATTAGTGATTAGCAACTAAACACCAATCACTAAACATTAATCACTACTCATTGCCCTCTTCAAACTCCGATTTCAAAATCCGTAATACTTCATCCACCGTCTCCTCTTCCAGGTCAGTCTTTTCAATCAACATTTCACGCGGAGCATTCAGTACGGCTTTAGCTGTATCGATACCGATAGCTTTAATGGCGTCAATTACCCAACCGTCAATCTCATCGCGGAATTCATCCAAGTAGATATCTTCATCTTCTACTGCCTGATCCAATTCGCGGAATACATCAATAGTGTACTCAGTCAACATACTGGCAAGTTTGATATTCAAACCGCCTTTACCAATAACCAGTGACACCTCTTCAGGTTTCAGGAACACTTCCGCCTTACGCTCTTCTTCATTCAGACGAATAGAAGGTGTTTTAGCAGGGCTGAGAGCACGTTGTATAAACAACCGGATATTCGACGTATAGTTGATTACGTCGATATTTTCATTGCGAAGCTCACGAACAATACCATGGATACGGCTACCTTTCACACCCACACATGCACCTACCGGGTCAATACGGTCATCGTAAGACTCAACAGCAATTTTGGCACGTTCACCGGGGATACGGGCAATCTTTTTAATAGTAATCAGTCCGTCATTGATTTCCGGTACTTCCATTTCGAACAAACGCTGCAAGAACACGGGAGATGTACGGCTCAGAATAATCTTCGGATTATTGCTCTTGTTCTCCACGCGGGCTACAACGGCACGAGCCGTCTCACCTTTGCGATAGAAATCGCTCGGTATCTGTTCGGTCTTGGGTAACAGCAATTCATTACCTTCATCATCCAGCAGAAGCATTTCCTTTTTCCAAATCTGGTAAACTTCCGCATTGATGATAGTACCTACTCTATCAATGTATTTATTATAAATACTGTCTTTTTCAAGTTCCAATATCTTGGAAGCCAATGTCTGGCGCAAGTTAAGGATAGCACGACGACCAAACTTTGCAAAGTTCACTTCATCCGCCACTTCCTCTCCCGCTTCATACGAAGCGTCTATCTTCTGCGCTTCGCTCAAAGGAATTTGCAAATTCGGATTTTCCAAGTCTTCATCCGCCACAACCTCACGGTTACGCCATATTTCGAAGTCACCCTTGTCCGGGTTCACGATTACGTCGTAATTCTCATCGGTACCGAACATCTTTGCAATCACACTCCGGAACGACTCTTCAAGTACGCTCACCATCGTGGCTCTATCGATATTCTTCAGTTCCTTAAATTCCGAAAATGTATCTATCAAGCTGACAGTTTCTTCTTTCTTGGCCATAATTATTTAAAACTGTTAAGTATTTAGTGTATTTTATCTCTTTATACGTAAAAGTAAGATCCTCATCCACCAACTTAGGGCGCTTGGCTCCTTCCTCTTTCACTTTCTTCTGAATGGTAATCGTGAAATGCTGCTCATCGGCCTCCTTCAACACACCACAAAGTTTGCGACCGTCCTTCGTCAGGACTTCCACCTCTTCACCAACGTAGTTAATGTACTGTTGCAACACCTTGAAAGGTTGTCCGATGCCGGCAGAGCCAACTTCCAGTTCATAATCCTCATCCTCACGATTCAACTTGGATTCAATGTAGCGACTCAGTTCTACACAATCCTCAATCCACACTCCTTCTTTGTGGTCTATCTCCACCACAATCTTGTCATCAGGGCTGATTGTCACTTCCACCAGAAAGTAATCTTTATCTTCCAGCCATTCGTTTACAATCTGACAAACAGTTTTCTTTTCTATCATAGATTAACCCATTGGGAATGAAAAAGAGGAGCTTAATCGCCCCTCCTCCTTCATCCATTTCGGGTACAAAGATATAAATAATCTCTTCGACTACAAAATAATAGCAGAAAAAAAAGAATATTTGACGTAATTACATCGGCACAATCGTAATACCCCACTTATATTCCCGGTTGGCAGGAATAAGGTACTGCGGATCAGGAACTGAGCCCCAGCTATCGTAACCGCCCACTCCCATTTGCTTCATATCGATACAAACTTCCACAAAGTTTCGGGGAGTTATGTCATTGATATGGGTCTGACGACGAAGTTCATCCTTAGCCGCAGCCGCATTATGTATCAGTTCTTTTTCATTACGATTCATCCACTGATAGTCCCGCTTAACGGTCTCTTCCCCGTCAAAGTCTTCTACTGCATTACGCAAGGCATTGAAACCGATAGTATTATCAGCATAAATCTTCAATCCGTTGCCATTTTTCTTTTCCAGACTTACCCAGCGCGTATCGGTGTGGTGTCCGTTCTCTTGCGGACGTACATAGGGATAGTACATACCCTCTGCCGTATTCTTGAAGAGGTCTACCGTCACACCGGCATTGCGGTCCACATAATTCTCTTCAGGGCCGCGTCCGAAGTAAGTCACCTGGTTCATATCTGCCGGCAAGCGGAAGCGAATACCGATGCGCGGTACTACCAGCTTGGATGCCTTTTTATAAACATCTTCATTTCCGGGAGTAAAGGTAGCGGCAGCAGCGGCTTCCGACATATCGGTCTTAGTAACACCCCTGTCTGTCGATGTGAAAGTATAATCAGCTTTTACTACGCCCGACGGATAGATGCGATAAGTAACGATATACGCATTTCCGGCAGCCAGCAGATATGTGGTTGTCAGCACGGCATCTTTACCATCCATTTTAACATCCGTATCCGATACTTTAAAGTTCTTGCTCGACTGTTTCCATACCTGCAAACGCTTGGGTGCCTGGTTTCCGTAATCATTATCAGTCGGTCCGCGCCAGAAATTCGGCTGGAAGCCGAAGCCTTCCTCGAAGTATTCTTTGCCGTTTACTTTATAAGAAGTTACCAGACCATTCGCTTTATTAAATACGAAATTGACTTTTGACGACTCAACCTTCAACAGGTCACCTTCCGTATGACAGCTTAATGCAGGGCCGTTTGCTTTATAAACACGGTTCAACGGTTCTATCGGCAAGCGGAATTGTTCTTTGGCAATTTCATAACCTACTGGCATCAAAGGCTCGGGTTCAGTAGTCGTTGCGCTAAATTCTACAAAATATTCAGTTCCCGCCTTCGGTTTCAATCCGCCTACGTTTACATTCAGAGATTTGCACTCCTGAGGAGCAACATCCAACGACACTTTACCGCTACGGATAACCTTCTCATTCTCTTTCACCTGATAGTGCATCATATACTTCTTCAGGTTCGTAAAGTAGAAACGGTTTTTAACCGTAAACTTACCACCTGCCAAATCTTCCGCTTCAAAAGCGATATTCTGATGTGCATATTTCACTTCACTGTAAGCCGGATGAGGATTACGATCCGGATTAATGATACCGTTGCAAAGGAAATTACCATCACTCGGCATATTCTTTCCGAAATCACCGCCATAAGCCCAGAACGGAGTTCCGTTTTCATCGCGAGTCAGGATACCCTGGTCTATCCAGTCCCAGATGTATCCGCCTTGAAGATTCGGATATTTATAAATGGCTTTCCATTGATCCCAAAGGCTACCCGTAGAGTTACCCATTGCATGTGCATATTCGGACGGAGCAACCGGACGGTCACTGCCTATCTTACCAATACGTTCCAACCACTGTGCACTTGGATACTGCGGAACATACATATCCGAGTTCCACTCCCATTGTGCACGCTCATAATTTACGGGACGGCTCATCAAGTCTTTGTCGGCCTGCTTTATCCACAAATAAGTCTGATAGAAGTTATAACCGTTGCCGGCCTCATTACCCAGCGACCAGATAGTCACCGAAGGATAATTCTTATTGCGTTCAAACATATTCATGGCACGGTACATATGGGGCTTCAACCATTCCGGATTATTACCCAGCGTTCCGCCTTTGCGCAAATCATAATACATACCATGACTCTCGATATTGGCTTCATCATATACATATATTCCGTATTCATCGCACAACTCATAGAAGTGGCGGTCCTGCGGATAGTGGCACAGACGAACTGTGTTGATATTGGCACGCTTCATCAGCTCGAAATCCTTGCGCATCAAATCTTCCGTAACATAGTGTCCGGTCTTCTCATTGTGCTCATGGATATTCACACCTTTCAATTTCAGGGGTTGTCCGTTAATCAGCAGAACTACATAATTCTTTCCATTAGCAGCAACCTGGTCTATCTCCTTAATTTCGATACGACGGAAACCGACATTGAACGGTACAACCTCACTCACCTTTCCATCCTCTTTAACGGTCATCATCAACTTGTACAGGTTGGGAGCTTCCGAAGTCCAGGTCTGAACATCGGGCAATTGCTGTTCAAAGAGAGCCGTTGCAGTCTTATCCGGTTGCACCGACACATTCTTCTCGCCTGTGGCAACCACTTTATTGTTCCGGTCAATTAATTCATAACCAAGAACCAGATTTGCATTACCGACTTTATGATTTTTCAAATCCACAGCCAGACGGAAAATACCGTTCTTATAGCTGTCGTCCAGCGTAGAAGTAATCCGGAAATCTTTGATAGACGCCTTTGGCTGTGAGTAAAGGAAAACATCACGTTCTATGCCGCTTATGCGCCAGAAGTCCTGACACTCCAGATAAGAGCCGGTACTCCAACGGAAAATCTTCAATGTAAGTATGTTCTTGCCCGGTTGCAGATGTTTGTTAATCAGATATTCAGCAGGATTTTTAGAATCCTCATTGTAGCCGACTTCTTGCCCATTGACGTACACATAACATCCCGACTTGGCACCGGCAATATTCAGATAAACGTCACGTCCGTCCCAATCGGCCGGCACTGTGAACTCCCGGCGATAGACACCGACCGGATTTTGTTCGGGCAGCGTAGGCGGTTGCGGATTAGTGGGCTTAAATTCATAACCATGATTAGTGTAAATAGCTGTCCCGAAACCTTGCACTTCCCAGTTGCCCGGAACATTGATGTCATGCCACCCGTCTGTATTAACAGAAGCATCCGTAATGCCGGCAGGAAGGTCTTTGTAGGAATCTACAAAATAGAATTCCCACACACCGTTCAATAACTGATAGTACGGACTTTTTTCAAATCGTCCGGTTGCCGCTTGCGTACGGTCTGCATACGTCATAAAAGCAGTTCGCGGAGCTTCTCTGTTGACAGAGGTAGTTTGAATATCTTTCCAGTAGGGTAATCCGACACTTGCGTTCTGCGCCCACGCACCGCTTCCAAGAAAGCACAAAGACATAAATAATGTAGTAAGCCTTTTCATAGCAATTTATTTATAAAGTTAGATAAATGTAAATCAACTCGGTATGTTACTGCTGTTTTTCAATATCGAACGCAAAAATAAGAAAAAACACATTATAAATCACTACATTTGCACCATTCTTTAAAACATAATTATTATGGCACACCGTCTGAACACCAATAAACAGTTTATGATAGGTAACGGTATCCTCGTTTTTGCCGTCATCTTTGTAGTGGTAATCTTTGTCTATATGAGCCTGAGACTGCAACGCGACAAAGAAGGGGAACGACACTTCCCGGAGACTTATACGATTACCCTTACCAAAGGATTTGCAGGCGACTCCGTCTCTATCTTGATTAACGACAGCCTGCTGGCAGACCAACGAATTACCCAAGAATCTTTTTCTATAGAAGTAAAACGCTTTGCCGAGCAAAGTGCCCTGATGATAGTAGATAAAGAAACCGACCGACTTTCCCTGTTTGAACTGAGTGAAAAGGGTGGCAGCTACCGGTTTGAGAAAGAAGGCGACGAAGTGAAGCAACTGGCACAGCAGAAGAGCAACTAATACAAATCCGTTCGGTGCTGCCTGAGTTCATTGCGCAAAGCCAGCGCTTTGCCATCCGTCAGCTTATCCAGCAAAGCCCAAAAACGTTCACCATGATTCATTTCGCGGGTATGTGCCAGTTCGTGTAGCAACACATAGTCTATCAAATGCTTCGGCAGTAGTACCAAGTAATAGGAAAGGTTGATGTTCCCACGCGCGGAACAACTCCCCCATCGCCCACTGCTGGAGTTTATCTTCACACTTTTATAAGAAAGCCCGTGTTGCAGCGACAGTGCATACAATCTGGGGGGAAGAATGATTTTCGCATTACGCCGCAAGGCCTCCTCTATCACTTTACGCAACCAAGCCTGCAACTTTTCATCCTCAAAGTCGGCATCCGGCGGACAAACAATCCGCATTTCCCCCAATTCCGAATGTGAAAGGAAGCGTTCGCGTTGCCCGCTCACCAAACTCAACTTAAAAAACTCCGCATCAATCCGGAAATCCAAATCAATCAGCGGACGGGCTTGCTTTTGCCGGGCAATCTTCAAGCGGGGGCGCAGCTGTTCTACGGCGTTTTCCACTTCCAGCATCGTAGTTCCCGGTGGGACGGTCACATGAATGGCATCTTCCCGCGTGCGAAAAGTGAGACGCCGGGCACGGATATTCACCCGGATAATCATACGTCCCAATTCCTCATCTTCCAAAATACGTTCTGTCACCATCCGCCACCCTCTTTTAATGAATAAGCAAAAGAACAAAGAATTGCCCGAAAAAACAAGCAGTTGTCTACTAAAAGCGAACGGAGTGTCCGAAAACGGACAGGTCGAAATGTGAGTTAGTCTCTATATTCCAACAGATTACATATTTGGCATGGGAATTGAATACATAGATACCGATAAAAGTTTTTTGAAAAAAGTCCTTTGAACGTGCAACTTATTCTAATCAACTTGCGTCTAATAAATAAATGAAATTATAAAATAGAATTATATGAAAACTCTAGCTACGATTATTGCATTCGCCATCATGGCATTCTCCACGGAAGCGTGTTCATCACAGGCCTCCTACAGTTCCGGTTTCTCTAACGGGAAGACTGTTAAAGCCAGTAAGAATTATGCCACTAAAAGCATAAAAGTCGACAACTTTACCGGTTTGAGCGTAACGGGTAGCCCCAACGTAACTTATACACAGAAAACAGGCAAACCGAAAGTAGAAATTTACACCTCCGACAACATTGTGGATTTGCTCGACATCCGGGTTGAAGACGAAACACTGATTGTCGGCTTCAAGAAAGGCACCAATGTTTCTTATAACAAATTGGAAGTTCGTGTTTCTTCGGAAGCATTAAACAAGATATCCGTTGCCGGTTCGGGAGACATTACACTTGCCAACGGGTTGAAGACAGACCGCTTGCGGATAGCCGTAGCAGGTTCGGGAGACATCAATGCAGGCAACGTTACTGTTGCCAACGGGCTCGACATTTCCATTGCAGGCTCGGGAGATATTACAGGCAGCAATATTAACTGTACCGACCTCAAGACATCCATTGCCGGTTCGGGAGACATGAAAATGAAGCAAGTTACGGCAACCAACGCCGAGGTATCCGCTGCCGGATCAGGCACAGTCACTCTGAGCGGAACAACACAAGAGGCTAATTATCGTGTATCCGGCTCAGGCGGTCTGTATGTCTCCGACTTTCAGGCAAAGAATGTTTCCGCCAACGTCACCGGTTCAGGCAGCATCAAATGTTATGCAACCGATTTTCTGAAAGTGCGCACTTCCGGAAGCGGCAGTGTCGGCTACAAAGGTGATCCGAAACTGGATTATCCCAAGAAAGGATTATATAAGCTCTAATGGATATAAATTTTAAGATTAATAGACGACCTAAACTAATAAATTCTCTCTATAGGTTTAAAAACAAAATGATGAAAGGCTTCCGTGAGGAAGCCTTTTTGTTGTGCACTTAAAAAATAAAAGGGACGCTGCATCACGCGGCGTCCCAGCTATTTTAGTTAGTTTTTATAAAATTTTGAGAGAATTGAAACTTCACAGCCTCAGTTTGTTTTAATGAAGCACACTAACTATATTTATGTTTAAAGCAAATGAAAATGTTATTTAAAAAGTAAATGAAAACATCTATTCCTTAACTTCCAGCTCCTGCTCCACACGGTGCAGACTATCTAAAATCTGTTTCTCGTGCGTCACGGTCATATCTCCCGAAAGAGCAACCGACGGTGCGGAAATCTGCTTGCCAATCGTATCGGCTGCGGCAACCTCTTTGGCATCGGCAAAAAGTGAATGTTGCATCACATTGCCCAAAGAAAGCATCACCGCCACTACTGCGGCAGCTTTGAACAGTGGCATGAAACGTGCGGTCAATGTCAAGCGCTTTGCCTTGACCACCGGAACTTCAATCTCGGCAAGCACCCGTGCATCAAAATCGTCACCCAAGTGCTCTTCTTGCTGAAGTTGCTGATATACAAACAAATCTTTGTAACGAAGCAGATGTCCGGGGACCTCAGCCTCATTAAAGAATGCACGCAACTGCGCTTCCTCTTCCAGAGAAGTCTCGCACTGCCAGTAGCGTTCCAAGAGTTGTTCTATATATTTAGAGTCCATAACCTTCTATATCTATAAACCGTTGTTTTACTTTTTGCCGCGCCCTAAAGAGGTTCACCTTCACCTGCTCCTCCGTCAAACCCAGGACAACCGCTACTTCTTTATAGCTCTTACCTTCGATGTCCCTCAACTGCATAATCAGCCGTTGCTTTTCGGGGAGTTCGTTCATCAGGCGGTGTATCAACTTCATCCGTTCTTTATTCACCAGCCGTTCGTAAGGGCTCGATGCATCGGAAGCTTCTTCCATTTCGGGCGTCAGTTCCACGGTCTGGGCATCTTTCTTTTCGCTACGGTCTATTGCCAGATTTTTTGCCACCGTCATGCAATAGGCTTCTATAGAACCGAACTGCGTCCACTCATCACGCTTATTCCACACCATAATCAATGTTTCCTGCACAACATCTTCCGCTTCCGCCCTGTCGAAGGTAATTCTGAGGGCCAACCGAAAGAGTTTGTCTTTCAGTGGGAGGATGTCATTACGAAAACTGAGTTCTTGCATCTCTATAAAGATTGACGGTTAAGTAAGCCGAAAGTTACAGCCTGCTGCCTTTTTTTCAAATTATTTTTTAATCCGTGTTCCTCCATCTTCATTAATGGCTGAAGCTAAAGTAATT
>JAJQAY010000132.1 GCA_021203515.1 Bacteroides sp. | reverse complement strand
GTGAATTATAATCTACGGCCATAGAATATTCTTATTATTGTCCTAACTGCTAAGGGCAAACTTACAGAAAGAATAAAGTTATCTCATAACAATAAAATAATTGCTATGAAAATCAGACTAGATATAATAATTTTGGTGATTTCGAGACTAGTACGTTATATCTCTATTAAATATTTATCCACATTCCTCGTCTCCTTACTGAAGTTCACTCCAACCTTCACCAGACTTCTTCCATCTAGCGTATAAGGAATTAGATAACCTTTTTCGTCGATCTGTTTCAGCGCTTCTTCTGCACTTCCATCCAGTTTAAATTCAAAAACAAAGATATAGTCATTGGTTTTCACGACTGCATCGGCACGACCACGGGCACTGCGAACCTCTGTCTCTACAAACTGCCCCATCAAAGTGAAAACGATATAAAAGATGGCTTGATAATGACGTTCAGTATTGTCACTCAATTCATAAGGAATACCAGCAAAGAAAACTTTCAGACGTTCCATAAACGCATCTACTTCATTGGCACGAAGCTCACGCATGAACTTGGCTATATGAAAGCCCGTTTCATCATCAGTGACCTTTGTATAATAGGGCACTAGAAAATTGAGGAATCCATAGCGGACTTCATCATTGGGAAACTTCAACGTATAAAGTTCCACTTCACGGTCATAATGCTTAATGGTCAGGTAACCACTTTGGTATATCATTGGAAGCGGATTGTTTACCTCCGCACGATATTCGGAGAATGCAGAAGCCGTTGTTCCACTCCATTTACTAACAAGCGAAGATCATAATCACTCTGTTTCAATAAGTCTACCAGATAAATCGGAGTACCTGTCTGAAACCAAAAATTCCCCAGTTTCATCTTCTGAAAGACATTCAACACACTGAAAGGATTGAAAAGGCCTACGGAAGTATCTTCACAAAAATGATAACCGTCGTACTGTTGTTCCAATCGGCTGACCAAAGCTTCGAGTGGAAGCTCCAAATGCTTGGCCAAAGTTTCTATTTCCGGAGTAAAAGTTTCTATCAGTTCTGTCTTAGTGATGCCACATAAAGTATTATAGGCATAATCCATACTAATGTCATTCAACTGGTTCAAATCACTGAACACACTGACTTGCGCAAATTTGGTGACCCCGGTCAGAAAAACAAAACGCAGATAGCGGTCGGAACTCTTCAACACCCCATAGAAGGCTTTCAGGATACGGCGGTATTCATCTAACAACGACTCATTCAAAATAGCTTGGAGTAATGGCTTATCGTATTCATCGACTAATACGACTGTTTGCTTGCCTGTTTGGATACAAGCTTGCTCTATCACATAAGCAAAACGCTCTTCCGGACTACGGTCTTGCTTCTCCGTACCGTATTTCTGTTCCCACTTTTCCAGATATTGATTGAGCATAGCTACTAAATCGGCCGCCGTCTCATATTTTCGGGCATTCAAGTCGAGATGCAACACTGGACATTCTTCCCATTTTGTTTCCAGCTTCTCTATAGCAAGACCTCGGAACAAATCTTTACGCCCTTGAAAATAGGCTTCAAAAGTAGAAATAAGCAGACTTTTACCAAAACGGCGGGGACGGCTCAGGAAATAAGGTTTTCCGATATTGGCTATTTGATAAACCATGTCGGTCTTGTCTACATAAAGATAGTCCTCCTTACGTATTTCTTCAAAAGTCTGTATACCAATCGGTAATTTACGCATCTGTCCCATTTCCGCCTTAAGTTTTTATAGAAGCTATATGCAAATATACGTTTTTCCTTGTAGGAAGGCTCTATTTGTATTTTTTTTATTATTATTCCACTTCCTCCCACGGATACTGGTTCTCCTCAAAGTTATTCAGTTCTTCAATAATCTCCACTTGTTCCGGGGTTAATTTGGATTTGTCCCAGGTATTGATAATATTGTGGGCTTCCTGCGCCAACTCTTCGTCATAAAACTCACTATAACAGTAGGCAAGAAGACGGACTTTGAGTAGCAAGGAAGGAAGTTTGGGGAGAACTCCCCAACTACGGTCCAAGATGTTCTGAACATACTGCTCCTTGCGACCGTTGTCATAAATTGTAGCAGCGAAAGCAACTAACAGACTGAGGCAAAGTTCGGCTTCTGATTCGGCGGTATCTCCATATGTGCCATAGAGTTCGAGGGCTTGCTCGTAAACATCACGGTTTAAACGTGTAAATTCGTCCGTATAAATAGGACTCCCATCAAGACCATAGGTCAAAAGATGATGGGCTTGGGTGTACAGGGAGGGAACAGAATTGTTCATGCTATTTAATTACTAATTATGAATTACTAATTACTACTAGGATAAGAATATTGCAGCAGACTAAAAGTTATTGCTCCACATTGATAGGCTCAATGAGTGAAGCTGGGATGAAGGTAGTGGCTACCGCCATAACACCTTCTATATTGACCACTACACGGCGGTCGTGGCGAATACGCACAAATTCACCGACAACCCCTTCGAAGATACCGCCTATGATGCGAACTTTCTGACCTTTCACCAGATGTAATTCAGCAGGCTCTACATAAAGGATAGCTTCATCATAACTACCGGCAACAAGAATAAAACTGCGCATCTGTACACCAGGAATGACTACCGGACGACAATGTTCTCTGTTCATGATGAAACGGATGGGCATGGATGCTTCGAGAGTATCTTTCAAGGCGTCGATGCGTTTGCGGGTAGAATGGATGAATACAAGATTATGGATAGCGGGAATTAACTTGCGTACACGTTTACCGTTTTTATAATATAGCCGTATCGCATCGGAATGAAGTTTTCTATCTTTTCCTTGTCCAGAATAGCCTTCAGCGTTAGTTCCCGACTATAGGAAACGCGAACAGCGTACCACTTGTCATAACGGGAACAAGACTCATGAAGAAGCTCTCCTTTATTATTCAATTCATTCATTATCAGCTAGTAGGTTTTATCCGGTGTAGATGTGAAAAGAGTGTTCTTTAGGAACACCGGAGTAGCGAAGTACCTCCCGGTCAAGTTATGCAATGCGGTTATTTTCAGTTGTTTAGTCTGCATCCATGTTATTTCAAAGCGTCCTACCATCCCGGAAAGAGGGCCGTGAAATAGTTATGTTAGAGAATGTGCTCATAAAGAGCTATAAGCGAACGAGTTAAAGCAAAAAAGCGTTTTTTAAACGTTCGTTTAAAAAACACCCTTTCTGAAAGAATTTATTTATCTGATTTTTCCATAGAAATCAGATGTAAATTATCAAAATCTTTTCACTCATAAACAT
>JAJQAY010000092.1 GCA_021203515.1 Bacteroides sp. | reverse complement strand
AAGATACAACCTTTATTTGAATTATGCAAGATTAAAACAGGCAATTCCGATTTTTAATTCTTAATTTTTAATTCATATGTATCCCGTCATATTCGTATCCCTCGGCCCCGGCGAACCGGAGCTCATCACTCTGAAAGGGCTGAAAGCCTTGCAGACAGCCGACTGCATCTTCTGTCCCGAAACGCAAACCAAAGCCGGCCAATGCTCGTCGCGTGCCGCCGACATCCTGCTCCGGCTGGATATTCCCTCAGACAGCATCCTCCGCTTTGCGCTCCCCATGAGCAAACTCCGCGAAAAGGCATGGGAGGCCTACAACCAGGTTTATGCCGAAGCCGCCTCACGTTGCAAAGACGGACAGAGAGTGTGCATCGTAGCCGAAGGAGATGCCGGATTTTGCTCTTCCATACATTATATATATGAGAAACTCCGGGCGGACGGCATTCCCGTAGAACACATCGCCGGCATCCCCGCCTTTATCGCCGCCGGTGCACGGGGCGGACTGCACGTTGCCAGCCAGGAAGAGCGACTGATCGTCATACCCGGCACTACTACCGCCGAAGAGATAGAGAAACTAATCAACGAAAAGAGTGCAATTGTCATTATGAAGCTGTCCCAATGCACCGATGAAGTCCACCGGTGCATCCGCCTGCATCCCGAATATTCCTACCACTACTTTGAGAACGTAGGAACTCCGGACGAGCAATATATAAGCGACCCGCAGCAAATCGAGACAATCCGTTTTCCATATTTCTCGCTTCTTATCATACGCAAGGATAGCTTCTGAGGGCAATTTAATACTATTTCGTACACAGAAAGAGCTAGTTTAGCAGAAATAAGTTAACTTTGCCGCGTTATAACCTGTAAAAGACAAAGACATGAAAAAAATAGCTTTTTACATGATGATGCTGATGATGAGCATCAGTTATGCCGCCGCACAAGGACAGGCAGACATTAAGTTTGATAAGACTTCCCATGATTTCGGAACATTCTCCGAGAACAAGCCGGTGGTAAATTGCACGTTTACGTTCACTAATGTCGGTGATACCCCGCTGGTTATTCACCAAGCCATAGCATCTTGCGGATGTACGGTGCCCGAATATACTCAGGAACCGGTTTTGCCGGGAAAGAAAGGAACGCTGAAGGTTACTTATAACGGCACAGGCAAGTATCCCGGACATTTCAAGAAGTCTATCACCCTGCGCACCAACGCCAAAACAGAAATGATACGACTGTATATCGAAGGAGACATGACGGCAAAAGACGCTAAATAAACTTTTTATCATACAGAATTAAGGAGAATTTTTCAATTCTCCTTTTTTTTTGCTTTCTTTGAACACGCAATTTATGTAATGATAAGGAATGAGACGTTTCATCCCGAAAAAAGAGCAAAAAGTGAGGGTATGTCAAAACGAATAATGACTTACTATATGTTATAGATTTAGGCACGGATTACGCGGATTTCGCGGATTTAAATAACTAAGTTCCGTGAAATCCGCGTAATCCGCGCCTAAAAGAAACAATAAGGTCTGTTTTGACACACCCTCACAAGATGTTCGGCACCGGGGAACGCATCGTTTGATACTATGAAGAAAAAGTACCCTCGTAAGAAAGCGATTTTTCCTGCGAGGAAACAAGCTCTTCCTGCATAGAGACAAAACCAATAACAACGAAAATAAAAAGATGAAAGAAGAAGAAAAACTGACCGGCCTGCCGGAAAACGCATTCCGACCACTGAAGCCGGGTGAGGTCTACAATTCTCTGATGAGTCCCGACAAGAAATATCCTGAAGTAAACGTCTGGTCTGTCTTTTGGGGCATCGGCATGGCCATCCTCTTTTCGGCCGCTACTGCCTATCTGGGACTGAAAGTGGGACAAGTATTCGAAGCTGCTATCCCCATCGCTATCATCGCTGTCGGCGTATCGGGCGCAGCCAAACGCAAAAATGCCTTGGGCGAGAATGTCATTATCCAGTCCATCGGCGCCAGTTCGGGCGTCATCGTTGCAGGCGCCATCTTCACCTTGCCTGCCTTGTACATCTTGCAGGAGAGTTATCCGAAAGAAATTAGCGTCACCTTCGCACAAGTATTCATCAGTTCCCTGCTGGGAGGTGTGTTGGGCATCCTTTTCCTCATCCCCTTCCGCAAATATTTCGTAAGCGACATGCACGGGCAATATCCCTTCCCGGAGGCCACGGCCACCACACAGGTGCTCGTATCCGGCGAGAAAGGCGGCAGCCAGGCCAAGCCGTTACTGCTGGCGGGCATTATCGGCGGCCTTTATGATTTCATCGTGGCTACCTTCGGCTGGTGGAACGAAAACTTCACCACGCGCGTATGCGGCTTCGGCGAAATGCTGGCGGAGAAAGTGAAACTCGTGTTCAAAGTAAACACGGGTGCTGCCGTACTCGGCTTGGGCTATATCGTCGGACTGAAATACGCATCCATTATCTGTGCCGGCTCATTGGCGGTGTGGTGGATTATCATCCCCGGAATGTCCCTATTCTTCGGCGACAGCGTGCTTAACCAATGGAACCCGGAAATAACGGCAACCGTAGGCAGCATGGCGCCCGAAGAAATCTTCAAATACTATGCCAAGAGCATCGGCATCGGCGGCATTGCAATGGCGGGCATCATCGGCATCGTCAAGTCATGGAACATCATCAAGAGCGCCGTGGGCCTGGCAGCCAAAGAAATGGGCGGCAAGGGCAATGTAGAAGCCAACGTGAAGCGTACCCAGCGCGACCTTTCCATGAAAATCATCGCTATCGGTTCCATCATTACATTAATCCTGGTGGTACTGTTCTTCTATTTCGACGTGATGCAAGGCAACCTGCTGCACACGGTAGTGGCTATTCTGTTGGTGGCAGGTATCTCGTTCCTGTTTACTACGGTGGCGGCCAACGCCATTGCCATTGTAGGCACCAACCCGGTTTCGGGCATGACGCTGATGACCTTAATTCTGGCCTCCGTAGTGATGGTGGCCGTAGGACTGAAAGATCCTGAAGGAATGGTAGCGGCACTGGTGATGGGCGGTGTGGTATGTACAGCCTTGTCCATGGCGGGCGGTTTCATCACCGACCTGAAGATTGGTTACTGGCTGGGAAGCACGCCTGCCAAGCAGGAGACGTGGAAGTTTCTCGGAACGATTGTTTCGGCAGCCACCGTGGGCGGTGTCATGATTATCCTGAACAAGACCTACGGTTTCACCAGCGGACAACTGGCTGCTCCGCAGGCCAATGCAATGGCGGCGGTTATCGAGCCGTTGATGAACGGTGTGGGTGCGCCGTGGCTGCTTTACGGTATCGGTGCGGTGCTCGCCATCATTCTGAACGCTTGCAAAATCCCCGCGCTGGCATTCGCTTTGGGTATGTTCATCCCGTTGGAACTGAATGTTCCGTTGGTAGTAGGCGGTGCGGTCAACTGGTATGTCACCACCCGCAGCAAGGACGCTGCCCTCAATACCGCGCGTGGCGAGAAAGGTACGCTGCTTGCTTCCGGATTTATTGCCGGCGGTGCGCTGATGGGCGTGGTCAGTGCGGCAATGCGCTTCGGCGGCATCAATCTTGTCAACGACGCATGGTTGCAGAACACATGGTCGGAAGTGCTGGCGCTCTGTGCCTACGCTATCCTGATATTCTATTTCGTCAAGGCCTCCATGAAAACTAAGTAATAATCCTATGAAGAAGATTTTAGTTCTATCTTTCCTATTTATAACCACCATGTTGTCTGCACAGAAGCCCGTCGAGCTACCCTTGTGGCCCGACGGAGCACCCAATACGAACGGCCTGACCGGCAATCAGGAAGATTTGGAAGGCGGGCGCGTTGCCAATGTCGTCAGCCCCTCCATCACGGTGTATCGTCCGGAAAAGCCGAACGGAATGGCTATCATCATGTGTCCCGGCGGCGGATACGCCCGTCTTGCCATGAACCACGAGGGGCACGGTATGGCGGCTTGGTTTACCACGCAAGGCATCACCTACATCGTGCTGAAATACCGCATGCCGAACGGATATTACGAAGTCCCCCTATCGGATGCCGAACAAGCCATCCGCATGGTTCGCAGCCATGCCGCAGAATGGAGTATCAACCCGCATCGCATAGGCATCATGGGAGCATCGGCAGGCGGACACCTGGCTGCCTCCCTTGCTACGTTGTACAGCAGTGACGCCACTCGTCCGGACTTCCAGGTTTTGTTCTACCCCGTGATTTCCATGCTGAACGGTGTCACTCACGGAGGGTCGCGCAAGAACCTTATCGGCGATAATCCTTCGGCAGAACTGGAACAGAAATACTCCCTCGAACGACAAGTATCCCCACGTTCTCCCCAAGCCTTCATCATGCTCTCGGCCGATGACGGTGCCGTGCCGCCCATCAATGGCATCGGCTATTTCCTTGCACTGCGCGAACAAAAAGTACCTGCCACACTGCATGTGTATCCCACCGGCGGACACGGTTGGGGCTTCCGTGACAGCTTTACATACAAGCAACAATGGACCGGAGAGCTGGAGAAGTGGCTGCGGGACGGACTGACATTTACAGATAAACAATAAATAGAAATAGCATGAAAGCATTAACCTTATTCGGTTGCCTCGTTCTGCTTCCTCTTGCCCTCACGGCGCAAGACGACCGCTACGGGCAGATTACCAATCCCAAGTTGACGAACATCAACAAAGAAGCTCCCCGCAGCACGTTTACGTCCTACACAAGCGAAGAAGATGCCGTTATCAACGACCGCAAGAACGGAACCCTGCGCCTGTCGCTCAACGGGAAGTGGAAGTTCAACTACGTAGAAAACTTTGCCGACCGCCCCACTAACTTTGCCGATGCCAGAACCGACGTCAGCAAATGGTCGGACATCAACGTGCCCGGCAACTGGGAGTTGCAAGGTTTCGGCACTCCCATCTACGTCAACACTACCTATGAATTCTGCTCCCCCGGCTATCAGCCTTACTGGGACAAGCCAAACCAGCCCTACGTCCCCCAAGAGTGGAACCCGACGGGTACTTACCGCCGCACCTTCACCATCCCCGCCTCTTGGGACAACAAGGAAATCTTCCTGAGTGCCGACGGAGTGCGCGGAGCAGCCTTCTACTACCTCAACGGTAAGTTCATGGGTATGAATAAGGACTCCAAGACTCCGGCACGCTTCAACGTCACCTCCATGGCGCGCAGGGGCGAAAATGTGATAGCCATCCAGGTGCATCGTTTCTCCGACGGCAACTATCTGGAGTGTCAGGACTTCTGGCGCATCAGCGGCATCGAACGGGATATTTATCTCTATGCGCAGCCGCAAATCCACCTGACCGACTTCAAGGCCGAAACTCCGTTGGACGCAGATTACCGCAACGGTATCCTGAAAGTGAAAGTAAAGTTCGCCAACGAAACGGGCAAGAATATCCCGTTCATTGCCGGCTATCGCCTACTGGACAGCAAGGACAAGCAGATAGCCCAGTCCTCCACCCGCATCCTCGGCGACCAGACCGAAGTGGAGTTTACCCCAAAAACGATTAACGCCCCCCTGCAATGGACGGCCGAGACGCCCAATCTCTACACCCTTGTCATCAGCCTGAAGCAGGTGAACGGAGACGTTATCGAGGCCACCAGTTGCCGGGTAGGTTTCCGCACGGTGGAGATTAAGGACAAGCAACTGATGGTGAACGGCAAGCCCATCCTCGTGAAAGGTGTCAACTATCACGAGCACAACGAGGCCACCGGCCACTACGTGTCCGAAGACCTCATGCTGAAAGACTTCGAGCTTTGGAAGAAATACAACGTGAATACCGTCCGCACCTGCCACTATCCGCAGCAGGAACGCTTCTACGAATTGTGCGACCAGTATGGTATGTACGTCATCGACGAAGCCAATATCGAAAGCCACGGAATGGGATACGACCTACGCGTAGGCGGCACGTTGGCAAACAATCCGCTGTTTATGAACGCCCACCTCGACCGCACACTCAACATGTACGAACGGGACAAGAACCATCCTTGCATCATCACCTGGTCGCTGGGCAACGAAGCCGGAAACGGTGTTAACTTCTACGTCACCTACAATGCGTTGAAAGCGCTCGACAGCAGCCGTCCCGTTCAGTACGAACGTGCACAGTTGGAATGGAACACGGACATCTATTGCCCGATGTACTCCCGTCCTTCTTCGTTGGAGAAGTATGCCCAAAACCCGGCGATGACCCGTCCGTTGATATTGTGTGAATATGCCCACGCTATGGGAAACAGTCTCGGAAACTTCCAGGAGTATTGGGATGTTATCGAGAAATATCCCATCCTGCAAGGCGGATGCATCTGGGACTGGGTAGACCAGGGCTTCACCGCCAAGACTGCCGACGGACGCAAGTACTGGACTTACGGCGGCGACTACGGAGAATACGGAACTCCCTCCGACGGTGATTTCTGTATCAACGGTGTGGTATATCCCGACCGCAGCGTCAAGCCGCACACCACAGAAATGGGAAAAGTATACCAGAATATCAAGTTCCTGAACTTCGACCGGGTGGCACATGTGGTGAACATACGCAATGACTTCTCCTTCACCAACCTCGACAAATACGATTTCCATTACATCGTCCGCAGCCAGGGGAAAGAGGTTTACAGAGGAACGATAAAGGGGATTAATGCCAAACCGGGAGAAACGGTCACCAGTCCGCTGCTCAATGGTATTCCCGTCACGAGCAACACTACGGGCGATGTTCGCATCGAATTCTACGCCACCATCCGCACTCCCGAACCCCTCCTTCCGGCAGGCACGGTGATTGCCCGCGAACAGGACTATGTATATACCTTCCGCAAGGAAGATGCTCCGAAGCAAGCCTTTGCCCGGCCGGAAGAGAACGATCGTCAGGTTAGCTTCTCCGACACCGACTTCAAGGCTACTTTCGACAAGCAGAGTGGTTTGCTGGTATCCTATCTCTATAAGAAGCAAGAGTTTATCCGGAACGGACAAGGCCCCCGCCCCTTCTTCTGGCGCGCCCCTCTCGACAATGATTACGGTGCTCAACTGCCTATCCGTCTGAAAACATGGAAAGAAGCCAGCTATCAGGAACCGAAAGCGGAGAGCTTCAACGTATCCGAAGGGAAAGACTCCACGACTGTAAATGTCACCTATCGTTTCCCGCAGACCGATGCACGCTGGGACATTACTTATAAGGTATATGCCAACGGCATTATCAAAGTGGACAATCATTTTGTGGCGGAAGATGCCCGGAAGCCGATGATACCGCGCGTGGGCCTGCGCATGCAGTTGCCCGGCAGCATAACGGCTTTGACTTATTACGGACGCGGCCCCGAGGAGAACTACCGCGACCGCCGCACTTCCCAATTCTTCGGTGAATACACCGCAAGCATCAAGGACATGTACGAGCCTTATATCCGCCCGCAGGAGAACAACCACCGCACGGATATTTATTGGTGTGCCCTCGCCAACAAGTCTAGGGAAGGATTGCTCTTCGTAGCCGACCGCACGTTCGAAATGAATGCATCCAACTATCCGTTGGAAACTCTGGACAGTGGCGATACGATTTATAACGATGCCCCGCGCACCGAGAAGACCAATCACCGTCACCTGACCGACCCGCAACCGGAGAACCTCGTCGACTTCTTCATCGACTGCCGCATGATGGGTATAGGTGGCGACAATAGTTGGGGAGCTATTGCCCACGAGCCTTATCTTATCCATACCGGAAAGGATAATGCCATTCAGTATGGCTTCACAATCGTGCCTTTCGACAAGAAGACTGATTTCAGAAGCATGATATATAAATACTAAGATGAATAAAATCTTATTCAGTTTACTCTGTACTTCGGCCGTGTTATTATCCGTTTCTGCACAAGAAACGGATAATAACATGCTGAAATACGGATTTCAATTTCTCGGCACGCCATACGTAGCCCATACCTTAGAGGTAAACAACAAAGAGCAACTCATCGCCAACCTTCGCGAGGTAGATTGTACCACTTTTGTGGAGTACGTGCTGGCTATGTCACTCTCGCCCGTCCAGGACAGAGAGGCAAACCTTTTAGCCGAATTCACTCCGAACCTGCAGAAAATCCGTTACCGCGACGGCATCATCAACGGCTACCCTTCCCGTCTGCACTACATTGCCGACTGGGCAAACAACGGTGTAAAGCATGGTTTTCTGGAAGACGTAGCAGCTATCAACAGTCCCGATACCATCGTACTGTCCCTCAACTTCATGTCTTCCCATCCCCAATCTTACAAACAACTGGCATCTTCTCCGGAGAATATCCGAAAGATAAAGGAGATAGAAAAATCGCTCTCCGGACAGGTATTCCATTACATCCCCAAGGATAAACTTCCCGACAACGGTTTCCCATGGATTAAAGACGGAGACATCATTGCCATCACCACCAACATCCCGGGTTTGGATGTTGCCCACCTAGGCATTGCCTGCTATGAAGGCAAACAGCTAAAACTGCTCCATGCCTCCTCCACCCAAAAGAAGGTAGTCATTTCCCAAGGAACACTGGCCCAAATGTTGAAGAATAACAAAAAGTTTACAGGAGTTCGGGTAGTGAGGATGAAGAGTTGACTTTATTATAACCGAAAACAGCCGAAACTACTTTCGAAAAGTAATCTCGGCTGTATATATTTTGCTTTATAATATCTTATCAACGCACAATAATACTCCAAAAGGTTAGGAAGATTATTTTAAAATATTCTTTCAAGGAACGATTATCAATATACTTCATATTATATCGTATCTTATCAGGCATTATCTGCTCTACATAAGCTTTGTCCGCATCATCAGCTTCCCCCAGTATTGTATTCTCATCAACATACTCTATCGAAGTATAATCTGTTATACCCGGACGAACGGACAAAACCTTCCTTTGTTCATCCGTATACATATCTACATACTTACGAACCTCAGGACGAGGCCCCACCAGACTCATATCACCTTTCAGTACATTAAATAGTTGGGGTAATTCACCCAGTTTATATTTTCGGATAAAATAACCAATATGTGTTATTCTAGGATCACAGCCCCCCACAGTTATCAAGCCATGCTTATCAGCCCCCACGTGCATCGAACGGAACTTATAGACATAAAAGTCCTTGCCATTACGACCAACACGCTGCTGACGATAGGAACCACCACCCTTACTTTCTAACCGAATAGAAATATACAGGAGAAGAAAAACAGGAGAAAGCAGAAGAATTCCCAAAAGAGAAAATAGAATATCAAAGAAGCGAATCATAGGCCGCTTTTACAGTCTTAATGATAAAGTCCAATTTCTCATCATCCAATTGAGGATAAATAGGCAAGGATATTTCACTCTTAAAGTTCTCATAAGCCTGAGGATAATCATTTATATCATATCCCAACGATTTAAAGAACGAAAGCATAGGCATCGGAATAAAATGCACATTTACGGCAACCTCACTTTTGGCAATCTCATCAATCATCCGGTCACGTTGTTCTTCCGTAAAGTCCTTGATGCGTAATGCATAGATATGGTAGGAACTCTCCTTCTCCCCCTCTATGGAAGGAGGAACAATTGCCCAGTCACAATCCTTAAAAGCGTTTGTATAAGTATTGAACACTCTTTTACGCTCTTTCAGCAATTTCGGATATTCCCGTATCTGAGCAAGTCCGATAGCAGCATTCACATCCGCCATATTCACCTTCGTTCCCAAGCCGACAATATCATAACGCCAGCCACCGACCTTCGATTTTGAGAAAGCATCTTTCGTCTGGCAATTCAAACTCATCATACGGAGTTCCTTATAAAGCTCCGAATTATCAAAAGGTGCAGGTAGGTTCACACAGATAGCTCCACCCTCGGCAGTCGTCACATTCTTCACCGCATGAAGTGAGAAGATAGCAACATCCGTCTCACACCCCGTACGCTGGTTCTTACTGTAATAAGCCCCAACGAATGTGCAGCATCATTCATTACAAGAATACGTCCCAGTTTCTCCTGTACGGCACTCTCCGCATTAAATCCCTCCCGTATTTCAGGCTCATTCACCAGTTGCACAATCTTGTCGTAATCACAAGGAAAGCCTGCTATATCTACCGGAATAATAGCCTTTGTGTGAGGAGTAATCGCTTTACGGATAGCATCAACAGATATATTGAAGTCTTTACCCGAGTTCACCATCACAGGCTTTGCACCAGCATGGAGCACCGCCAATGCCGTAGCACTATATGTGTAAGCCGGAACAATTACTTCATCATCCGCTTTCACTCCCAGCCAACAAAGCATCATAATAGCTCCCGAGGTCCAGGAATTCACACAAAGCACTTCTTTCGCACCTGAGAAAGATTTTATTTCTTCCTCTAAAGCTTTTACTTTAGGGCCGGATGTTATCCAGCCTGAACGTAATGAATCAACCACTTCATTGATGACAGTGTCATCAATGTAAGGAGGAGAAAATGGTATTTTCATATATTAAAAATATGTATTGATAAGGACTATCCGGAAAACGGACAGTCTATAAAAGAAATATCTTTCAGTGAATTATTTTATTTAAAAAGAGATTCAAATGTAGGAATATCAATTATTCAGCAAGTAGTATTAACAATTACCTTTTTCCTACTGACGTTTCTCACTGCACACCTATCTAACTGCTACTTTTACTTCAGACAATATATCTTCTTCTGTAATTTCATTTGTACGAAACACATTTAAATAATGTTTTAGTTCTGCTTTTGTGGCTTCCTTGAGTTAACGCCTTACCTATTTAAAGTAGCCCGTTAGTTCTCTGACTACTTGATGAATTGTTTTCTGTTCTCTATATGGTTTTATCTTGTCCTTAAATTAAACGTTGATTATTAATATAAAAAATAACTTATTTCATTGAAAACAAGATTTTTTTTGGAAAGTTTTAATACTATTATCCGACATATATATGCATCAAGTAAATTTGAAGTTTCTAAATTTCATCTAATCCGATACAAGAACTTCTTCACGAATGTAGGAGTCAGAGTCATGATAAACATCAAAAATGAAAAGAGATAAGCAGACCAACCGTAGTGAAGAGCTCTGTTAATCATAAACCGATCTTTCAACACTATCTTCGCTCGCTTGAAACCATTTCTTCTATTTTTATAGAAATCATCAGATACCCGAAAGAGCAATACTGTTTCATCCAAATTAGCAAAAATACATCCATTCATAAATCCATCAAACCATAATATGGTATCTTGATTTTTGCGGTATTCATTCCGATAACCTTTAACTTTATCAAAAAAAGATTTTCTAAACATTACAGCGGGGTGTGCTAATGGATCACGATATCTAAAGTATTTAAAACAACTATTATGCTCCTTGGGATAAATTACTTTTTTCTATTTTTCTTGGAGCTTTCATCAATCTCCTCAATAGCACCTCCTACAACATCAACCTCATTATGAGATTCAAGATAATGCAACTGACGTTCTATGCGATTAGGGAGTGATAAATCATCAGCATCCATACGAGCTACATACGCAAATCCATCTTGAAAACATATTTCCAACAAATCATTTAAAATGCAAGCTAATCCTCTGTTCTGAGGAAATCTTATCACTTTCATTGATGGATGAACTTCTATAAAGGTTATAAGAATTTTATTAATCTCAGAAGTAACCTCTCCATCCAACCCGACATACACTGTAATATTTTTATATGACTGATTAAAGAGGCTATCTAAAGATTCTGATATATACTTCGGAGTATCTTTCCTATATATTGGAAGAAGAATTGCTACTTTATTATTTAAAATCCTGTTACTCATAATCGATTCCTAATACTTTCAAAAATGTTCCCATCGATTTACTTGGAGAAAATTTATCTAATTGATATTGTGTTTTGATGAATATTTACTATTATTGAATAGCAACTCCTTATATCCATTGGAGATGGATAATATATCATAAGGATCCACTAAAACCCCAGCACCGTCTACGACTTCAGGTAGGCTACAAACATTAGACACTAAAGCAGGTTTCCCATATGAAAATCCCTCTAATGGAGGGATACCAAATCCTTCTATAAAAGAAAGGAGCACTACTGCTAAACACCTACTAAAAAAAGTCCACATGCTCTCTCGACTGATACCCTAAATAGTAAACATTAGAAGTCTTTTCAATGATTGACATCATTTCGGCATCGTAATTTATTATTTTCCCTACAATCAACAAATTAACATAAGGGTTATCGTGGACAAAATGAGAGAATCCTTCAACCATTCCCTTTATATTTTTCCCCAGTTGCAAGTTGCCAACAAAAAGGAAAAAAGGTATAGATAAGTCTATTACACTGCCTTTAAAATCACATATCTCATCTAATCTAAAATCATTTTTTGTTACTGGTAACACAAAGTTTGTAGTTATAAATACTTTTGTAGGATTCACATGCAACCGATTTAATATCTCACTTTTGCTAAATTCAGAAACAGTCAATATTGAATCCGCAAAACGACAATATACTTTTGTTACATATTCAAGATACTTCCGTTGAAAAAAGGATATCAATCTTTAAAGGTTAAATAATAAACATCATGAAGAGTAAAAACACGTTAGCTCTTATAAATAAAGGCATGGATGTACAATAACTATAAAAGACATCACATTTCTTTAGATAACAATATAGCAATGTCTGTTCAAAAAAGTACCCTTTTCAAACCTCTCCCAACATTGAGAATATTCACAAACTCCACATTAAGAGATCGAGGTATATTTAGATACTCTTCAGATATTTGTTTTTGTTTATAAATAATCAATTTGCAGTCTTTAAGATGATATTCTCCTAACTGACATAGAATTAACTGAATATATCTAAAGGCTCCAGTCCCCTTCTCATCAAATAGAGCAATTAAATTTATACCAACTATCATAATTACAATGTTTTATCCCTACGCACCATCTTCTCGCTCATAAAATTCAATATCTTAACTGCCCTTGTTGCCAAATCAAGTTCTTTAGCTTTCCTCAAAGAAGCTAATGACATTTTATGACGCTTAATTGGATTATCTTTTAAGAACCGAATCGAACCAGCAATAGCAGTAACGTCTAGAGGGTTAATGAGTATGGAATTAGTTTCATCAAGAATATCATGATTAAAATCTAAGTCAGAAGAAATTATTGGTAACCCACAAGCCATTGCCTCTGCAATGGAATTACTACATCCTTCTGCCAAAGTAGGTAAAACAAATACATCTGCGCAATTTAAGTAAATAGGAATTTTCTCATGTGGGAGTTTTCCACAAAACACAATTCCTGGACAGTTAGGTGAATAATCTATTTTTTGATCACTAATTTTACTACCAATAAATATAGATTTTATTGATTCATCATTCAATTCCTCTATATCCTTAGATACCCTTTGCGAACCTTTGCGATCAACAAAACGTCCAACATAAGCAACTACAAAATCTTCAACTCCAATATTTAAATAATTACGTAGTTGAGAGTTATCAGTAGGAAAAACTTTGTAGCATCAACAGAGTTTGGTAACACTATACATTTATCCCGGTTCGTCAAATGTAAGCTAATACTTTCTTTTCTATTCTTCGTAGAAACACATATCACACCTTGAACTGTAACTCGCAACAGTAAAACCTCCCGGGCAGTCAAATATTTCTGAATTGTTATAATATCTTCCCCTGTCGCAACAAAAAGAGGAATATTTAACTCTATAGCATTAATTATAACATTATAAGCACTAGTCCAAAAGTGTGCATAGAACACATCAGGTATAATTACTTTTTTCTTATTGTTCTATTCACAGCCCATCTATTAGCTGACAGCGTGAATCTACCAAGAAATCGATTTTCTCCGAAGGTAAATGATATTGGTCTATAAATCTCAATACCCCTTTCCTCACTTATATTATCCTTAGTATAATAAGGTTCAAGCGATTGTCCTCTTAAAAAAGACTTTGTTATACTTTGTGGACAAATGACAGTTATTCTATGTCCAAGAAGAGTAAATTGTTTACATAGCGTTGCTACAAAAGATGCGTATGGTTTATCTTTAGTCGGATAAGCTCCTGCAGAAAAACATATATGCATATTATACAATTTTATTAGTAAAAAAACAAATTTTGATTATAAAAACCTAATTACAAGTAGGCAATTGCAGCCAACTACCTAGAATTTGATCCCATCCATTAGGAATAAAAGTCCCCAAACCACTATTTGGGGAAAAAGTTAGTTCACCAAAAAAATCTGCCCTCGAATATTATACAAATCAACTCTTAAGAAAGGAATATTCTTTGAGAGTTTCCGTGCAATATTAAACATTTGTTCTATGTTATCTGGAATAAACAATTTTCTAGTGAAATCAGGGGGGCATACTTCCTCTCCCAAAGAAAGCAACTTTAATTTGTCATCATAATAATTTGCTCTATGATTTGAGTATCTATCAAAATCTACCTTAAAAAATTTCACATTACCATTAAAACAAAAGAATTTATAATCCTTAAGTTCATAACCGCTTTCATCAATTAGATATTGTTCAGCTATAATCCTCGGCTTTACATTCTTATATGGATATTCTTTTTTATAATCTGAGAAATTTATAGATAGGCATTTTTTAATACTTTTCTGGCATTATCAACATCAAATAAAAATCGATCTTTGCAAATAACGACACCACCACTATCATGAGTACATTTCAATACAAACCGATCAGGAAGTTTATGGAAGCTAATTTGCTCAACTTCTTCATACACCTCATATGTAGGAATAATAAAAGAATCTCCTATAATAGATGCTACATACTTTTTTACTTCATATTTATCAACCATCAAAGTATATTCTGAATGAATATCATTCAGTTTAAGCCATTGCAATTTTTCATTAAAAGTTTGTGGCTTTTCCAAATCTAAACTATATCCCATTTTATGCTTAAATAAAATCTTTAAATACTCCGAATCAGACATGAAAGGAGCTAATTCCCGGATAATACGCCCTTTTACTCTATAAAACAAATTATACTTTGTCATAAATCACTTTTTATCCATTGATAATAAACATAATATTACCTCTCTATGGGATTCACACGTAAACAAGTCTTCAAATCTTGATAAAGTCGCTTCAGAAAATATTCTACCTAAAATCCTCTTCGATAAATGGCTGAAAAAGTCTATTATTTAAAGGTAATATCTTTAGAAAAATACTAGTTCTATTTTTCCAAACATATTCATGAAACTTCAACTCCAATAACAAATCATCTAAAATTGCTTTATTAAAAGGTTCAACTTCTTCTAAAAACAGATTTATAGGATATAATTGAATATTAGGATTATCAGAGCATTGAATATAAGGAACTATTCTAACATCTATTCTATTGGTTATGTCCAATATAATACCCAAGCCTTTATTCCACATCTCATTACTTTTGCATCCCGAGTCAAAACAAAAGTTTCCCAAACCATAAAATATAGGAGCACCATTATAAAATTCATATCCAGAGAAACAATGTTGATGATGATTAATAACAGCATTTGCCCCCAATCAACTAAATGATGAAACAATTTTTTCATTCTTAAAGTTGGATATTGATAGTGTTCTATACCACCATGTAATATTACTATAGTAAAATCGGAATTTGATTTAGCAGTTCGTATATCTTCATACATTGACATACAATCAATTGGATTACTGCCACCATATAAATTTGAAGCAATGGAGAATTCATGTTCACATGCATTAATTAAAGCCACTACTTTATCTTGCACTTTCAAATAGAGGATTTTTCTTGCATCTACACTGTTTTCACCTCCACCTACATAGCTAATACCACAACTTTTGCAAGCTCGAATGGTCGCTCTAACCCCATTATCGCCTTGATCACGAAAGTGATTATTAGCTAAAGTAAGTACATTAAACTCTGCTTTCTTCAATGCTAATAAAGCCTTCTTGTTTGTATACAAATTTGGTCCCGATTTCTTAATAGGGGTTGGACAAGAGTCTATTACTGGAGCCTCCAAATTCGCAATACTCACATCACATGAATTAATGATAGGTATTAAATCTTTGAAGAGGTACTCAGATTCTAAATTATTAAACAAGGAAATTGTACGATTACTAGGAACTACATCTCCTGCTATAAATATAGATAAAGCCATAACTCTAACTTATAAAGTTGTATCAAGCAAAGTATTAGTACCAATAATTCTAGCAGGATTACCTGCTACTACACAGTTGCTAGGAACATCCTTAACAACAACACTCCCCGCTCCCACTATTACATTGTTGCCAATTGAGACATTACCAATGATGGTGACATTTGCTCCTAACGACACATTATCACCAATAGTTGGAAGGAGATCATTCCTTCCGTGCAAACGATTTCCCAATGTTGTAAGATGACAGCAAGTAAAATTGTGACCTATTTTCTTTGCATTTAGTACTGTTGCAAAGGGATGATTTAAAACAAAAGCTGCATCTCCGAACTCTTCTACCTGTATAAAAAATAAAGGATATGGTTTTAATAAAACTTTAAGTAATTTAGACATTACTCCAATCCTATAATAAAATAAGTTCCTATAAGGAGGCTCAAAAACTAAGTAATACAAAATGCCCTTGCTAATTTTTTTCGATGGTTCATTATTGATATATCAGACTTTATTAAGTCTTTCTTGGTTGAGTTGGAGAAAATAAAGGCCAAATAGTGAAATATTAACAAAGGATATAGCAATACTTTAATAACATTAAAACTCATATTATCTATATTAATAATAAACTCAAACTCTTTCTCTTTTAAAAAACATATTAGCCAATATAATAAATATCCAAAAGGCAACAACCCGAGCTAGGTTAGTATAGAAATATGTAATTATACCGCATTGAATGATAATAGAAATAGAAAACAATTTAATGACAGTTGATAGCGAAATAGCTTTTCTTCTTATACTTTTGTTTACTACTCTCACAAAAACACAGAACATTCCCAAAGGGACAATGATAGCCCAAAGGTGTCCCATATCTACCAAGAACATCCCCAGAAAAGAAAAAAAGACATTAATATGTACACCAGTTTTTTTGATATACATCATTCACATACAAAGTAGTTTCCGAACCATTATTATTCATAAACAAATAATTAGTCAGAGGCAAAGCTCTCTGCGTATACCAATTATCCATCCATATATTATCCCATATTTTACAAAAATTAATAAAAGGTTGTCCTAAATAACACAAAAGTCCACCAAAAGCACCTTCATCTCTTTCACCAAATCTGGAAATAGTAACAAAAGCCAAATATAAGACTAATATACTGCCCACCATTATTACTGTTGAACGCAACTTCTTTTTTTTTGTTCTGCATTAATGTAAGGACGGAAAAAGCAAAAAGAGAGCATCAATAATAATACCCAAAATGCCGTTTTAGATCGATCAATATCCAAAAAGCCAATTAACACTGGCGATAAAGAGCTAATCAGTAGTAAAGAATTAAATAGATACTTTTTATGAAGAAAACATATACTATAAAAGAAAAAAAGGAATCATAAAATATGCCCCTTCGCCACATGTTGTAAGTAATGTCACAGCAAATCTGAGTACCCCTGAATAGTTATCAACCACCTTAGGCAATTCACCTGCATAAGACATTTTACGTAACTCATCCAAATTGCCATATGCTATTCTTATAAGATAATCATCCTTAAAAACATACAGTATTAGAAAAAAACTGCAATATATAAATATGAAATCCAATTGAATAATGTAAGGCTTCTTAGAAGTAAAACCTTTCTAGGCTTATTGGAATTATATCTGAAAAAGGGATAAATACAAAGTCCAATAAAAGTACAAAAAACAAATGTAGGCACAAACGTAATCTCTATTTTAGAATAGTTGTCATATCCAAAATCATAATCAGTAAACGAGAGTAAAATAGATGCAAATGATGTTACTATATATATCAGCATCATACAAGCACTAACATCAAACCCATTCCGTTTAATAATTCGAATAAACACATAAGAAAAGAATAAAAATGGAATAAATACCATAAAAGAATTATAATATAATTACATTATTCTTAGACATTAAATATTTCTGCAATTTATCAGCAATGCTCAATAGCCTTGAATATAGGACAAAAGGGTCTATAGATCTTTGAAGATAATAGTAAAAAAGACATCGAAAGTTCTTTTTGGAATTACCCGAGCCAATTACTTTATTCTGCAAAAAGAGTGATATATGTAATAAAAATCGTCCTAATCCTCCCAAGTTCTCTTTCTTATAAAGAAGTTGATATTGCTTGACAGTAAAAATAACAGCATTTGTATAAAGTGAATTATCATTACTAGCATGAGAGGCAGATTCTGAATGAATTCTCTTATATACGGCCAAATGAGGCATAAAGTATAACTTGTATCCATTTCTTGTTAATTTTAAAAAAAATAGGATAATCTTCAATCAACGGGAAACGTTCATCAAATCCTCCAACTCTCAGTAAGGCTTCTTTAGCTATAAAAAAGTAGGTCCAGAACCAAAATATATCTTTTTTAGAATACTATACTGCCCTTTAGATGTAATATTTTGTCTAAATGCAAAATATCTCAAGTCCATAACATCATAAAAAACTTATTTTCAAGAATATTACCGACAAAATGTATATCTTCAGCAAAACAAGCATACACATTAGAATTCTGAGTTACATATCTCACATAATTTTCAATAGCAGATGGAGATAGTAAATCATCAGCCCCCAAGAATTTTAGCCATTTACCATTACTTTTAGCCAATACCCTATTACAATTACCTGCTGTACCTGTATTCGTTTTAACTGTCAATATCAAAACATTGACAAAATAGCCTCTATTCTTCTCTATCCATTCACTACACCGATCAACTGTATAATCACATGAGCAATCATCTGATATAATTAACTCTATATTAAGATAAGTTTGGCTCTTTATACTTTCTAATGTTTCAATTACATATTTTTCTGAGTTATACGTTAAAACACCAATTGTAACTAGAGGAAAAGAATTTACCATTTTCATTTATCCTATTTTAGTATTTGCCAATCAACTATATAAATGGAGAATAACACTTTATATTATAACAGCCTTAACAGCTCGTAAATAAAAGTTCTCTAAATATATATATCATATAAAATAAATATAAAACATAATTCAATAAGTATCCTTGAATTATACCAACCACACCATTTATCTGCATGAAAATAAAGCCAAATGCTAAAAACAGAAAAGAAAAAAATATTTCAGCTATAATGAATTTATTAGACATGGCTTTAGCTATCAATAAATAAGATAACACCCAGCTACACATCTTAAAAAAATCCCCTCCTAATTGCCATAGAAACATATTCTGCATCGGAAGAAAATCTGGAGTAAAAAGCAAACAAATAACCCATTTTCTAATAAAAAAACGAAAGTGAATCCAACGACTAATAACGGAATAATAACTTTATAACATTTAATAATCTCATGACGAAGTTCAATAGTATCTTTTAGCTCGCTCATCCTCGGTAAATAATAAACACTTAATGATGAAGTAATCACCATGAGGTACATATTTGATATACGGTTCATCGCTTCCCACCACCCTGCTTCCATAGGAGAGACATCAGAAATAACATACCCACGGAGTAACATCTGTGACACAGGTAGAGTTATTGCAATTGTAATAGTCATTAACGTATACTTAAAAAACTTTTTAGTGATTAATAGACTTAACTTCTCCCTAAAATAATTCCACGACAACCAAGGTAATTTTCTAATCATCCATAAAGCAACAAAGAACATAATACTTTGATATGTAACTACACTTATTAAAGCACCTTTCAGATTCCACGTTAGTACCAACGATAAAGTAAAAAGCAAACCGATAAAGCTATTCGCTATATTAATTTTCACATACTTTCTAAATTCCTTAAAACCATTAATAATAGAAGTTAACATCATGTTTAATGCATGCAGTAAGACTGTAAAACCAAAAATAATGAATACATAACCATATTCAGATGATAACATGATGCATTTACTTAAATATTGATGAAATGCGATGAGCATTATACCAACCACTAACGAACATATTACTGTAATGCGAAGTGCTGTTGATAACAAAGAAGTTATTTTATCTTTATCGTTCTTATATCCTGCTATATATTTAATGATCCCACTATTAATGCCACCACTACTAATAGTCATGATAATAGATGAAAAATTATTAAGTTGTCCCACCAAGGCTACTCCAATAGGACCAATAATAGTTGCAACAACTTTTACACTAATTAGCCCAGTCAACATCTTTACTAAAGTAGACATGGCCGTAAAAGAGAATACTTTTACTATATCCGTCTTGGTAATCCGTTTGCATAAAGACAGGAAACGGGTTATCAATTCTCCCATCTATTCAACAAGTTAACTACAGTTTTCGCTTCTTCTTCCGTCATCACCGGGCTCATCGGCAAACTTAATTCCTCCTCATGAATTTGCTCTGTTATCGGGAAAGACAATTTATTCCATTCTTTATAGCACTTTTGCTTATGCGGAGGTATCGGATAGTGAATAATAGTCTGCACACCATTATCCGTCAGATACTTCTGCAGTTCATCGCGCTTCTTGCAGCGGATAGTGAATATATGGAATACATGTGCATTCCAATCTTTCACTATCGGAGTTACAATGTCAGGATTAGTTATATGTTCGATATAATACTTTGCCACTTTCTTGCGAAGGGCAATATCTTCATCCAGACGTTTCAACTTAACATCTAGTACCGCCGCTTGAATTTCGTCCAACCGACTGTTGCGTCCGCAATATTTGAAAATATACTTTTTCTGAGAGCCATAATTAGCTACAGTTCGAACTACTTTCGCCAGTTCTTCATCATCAGTCGTCACTGCACCGGCATCACCGAAAGCACCTAGGTTCTTTCCCGGATAAAAGCTATGACCTGCCGCATCACCCAATGAACCAGTCTTCCGTCCATTGAACTTGCAGCCATGTGCTTGCGCATTGTCTTCCACCAATTTCAGATTATACTTTTTACAAAGTTCACTTATCTTGTCGGTATATGCACACTGTCCATACAAGTGTACTATCAGAACTGCTTTAGTGCGTTCTGTAATGGCTGCTTCAATTTTGCTATCGTCAATCTGATAAGTTTTGATGGACGGCTCCACCAATATAGGCTTTAAACCGTTTTCGGAGATAGCCAAGATAGATGCAATATAAGTGTTGGCCGGAACTATCACTTCATCACCCGGTTGCATAACTCCCATTTCCACATAGGCACGAAATATCCATATCAACGCATCAAGTCCGTTGGCACATCCTACTACATACTTTGTTCCTATATATCGGGCATAATCCGCCTCAAAGTTTTCATCCTCTTTTCCTTGAAGATACCAGCCACTATCCACTACACGACTGACGGCTTCATGAATCTCTCCAGAATATTTCTGAGTGATTTTTTGTAAGTCTAAAAATTTAATTATCTTTTATAAGCAATATTGCTTTCCGTTTTTGTCTTTCTTATTCATGTCCAGTATTATTCCATCCGATGTAATATATCCCTTTTGTCTGGCGGGATTGCCATACCAGACTGTATTTGCAGGAATATCGGATGTGACGACACTGCCAGCTCCAATCAGGGCATGTTCCCCCACCGTATGGACTGCAACAATTGTTGCATTTGCTCCGATAGAAGCACCGTCTTTTATAATAGTCTTGGCAAAACTCTTCGGATATATCTTAGAACGGGGAGTTAAGTCATTCGTAAATGTTACATTAGGGCCTATGAATACATTATTGCCAACCCGTATTCCGTCCCAGATTTGTACTCCTGATTTGATTGTTACATTATCACCTATTACTACATCATTTTCGATTAGAACGTGAGCGCAAATATTGCAATTAGAACCAATTACGGCACAAGGAAGAATTACACAAAATTGCCAAATATTGGTATTGTCTGCGATATGAGAACTTTGTACATCTGACAATGGATGAATTTTAATCATTCGCTTTTATATTTAAGAAAATCATTATAATCTCTTATGTAGTCACTCTCATCATACCCATGTGAAGCCAATACCAGACAAACTGTTCCTGACGAGAAATCATCCAAAGTTCTCCAGATACCGGGCACTATATAAAGTCCTTGGTAGGGACGATTCAATTGAAAGGTGCGCTTCACGTTGCCGTCATCGAGCGTTACCGTAAAACTGCCACTTGCGGCAATTATCAGTTGACTTAACTCTCTGTGTGCATGTCCGCCACGGCTCTCACCTCCGGGAACATCATAAAAGGTAATAAGTACGCTTTACATCGAAAGGTACGGTTTTATCATTCTCCACCACTGTTAGATTTCCTTTTCGGTTACTATGATGTCGGTCAAACTCTATTATAGTACAATCATAAACACTACTCTTCTTCATGGTAGAATTCTTTAAAAGTCGAATAATCAAAAATATAATCTTCTGAATTGTAAGATGTAGAGGCCAATACTAATGCCAAAGAATTAGTAGAAAAATTGTTCATTTCTCTCCATAAACCATTGGGCACATACAAACCATAATAAGAACGATTTAAATGAAATATTTTTTTCATTGCCATCATCCAACACCACATCAAAGCTACCAGAAAGTGCAATAATAAACTCTTCATTTTCTTTATAAGCATGGCCACCACGTACTTCACCACCAGGTACATCATGCATCCAATAAGAACGCTTAATTTCAAAAGGTACCTGCTTAAACTCTTCTGCAAAAGATAGGTTCCCTCGCTTATCTAAGAATTTAGGCAGATTAATAAGTTTTGTATCTGAAACTTTCATAGGCACTACCTTCATTTTCCTATACAAGCATATTCAATTCTCGCCTCTGTCAACTCTTTCTTCTCATATATATTTCTACCATCAATCACTACTGTCTGATGCATCGTCTTCTTCAGTGCTCCCCAGCTTGGCATCCTAAATTCCTTCCACTCCGTCACCAACAGCAATGCATCCGCATTCAACACCGCATCATACATATCTGTAGCATAGACCACCTTATCACCTCCTACTCTACGTTTACATTCATCCATCGCAATCGGGTCATAAACTTTCACGTTTGCACCAGCCGCTATTAATTTATCAATCAACACCAATGCAGGAGCCTCTCTCATATCATCCGTTCCAGGCTTGAAAGCCAAACCCCACATTGCAATCTGCTTGCCTTGAATATCATTATTAAAATGTTTCATCAGTTTCTCGAAAAGAATACTCTTCTGTTTCTCATTCACTTCTTCAACAGCCTTAAGTACCTTCATGGAATACCCATTCTTTTCAGCAGTCCTTATTAATGCTTTCACATCCTTTGGAAAACATGAACCACCATAACCACAACCAGGATAAAGGAACTTACTACCGATACGGCTATCCGCACCGATACCTTTTCGCACCATATTCACATCAGCACCGGCCAATTCACAGAGATTAGCAATATCGTTCATAAAACTAATGCGGGTCGCCAACATAGAATTAGCAGCATATTTTATCATTTCAGCACTTGGAATATCAGTAAATATCAAACGGTAGTTATTCATCATGAAAGGTTTGTAAAGACGCTCCATGATTTCTTTAGCTCTGTCAGACTCAACACCGACCACAACGCGGTCAGGCTTCATAAAATCATCAACGGCATTACCCTCCTTCAAAAATTCAGGATTGGAAGCCACATCAAACTCTATCTTCACATTACGCTTATCAAGTTCTTCTTGAATCACCGACTTTACCCTTTGTGCCGTACCGACAGGAACCGTACTTTTTGTAACGACTAAAACATACTTATTCATATTACGACCTATCGTACGGGCTACTTCCAATACATATTTCAAGTCAGCACTACCGTCTTCATCGGAAGAAGTTCCGACAGCACTGAAAACAACTTCCACATCATCCAGACATTCCTTCAAGTCTGTCGTAAATTTCAAACGACCTGCATTATAATTACGGTGTACCATATCTTCCAATCCGGGTTCATAAATTGGAATAATACCGTTTTTCAGATCCTCTATCTTACTTTCCTGTACGTCCACACAAGTTACATCAACGCTCATTTCCGAAAAACAAGTACCTGTAACTAAACCAACATAGCCGGTGCCTACGATTGCTATTTTCATTATTAATTCTTTGTATTGTTTATAATTGATAAAAAGAACGATACCAGTCTATCGTTTCTTGAATACCTTCCTTTATCGGTTTTGCGGGTTTAAATCCTAATTCATTTTGTAATGATGTAGTGTCTGTATATGTCTGATAAACATCCCCGGGTTGCATTGGAAGAAATATTTTCTCAACCGAATGACCGATGACATCCTCAATTGCACCGATAAAGTCCATCAACTTAACAGGGTGGGAATTTCCGATATTATAAATCTTATAAGGAGCAGTTGAAGTGCTGGGGTCAGGAGTTGCAGCACTCCATTCCGGGTTGGAAAATGGAACATGATCTATCACACGAAGAACACCTTCTACAATATCATCAATGTAAGTGAAATCACGAAGCATATCACCATTATTGAATACTTTTATAGGACGTTTTTTCAATATAGCATCTGCAAAAAGGAAAGGGGACATATCCGGACGCCCCAGGGACCATAAACCGTAAAAAAACGAAGTCCTGTAGATGGAATGCCATACAAATGGCTGTAGGTATTAGCCATCAGTTCATTAGACTTCTTGGTAGCTGCATAAAGGCTTACCGGATGTGCAATGCTGTCCTTTTCCGAGAAAGGGACTTTACCGTTCAAGCCATATACACTACTAGAACTGGCATAAATCAGATGCTTTACTCCATTATGACGACAACCTTCCAATATATTCAAAAAAACCGTCCACATTACTTTCTACATAAGCATAAGGATTTTCTATAGAGTAACGTACACCGGCTTGTGCAGCAAGATTAATAACCTTGTCAAAATGCTCGTTGGCAAAGAGCATATGCATAGCCTGGCGGTCTTCCAGACTCATTCGTACAAAACGGAAACACTTGTAAATCTCACTTTGAACGAATTTATACCAATCCACAGAAACACGACTAATACCTAAAGTATTCAGACGACCGTACTTCAAGTTAACATCATAATAAGTATCGGAATTGTCTGTTTTAATCTTGTGTGTACCGTAAAGACAATATTTGTC
>JAJQAY010000025.1 GCA_021203515.1 Bacteroides sp. | reverse complement strand
AGATGTGTAAGAGACAGCTCTATGCCCGTAGGGTGCATCCTGTAGAGAGTGACTTCATAGCTCTTTGTTTTGTTAGTGTGCGCAAAGGTAAACAATCTATCAAAACCAACCTATCTTCTGTCTATCTTTTTTATCCGTTTACCGCTTCTTTTTTCTAAACGACGCGTATCGGTGCATGAACGACATATTTGTGAAGATAGAGTAAAAGAAGGAAAAAGGGAGGATATATATTGTGTATATCATGTATACTTTTTATCTTTGTAGAAAATACAAAGTTTATGGAAGCAATAAGAATACCAAGAAAAAGAAAAAATATAGATTTGCCTGTTGAAGCATTGCAGAAGTTATCTATCATGGCTGCAGCGCAAGGTAAAAGTCTGAAGGCTTTTATTGAACACCTCTTAGTTGCAAAGGCAGAGACTCTGAACATAGAAGTATCGACCAATCCCAGTCCAAGCGGTGACGAGTGGTTTGATAACCCCGAAAATAGAACCGAAATAGAAAAACGGGCAAAAGCACACAGAAAAGGAAAGACAAAGGTTGCTGTAACGCTTAAATCGGCAGAGGATATTAAAAAACTTTATAAAAGATCTGTGACATTTCAGCTAAAGGGCATTACGACCAAAAATAAAGACTAATTCATCTTCTCTAAATCCTGTCTCCCTATCCGCTTCTCTCCTTTCCCTTTTATAGATACTCGTTCGTTCGGATATGAATAATCTTCCTCTCTTCCGTTGAACAATCTTCCCCTTTTTCCGTTAATGAAGTTCAACTAAACCTTAATATAATGAATAATAAGTTACGTTTTTACTTGGCTTCACTGCTTCTGTTCGCAGTGGTGAGGCTCTTTGCCGCTACGGCTGCGGACATCCGCGTGACGGGTGTCGTGGTGTCGGAAGGTGAACCCTTGCCGGGAGCGTCGGTACTGGCGAAAGGAACCCATAACGGTACGGTGACCGATGTCGACGGGAAATATACAATCAATGTGCCGGCAGACGGCACGCTGGTCTTCAGTTTCATCGGACTGCAAACCCATGAGCAGAAGGTGAACGGGCGCACGGTGATAAACGTGGAGCTGATGCCGGACAGCGAATAACTGGACGAAGTGATGGTAGTGGCCTATGCCACGGCGAAGAAGTACAGTTTTACCGGGGCAGCGTCTACGGTGAAGGGTAGCGAGATTGCCAAGATGCAGGTATCCAACGTATCGCGTGCACTCGAAGGTACGGTCTCCGGACTTCAGGCAAGCGCCCCCAGCGGTCAGCCGGGCACGGACGCCGAGATACGCATCCGGGGTATCGGCCCCATCAATGCTTCGAGCGCTCCGCTTTATGTGGTGGACGGTGTGCCCTTCGACGGCAGCATCAATTCCATCAATCCCGAGGACATTGCTTCGCTGACAGTGCTGAAAGATGCCGCATCGGCTGCGCTCTATGGTTCGCGTGGAGCAAACAGCGTGATTATCATCACCACCAAGCAGGGACAGACCAATTCGAAGACTACAGTCAGCATCAATGCCAGCTTCGGTGGCTCCAACCGTGCGATACGCGATTACGACCGCATCGGTACCGACCAGTACTTCGAGCCCTACTGGGAAGCGCTGCGCAACCAATACGCCCTGAATACCGATAAATATACCCCGCAGACGGCTGCCGCACAAGCGTCGAAAGACTTGGTGGGCAAGCTGATGGGAGGTGGCCCCAACCCTTACGGGTCGAATTATCCGCAGCCCGTGGGCACCGACGGCAAGCTGCTGGCAGGTACCACGCCTCTCTGGAACGTGGACTGGCAGAAGGAAATGGAGCAGCAGGCACTCCGCACGGAAGTCGGACTGAACGTGTCGGGCGGAGGAAAGACGAACCAGTATTATTTCTCGGCAGGCTACCTCAATGATAAGGGTATCGCCCTCGAATCGGGCTATGAGCGCTTCAACCTGCGCTCCAATATCACCAGCGAGATTACCAACTGGCTGCGCGGCGGTGTCAACCTGAGTTATGCGCACTCTATGCAGAATTATCCGGTGTCGTCGGATACGAAGACCGGCAACGTTATCAATGCCGGGCGACTCATGGCGGATTTCTATCCCATCTATGAAATGAATGCCGACGGCACCTACAAGCTGGACTCCGAAGGGGGACGCATCTACGACTTCGGTTCTTATCGTCCCTCGGGCTCTATGGCAAACTGGAACTTGCCTGCCACCTTGCCCACCGATAAATCCGAACGAATGAGGGATGAGTTCTCCGGACGTACTTTCCTCGAAGTCACGTTCATAGAGGGACTGAAGTTCAAGACCAGCTTCAACTTCGACCTTATCGACTATAACACGTTGGACTATACCAATCCGAAAATCGGCCCTGCCGTGAACACGGGAGGCGGAGCGAGCCGCGAATACGACCGCACCTTCTCGTGGACGTGGAACAACATCGTGACGTATGACAAGACCATCGGCGACCACCACTTCAATATCCTTGCCGGAGAAGAGGCGTATTCCTGCCGCTATGATGTGTTGGAGGCCGCCCGCAGCAATATGGCTGTGCCCGATATGCCGGAACTTGCCGTAGGTTCGCTGGTGACTGCCGGCAACGGATACCGCATCGACTATTCTTTGCTGGGCTATCTCGTCAGTGCGCAATACGACTATCAGAACAAATACTTCTTCTCGGCTTCCTATCGTCGCGACGGGTCGTCACGCTTTACTCCAGGCACGCGTTGGGGCAACTTCTGGTCGGTAGGCGCTTCCTGGCGCATCGACCGCGAACAGTTCATGCTTCCCGCTGCCGACTGGCTCTCTGCCCTGACGCTGAAAGCCAGCTACGGTGCGCAGGGAAATGATAATCTGGGAACTTATTATGCCAGCAGCGGACTCTACTCCATCGTATCGCAGGCAGGTGAGAACGCTTTGCTCTCCGACCACCTCGCCACCTCCAACCTGAAGTGGGAAACGAACCTGAATATGAATATCGGTATTGACTTCTCCTTGTTCAACAACCGCTTCTCCGGTTCGTTCGACTTCTTCCAGCGCCGTTCCAAAGATTTGCTCTACTCGCGCCCTTTGGCTACTTCGCTGGGTTATACCTCAATGGACGAGAATATCGGTGCCCTGAAGAATACGGGATTTGAAATAGACCTGAAAGGTACAGTTATCCAGACCCGAGACTTTGCCTGGCGACTGGGCGTGAACCTGACGCATTACAAGAATGAGGTGACCGACCTTCCACTGGATGATATGCCCATCACGGGTGTCACCCGCCTGAAAGAGGGTCGCTCGGTCTATGACTTCTACCTGCGCGAGTGGGCAGGGGTAAATCCGGAGAACGGTGACCCGCTGTGGTATAAGGATGTGAAGGATGCGCAGGGCAACGTCACCGGCCGCACCACCACGAACGACTATGCCCAGGCGGACTATTACTACGTGAACAAGTCGTCCCTGCCCAAGGTGTATGGCGGATTTAACGCGGCTTTCTCCTATAAGGGCTTCGAATTGTCCGCCATCTTTGCCTACAGCATCGGCGGGTACATTGTAGACCGTGACATCACGATGCTCTGGAGCAACGGAAGCAGTACGGGCCGCGCCTGGTCTACGGAAATGCTGAAACGATGGACTCCGGAGAACCGCTACACCGACGTGCCCGCACTGAAGACGGTATCCAATAGCTGGAACTCCAACTCCACACGCAACCTCTTCAACAACTCGTTCCTGCGTATGAAGAATATTACGCTGTCCTACAACTTCCCGCAGCCGTTGATAAAGAAAATCAGCCTGAACAGCTTGCAGCTCTTCGTGCAGGCCGACAATCTGCTGACGGTGTCGAAGAACCAAGGACTAGACCCCGAGCAGGGCATCACGGGACTGACTTATTATCGTTACCCTGCTATGCGCTCCATTTCGGGCGGATTAAACGTTTCATTCTAAATGAATCTTGTTGTGAATAGAAATCACTCATAACTAATAACTCATAACTCATTATGAATACTTCCATTAAAAATATAACTCTCCTGGCCGCCGGACTGCTGCTCGGCTTGTCTTCGTGCAGCGGAGATTTCCTCGACCATAGACCTACGGATGCCGTAGATGCTGCTATCGTTCCCGTGCCGTCCAATGCGGGACGCATCTTCAATGATGCCTGGTACAACCTGTTCGAATACAGCAGTACGTATGCCAACATGGGCTATCGCGCCCTGATGTTGCAGGATGACATGATGGCGGACGATGTCATCTCCCGTCCCATGTATGGCTTCAACTCCTCTTATCAGTTTAACGACGTGGTGATGCCTGCCAACACCCGCACCTCTTTTGCCTGGTATCTGATGTACAAGACGATTGACAACTGCAATACGGTTATCTCGATTGCCGCTACCGGTGACGATGATACGCCAGAGTTCCGCTATGCGCAGGGGCAGGCGTATGCTTTGCGTGCCTTCTGCTACCTGCATCTGGCGCAGCACTACCAGTTTACTTATCTGAAAGACCCGGTAGCGCTTGCCGTTCCACTCTATACGGAACCGACCGGCCCGGCAACGCAGCCCAAGGGCAAAGCTAGTCTGGAAGCGCTGTACACGCAAATCTTCTCTGACTTGGAAAAGGCAAACGGGCTATTGGATGGCTACGTCCGCCACGACGACAAATCCAAGTTCAAGCCGAATACGAGCGTCGTCAACGGTCTGTTGGCGCGTGCCTATCTGCTTACCGGACAATGGAGCGATGCCGCCAAGGCTGCACTTGAAGCTGCCAAAGGATATACCTTAATGACGGAGGCCAAAACATACATGGGTTTCAACGATATATCCAATAGCGAATGGATGTGGGGACATCCCCAGTCTGTCAGCCAGTCCGACTCCAGCTACAACTTTTACTACATTGACGTGGTGACGTCTGACGCCTACAACAGTTTCATGGCGGATCCACACTTCATGGATACTTTCGAACCGGGCGATATTCGTTTGGATTTGTTCCAATGGATGCGTGAAGGCTATTTGGGTTATCGTAAGTTCCGCATCTGCGCCGACCAGACGGGCGATATCGTGGTGATGCGTTCGGCAGAGATGTATCTCATTGCAGCGGAAGCGTTGGCGCGCGACAATCAACTGGATGAGGCTGTAAAACCTCTCAATACCTTGCGCAATGCCCGTGGCCTGGGCGACTATGACCTTACGGGCAAGACGAAGGAGCAATTCATTGCCGATGTCCTGATGGAGCGCCGCCGCGAATTGTGGGGTGAGGGATTTGGCATTACCGACATCTTGCGTACCCAGCAAGCCGTAGAGCGTTTGCCACTGACGAACGAAGAGGCTGCAAAGGAATATGATTGCTGGCAGCAGGACGGTACTTATAAGAAATATAACCCGGAAGGGCACTGGTTTACCTCCTTCCCTGACGGAACGAAGTTCGTGCCGAACAGTACATATTATTTGTATGCTATTCCTGAGAAAGAAACGAATGCAAATCCGAACTTATAGAATAGATAATTGTAGAATAAACAATAGGGCGACTTCGTGAGAAGCCGCCCTATACATTTTCCAAAGGCTTTATTATCCCTTTTTATTCCGTTTCTTTATTTTCTCGCTCCATCTTCCGCTTTATGAACTCCATCTTCAGGTTGGCCTCTTCCATGTTCTTCTTTATCTCCGTGATGGAAGAAAGCAACTGCGCCAGTTCGTAAACTTCGGCTGCGGCCGTGCGGTCATTCGGGGTGAGAGTGGTGGTATAGGGGCGTTCGCCCTGGTAGTTGACTCGTATATTCTTATCCTTATTCATACACAGGAAGCCGATGACATTGCCGTCTTCGCCCAGTTTATAATCGGCTTTTTCAATCTTTTCGTCGAGGTCGGTCGCTTCGTAGCTGTCTTTAGAAGCCGGTGTCTCGGCAAAACTACCGTCGTGGGCAATCACTTTGACGGCGATGTGATGAATGTTATATTTTCCGCAATAGATGGAAGTCATGCTCATTACGCCGTTCTCATCTACCTGAAAGCGGAGGTAAGAACGGTGAAGATTTTTCTCTAATACTTGCGAGGGATGCAGGTAGTGGCCTATCTGCTGGTATTCGGCATCTTTCTCGAAAGTGAACTTATCCTTGACGGCATCTAGCGCGTTCTGTTTCTCCTGTAGTGCGCTGTCAAGATAGGCAACCGTCTTTTCCTGCTGCTTCAGTTCTACCCGTAGCATCAGGCTGTTGCCTTCGCGTCGTGTGTCAAACGCTTTCGGATAAAGTATCTTGATACTGTCAATCTGAGTTTTTGCTTCGCTGTAGTCACCGCGCTCAAAGGCCTCACGGGCTTCTTGAAGTTTCTCACCGGCTTTTTTCTCTACATTGCTACATGCGAAGAGCGTGCAACAAAGGCACGCTAAGAGTGTTGCTTTCTTCATATTTTTTGTTCTTGATGTTAGTGGAAGCAAAATTAGAAATAATATCCGTATCTTTGCAGCCCGAAACAGAATTTGTGGTTGAATTACAATTATGATAGAACTGACAGCAGAAGAACTGAAGCAACATTTCAGTGACGACATATTCAAACGTATATCCGAGACGGCAGATGAACTGGGATTGGAATGCTATGTAGTTGGCGGGTATGTGCGCGATATTTTCCTCCAACGCCCTTCCAAAGATATTGATGTAGTGGTGGTGGGCAGCGGTATTGCGATGGCCGAGGCCTTGGGCCGCCGTCTGGGACGTGGTGCCCATCTGGCTGTTTTCAAGAACTTCGGTACGGCACAACTGAAATATCACGGCGTGGAAGTAGAGTTTGTCGGTGCCCGCAAGGAGTCTTACACGCATGACTCCCGTAAGCCTATCGTAGAAGACGGTACACTGGAAGACGACCAAAATCGGCGCGACTTCACCATTAATGCGATGGCAGTCTGCCTGAACAAGGCGCGTTATGGTGAGTTGGTAGATCCCTTTGGCGGCATGGAAGATATGAAAGAGAAAACAATCCGCACACCACTCGACCCCGACATCACCTTTAGCGACGACCCGCTGCGAATGATGCGCTGCATCCGCTTTGCCACCCAACTGAACTTTTATATCGATGATACGACCTTTGAGTCCCTGTGTCGTAACAAGGAACGTATCTCTATCATATCCAAAGAGCGCATTGCCGACGAACTGAACAAGATATTGCTTTCGCCCATACCCTCCAAAGGGTTTATCGACTTGGATCGTTGCGGTCTGTTGCAACTCATCTTTCCCGAACTGGTTGCGTTGCAAGGCGTGGAAACCCGAAACGGTCGGGCACATAAAGATAACTTCTATCACACGCTCGAAGTGGTTGATAACATCAGCAAGAAGACCGATAACCTTTGGTTGCGCTGGGCCGCCCTGCTGCACGACATTGCCAAGCCGGTAACCAAGCGTTGGGAGCCGCGTGCAGACTGGACGTTCCATAACCATAACTTCATCGGTGAAAAGATGATACCCGATATTTTCCGCCGGATGAAGTTGCCTATGAACGAAAAGATGAAGTATGTGCAAAAGCTTGTCAGCCTGCACATGCGCCCCATTGTGATAGCCGATGATGTGGTGACCGACTCCGCCGTCCGTCGTCTGTTGTTTGAGGCAGGCGATGATATCGACGACTTGATGACCTTGTGCGAAGCCGACATCACCTCCAAGAATACGGAGCGTAAGCAACGTTTTCTGAACAACTTCCAACTCGTACGCCAGAAGCTGAAAGACTTGGAAGAACGCGATCGCATCCATAGCTTCCAGCCGCCTGTCAGCGGAGAGGAGATTATGAAGATGTTCAATCTGTCCCCTTGCCAGCAAGTCGGTACACTGAAAAGCGCTATCAAAGATGCCATCTTGGACGGCGTCATCCCGAATGAATACGAAACTGCCCGCGCATTTTTGGTGCAACAGGCAGAGAAAATGGGGCTTCATTTAGTTGAAAGTTGAAAGTTGAGAGTTGAAAGTTATTATGCAGCATCATAGCGCAGCCTAACTTTCAACTCTCAACTTTCAACTTTCAACTTTTTTAGCTCTCCTGGAACTTCCGGCTTACCTTCATCAGATTAATCGTATAAGTCACGATATTCTGTGCCTCCTGTACCATCGTCAGATATACCATGCTGACCTTGATGCTGCCGGACTGGTTCTGAATATGTTGTAGCTCTTCACGTTTCAGGTGGGCGAGTTGTCCGTTCAAATCGTTGGACTTGCGTATATCTTCTTCAAAGTTACTGTAATCGTTACTTTCCAGTTTGTGGCGGCATAGTTGCAACAGATAGATGATGTCTTCCGTCACATCGGCAAACTCACCTTTATAAATGGCATCCAGCGGGTTGAAGTTGTTGTCGATATGCTCCAGGCATGGTTCGCAAAGACGTCCCACACTATACACCAGTTCACTGGCAAAGTCGTTACCCTGATAGTAGTATAGACCTTTCTCAAGCACGGTATTGTTGTCCAGGCGGCACATGGCGAGCATACCCGTGCGTTTCATCTGCTTGATTAACTGTTTCTCGAACTTCACGGCACCCAAGGCGCGACGCAAGCCGCGCAGGTTCTCGTGCAGGAAGGCGGTGACGGTGCGCTCGAAGTTATCTTCCGTAAATTCCAGTATCTTAATCAGTTCCTCACGGGTATGTTTGCGCAGCAGTTCAAGGATTTCTGCATTATCCGTACTTTGCATCAGTTGTTTGATAGTAACATTTTCTTTCCCTCTCTCTTTGCGCTTCTTATACATCACCTGGCTGCGTATCAGCATGAATACTGCCAGACCGATAAGACCTATGATAGCGAATGTTCCGCCGAAATGGATGACCATTGCCACGAAGAAACAGATAGTGAATGCTGCTCCGGCAGTGATAAACCAGCCACCGATTACACTCAGCACACCGGTAATGCGGAATACGGCGGAGTCACGTCCCCAGGCACGGTCGGCGAGCGAGGTACCCATAGCTACCATAAACGTAACGTAGGTGGTGGAGAGAGGCAGCTTCAAAGAAGTACCCAGCGCGATAAGCAATCCTGCCAGTACCAGATTGACGGAAGCACGAACCAGGTCGAATGCTGCTCCGTCGGCAATGATGGCTTCGTCTTTCTTGAAGCGGGTTTCAATCCAGCGCTTGCTGCGTTCGGGCATTATCTGGGAAAGTCCGTTGGCAAATGTCATACTGAAGCGTACCAACGTACGGGCTATCGGAGTACTACCGAAGTTCTCTTCACCTTCATCCTGGCGGGAGAGGTCGACGGAAGTCTTGATAACATTATGGGCTTTCTTGGAGGTATACAGAGAGTATACCATCACAGCTCCTGCACCGAACAGGAAGTACCAGGGCGTTTTGGCGGGACCGAGGAGGGAACTCATCAGGAAGTTATCAGGCCCGATGCCGGTTCCATTGGCTGTGTAATCCACAAACGAAGCATATCCGGCCAGGGGAACACCGATAAAGTTGACAAGGTCATTACCGGCAAAGGCGAGTGCGAGTGCAAAAGTACCCATCAGCACTACTATCTTGAATACGTTTATTTTCAGCCAGTGCAGAATTTGCATCAGTATGGTGAAGAACACGAAGAACCCGGCAATCAGCATAAACGTGTTGTCTTGTATCCACTGCTTGTTTTCGGGAGTCATGAATGAACTGTCCTTTAATCCTTTTATCAGCATGAAGTAGAGGATGGAAGTGGCGGCTATACCACCGAACAGCGCGATGCTGTACTTCATCTTTTTCTTATAGTTAAAGGTAAATATGACACGTGCCAGCCATTGTACGACCATACCGAAGAAGAATGCGATGGCCACGGACACGAAGATGGCCATGATGACGGACAGGGCTTTATCCGTATTGATGAGGTCGCCCGAACCCAGGTTGTCGCTGTTGTGAACTTTGATAAGTGAGAGTGCAAACGTACCGCCCAACAGTTCGAAAACCATAGAAACGGTGGTAGACGTAGGCATCCCCATTGTATTGAACACGTCCAACAATACCACATCGGTCAGCATGACGGCAAGCAGGATGCACATGATTTCGGCAAAATAGAAATGTTCCGGTTGGTAGATGCCGTGTCGTGCAATATCCATCATGCCGTTGGATAGGGAAGCACCGATAAAAACTCCGATACCTGCAATGAACAATATGGTCTTAAAAGATGCTGCTTTGGCTCCGACAGCAGAGTTTAAGAAGTTGACCGCATCATTACTGACCCCTACCACGAGGTCGAATACTGCAAGGACGAACAAGAAGATGACAATGCATAGATAAATCGTTTCCATAAACATATATTTAATTTCTGACTGCAAAGGAACGGCTTTCGTATTGCAGGGAAATGTCATATATGTTACAGAAATGTTACAGCTTATCTTTCAGATATTCGTAGAAAGTATATTGTGAACGTACTTTCTCCCTTTGCGGACGAGCCGATTTCCAACGGTTGCGCAAATGCTCGTCTACAAAACATGCCTTACGTTTGTCGGTCAACTGTATAGTAAGCATATCCGACAACTCTTGTTTCAGGTCCGGGTCGAGGATAGGAGTGACGGCTTCGATGCGTCGGTATAGGTTACGACACATCCAGTCCGGCGACCCGAGGAACAACTTGGGCTTTCCACCATTTCCGAAGTACCACACGCGGGCATGTTCAAGAAACGTGTCTACAATACGTGTTACGCGGATATTACGGCTATATTCTTGTCCGGGAATAAGGCAGCAGATGCCCCGTACAATCAAGTCTATTTCCACGCCTGCTTGTGAGGCTTCGTAAAGGCGGTTTATCATGGTCGGGTCTTGCAAGGCATTCATTTTGAGAATAATCCGTCCTTGCTTTCCGCTTTTTGCCAGGTTCATTTCGTGTTCGATAAGGCGGTTCAGTTCCGGTATCAGGTTGAAGCGTGCCACCAACAGGCGGTGGAATACGGGCTTTCCTTTTCCCTGTAAGGTAAGAAACAAATTGTGCAGGTCATTGACAATTACTGGATTGCAGGTGAACAGTCCGCTATCGGCATATAGTGTAGCGGTCTTTTCGTTGAAGTTGCCCGTACTGATATAAGCATAACTGGGCAACTTGTGTCCCTGCTTGTCGTGGCGCAATACAAGGGCCACTTTGGCGTGCACCTTCAGTCCCGGTATGCTGAATATGATATTGATTCCGGCAGCCTTCATCATTTCTGCGGTTGCTAGATTGTTCTCTTCGTCGAAACGCGCTTTCAGTTCAATAAACACAGTCACCTTTTTGCCATTCTGTGCGGCGGCTATCAGGGTATTAATCACGGCTGAATTCTCCGCTACCCGATATTGGGTTACCATAATCTCGCGCACGGTTGGCTCATGAACGGCTTCATACAGGAAGTGAATGAAGTGCTCGAAAGAATGGTAAGGATAATGCAACAGTAAATCCTTCTTTTCCACATATCGGAAAATAGACTCCCGTTCGTCCAGGCAAGTCAGCTTCATCGGTTGAGGCTTCCGGATGGGGCGCACGGCATTGTTGGGATTGGGCAGATGGCGCAAGTCTTCCATATTGAGGTGCTTGTCGCCGGGAGCCAATTCCTGGCGGTTGATGTGATAAGCATCCACCAGGAAGTCCAGAAAGTCTTCGGGCATGGCGCGGTCGTATACAAACCGGCAGACATCGCCTATCTTGCGTTTCTTCACTTTGCTCTTCACCAGTTCTATGATTTCGGAGGTGTTGGCAGAGTCGTCTATCAGAATATCTGCGTCGCGCGAAATCTTGATGCAATAACTGCTGTCTACCTCGTAGCCGGGAAAGATGGTGTCTATGTTTGCTTTGATGATGTCTTCAATGAACATCAGGTAATAATTCTTCCCCTCTTTGGGCAGCTCGATGAAACGGGGTACCTTGCTGTAGGACAGTTTCATTACAAAATACTGGGGAGGCAGTTGACAAGTTGACGAGTTGACAAGTTGACGAGGGGAGCTCTCCTTGTCAACTTGTCCCCTTGTTTCCTCGTCCCTTTTAGGATACAGGCGCACGGCAAGATACAGGCGGTTGTCGCGCAGAAATGAAATCACCTTGTCTTTGCTGACGGGTACGGGAGTGAGATACGGAAAGATTTCTTCGCAGAAGAAGCGCCGCACGAACTCCTTGTGGAACGGTTCTACGTTGCGGCTTTGGTAGAAAATGATATGATGCTTTCGCAGGGCGGGCAGTATCTTCTGTTCGTAGATGCGGATACGCTCTTCCAACTGGCGGTTCACTTCATCGTTAATCTCGGTCACCAGTTCGATGGCGGACTGCACGCTTTCTTCGTCGCTTTGCGCCACACCGGTTGCCACCGCCTTATGGTCGGCCACACGTATCTTGTAGAACTCCTCCAGATTGGATGAGTATATGGAAATAAAGTTGATACGCTCATACAGCGGCAATGTATCGCCTTCGGCTCCCAGCAGTACCCGGTAGTTGAACGATAGCCAACTGATGTCACGCTTAAAATATTTATATTGGTTTTCCATACTTCATTAAGATTTTCCCAAATATAGTTACCTTTGTACACATAAACAATAGAAAGATGACAAAAGTTGGTTTACTATCGGATACGCACGGTTATTGGGATGAGAAGTATCTGCAATACTTCGAGTCATGCGATGAGATATGGCATGCCGGTGACATCGGTTCGCTGGAAGTGGCACAGAAGTTGGCGGCTTTCCGCCCGTTTCGTGCAGTGTATGGTAACATTGACGGGCAAGACCTCCGTCAACTCTATCCGCAGGTCTTGCGTTTCACGGTAGATGGTGCGGAAGTGTTGATGAAGCATATCGGCGGTTATCCCGGCAAGTACGACCCCTCCATACAAGGCAGCATCCTGGTTCATCCGCCGAAGCTGTTTATCAGCGGACATTCCCATATCCTGAAGGTGAAGTACGACAAAACGCTCGATATGCTCCACATAAATCCCGGAGCAGCAGGCCTTTCCGGCTTTCATAAAGTACGTACGATGGTGCGCTTCATCGTTGACAACGGAACCTTCAAAGACCTTGAAGTAATAGAATTGGCAGGCTGATAAATGGGAATTTATATGGATACGCGGACTACACGGACTAAGCGGATGAACACGGACTTTTATTTTAAAGAACACAGATATAAACACGTATTTAAATTATTATCCGCTTAGTCCGTGTAGTCCGCGTATCGGTCACTAAATTATCATTTATTTCTTCCTTTTGTTTTGCCATGTCATGACTTTTTCTGAACTTTGCAACCTGAATAGTAGCAAGAGCCGTGGGGCCTAGTCCTCCTTCTTATTTTATTCTGCATTTTGAAGTAATCCAAAAAGAACTGAAATATGAAAGGAATTATTCTTGCAGGTGGCAGTGCCACTCGTCTCTATCCATTGTCAAAGGCTATCTCCAAGCAGATAATGCCCGTCTATGACAAGCCGATGATTTATTACCCTCTCTCCACCTTGATGTTGGCCGGAATACGTGAAGTGCTGATTATCTCCACCCCGCGCGATTTGCCCATGTTCCGCGAATTGCTGGGAACCGGTGAAGAGCTTGGAATGTCCTTCTCCTATAAGGTACAAGATAATCCTAACGGACTGGCACAAGCATTTGTCCTGGGGGCAGAGTTCCTGAACGGCGGACCGGGTTGCCTCATTTTGGGCGACAATATGTTCTATGGTCAAGGCTTTTCCGCTATGCTGAAGCGTGCCGCTTCCATAGACAAAGGCGCTTGTATCTTCGGCTATTACGTGAAAGACCCGCGCGCTTATGGTGTGGTAGAGTTCGATGCCGATGGCAAAGCCATTTCTCTGGAAGAGAAGCCCGAACATCCCAAGAGCAACTACGCCGTCCCCGGCCTCTACTTCTACGACTCCACAGTCACCGCCAAAGCCGCTGCTTTGAAACCTTCGGCCCGTGGCGAATACGAGATAACCGACCTCAACCGTCTTTATCTCAACGAAGGTACCCTGAAAGTGGAACTCTTCGGCCGTGGCTTTGCATGGCTCGATACCGGTAATTGCGACAGCCTGCTCGAAGCAAGCAACTTTGTGGCCACCATACAGAACCGGCAAGGCTTCCGCGTCTCCTGCATCGAGGAGATTGCATGGCGCAAAGGTTGGATAGACGTCGACCAGCTTCACCGCCTCGGCGAGCAACTGGGCAAGACGGAATATGGCAGATACCTGATGGATCTTGCTGACTCCTACCGCTAAAAATGTTGATAAATAAATAACTTATAACTCATAACTTCAATGAAGACCTACCTTGTAACCGGCGCTGCCGGCTTTATCGGAGCCAACTATATCAAGTATATTTTGGCAAAACACGATGATATAAAAGTAGTGATACTGGACGCTCTGACTTATGCCGGAAATCTGGGCACTATTGCCAACGATATTGATGACGAACGTTGCTTCTTTGTCAAAGGCGACATCTGCGACCGCGTCCTTGCCGACGAGCTGTTCGCTAAATATAAATTCGATTACGTGGTGAACTTTGCTGCCGAAAGTCATGTAGACCGCAGCATCGAAGACCCGCAACTCTTTCTGGTAACCAATATTCTGGGTACTCAAAACCTGCTCGACGCCGCCCGTCGTGCATGGGTGACGGGAAAAGATGAAAACGGTTATCCCACCTGGCGCAAGGGAGTGCGCTATCATCAGGTTTCTACGGACGAAGTGTACGGCTCACTCGGTGCCGAAGGCTACTTCACGGAGAAAACCCCGCTTTGTCCGCATAACCCCTATAGTGTTTCCAAGACTAGTGCCGACATGGTAGTGATAGCTTATCATGACACTTACAAGATGCCCGTCACCATCACCCGTTGCTCCAACAACTACGGCCCTTACCACTTCCACGAAAAATTAATTCCGCTGATAATAAAGAACATCCTCGAAGGCAAGAAACTTCCCGTTTATGGCGACGGAAGTAATGTGCGCGACTGGTTGTATGTTGAAGACCACTGCAAGGCCATCGACCTCGTTGTGCGTCAGGGAGTAGAGGGTGAAGCCTACAATGTGGGCGGTCATAACGAGAAGACCAATCTGGAAATCGTGAAACTGACCATTGCCACTATCCGTCGCCTGATGGAAGAAGAGCCGAAGTATCGTGAAGTCCTGAAGAAGAACGTGAAGGGTGCCGACGGACAGATTGACATCAGTTGGATTAACGAAGACTTGATAATGTTCGTCAAAGACCGTCTCGGCCATGACCAACGCTACGCTATCGACCCCACCAAGATAAGTGAAGCTTTGGGTTGGTATCCCGAAACGAAGTTTGAAGTGGGCATCGTAAAGACTATCGAATGGTATCTGAATAATCAAGACTGGGTGGAAGAAGTAACCAGCGGTGATTATCAGCACTATTACGAAAGAATGTACGGAAAGAAGTGATTTACCACTGAGTAATCACTATACTTAGTAATAACCCCATAAACAGCATATTGCGTGAAGTCTCACCCAATATGCTGTTTAAGTTTTTACCGCTTCGTATCGCCACCATCTTTCGCCAGGTCAGCACGTGCAGGTAGAGGTAAACGCAAGGTACCCAGATAAAGTTGAACGGAGCCATCTTGCCGCTATATACGAACTACAGGCACAGAAGTGCGGCTGCGATGCCGAGCGCCAGGTACAGGTATCGTCCGAAAGGTTCTCCGAACCGCACAATCAGCGTTCGTTTTTCGCTGAGGGCATCCTGCTCTCTGTCCCGGTAATTGTTCACTACCAGTAACGTGTCTATCACCAACCCGCTAATAATCGAAGCAACCCACACGTCTGCCGTAATCACATGGGCTTGCACATAGTACGTTCCGCCTACGGGGACGAAACCGAAGAATATCAATACGAGCAAATCTCCCCAACCCCGATAGGATAGGACAGTGGTATATAAGAATGCGAAGATGACGCAAAGCAATCCTAACAGAATTAGTTCCCAACCACCGTGGGGCAGTTCTCCCCAGCATACGTGCAGCAATACAAGACCGGCAAGGCAGGAGAGAACCACCGTAACACCAATTCCCCGCTTCATCGCTCCGGGCGTTATCCAACCTTGTGCGCAGGCATGTTCCGGTCCCAGGCGGTCGGCCCGGTCGCTTCCTTTGATATAATCGTAGAGGTCGTTGATGAAATTGGCGGCAATCTGCATGCCGCAGGCAAACAGTACACAGAGCAGTGCAGGCAGCGTCTCGAAGTGTCCGTCGGAAAAAGCCAGCGAACTACCTATCAATACCGGTATAATGGCTCCCGTCAGAGTCTTGGGACGCGCGGCGAGTATCCATGCTCGCAGGGAATTGGGTTTAATTGTTTTCATATCGCAAATATACTGATTTCTGAAATGTGTTTTACGAAAAAATACATTGTTGTGAAATATCTTTTCTATCTTTGTATAATAATTTGTAATCTGTCTGATAGATGAAAAAGGTATTTTATTTATTAGTGATGGTTGCAGGACTCTTTTCTTCCTGCCAGTCGTCCCGGAATTTTACTTCGGCGCTTCCCGATGAGTATTCGGTGAAAACATCCAAATCGTCCGCTTCCGGCTATAAGAACGTGAGCCGCATCGAGCAGTATGAGTTTACGCACCGCGATGTTCCTGCTGCTTTTGATGGTTGCCGCCTTGCTTTTGTGTCAGATTTGCATTACCGCAGCCTGCTGAAAGAGAAGGGACTGGAAGATGTGTCCCGCCTGCTCAACGACCTGCATGCCGATGCTCTGTTGATAGGGGGGAGACTTGCACGAAGGTTGTGAGTTCGTATCGCCTGTCCTGGCAGCGTTGGGGCGGGTAAAAACACCTCTAGGCACGTATGCCGTGCTTGGCAATAATGATTACGAGGCATGTTATGACGACATCGTGAGAGAGATGCAGCACCAAGGCATCCATCTGCTGGAGCACAAGGTAGATACCCTGAAACGTGGCGGCGAACAAATCTTGATAGCCGGTGTCCGCGGCCCCTTCAATCTGGAGCAGAACGGGCAGTCACCTACGCTTTCCCTTTCACCCGATGATTTTGTAATCCTGCTGACGCATACTCCGGACTATGCCGAGGATGTCCCCATTACCCATACCGACCTTGTTCTTGTCGGGCATACCCATAGCGGACAAGTCACACTGTTCGGCCTGTATGCTCCCATCATCCCGTCCAACTACGGGCAGCGCTTCCTCACGGGGTTGAAGTCGAATACGCAGGGCACGCCAATTATCATCACGAACGGCATCGGCACTTCCAATAAGAATATCCGTTTGTTTGCACCAAGTGAGGTAGTGGTGATTACGTTGCGACGGATGAAATAGTTTTTTAGGTTGGTAGATACTTATTCTACCAGCCAACTTTCGATATTGCGCGTTGCATTGCTAAAGTTCACTCCGATTTTGAATAACTTGCGTCCGTCAGCCTCAAAGGGCTGAGCATAATGTTTGGCATTGATTTGCTGCAAGGCTTCTTCTGCCGCGCCTTCCAGTTTGAACTCCATCACGTAGATGTACTTTTCTGTTTGCAGCACGAGGTCAACACGCCCCTCACTGGTGTGATATTCTGCCTTGACATAGAACCCAATTAACTTGAAAACGATGAAAAGTACATTCTGATAGTGCAGTTCAAGGTCTCTCACCAACTCATAAGGCGTATCGGCAAAGAAGCTTTGCAGGCGGCGGAAGAATGCATTGCAATCGCCCGTCCGCACTTCCTGCACAAACTTCTGAATTTCAAAAGGTGCCTCTACCTTATTTGTATTAGCGTAATAAGGCAACAGGAAACGGACAAATCCTTCTTCGACTTCACGGTTTGGGAAACCTAGCTTGTATATACCAAACTCAGTGTCATAGCCTTTTATCGTGAGGTATCCACTTTGATAAATCACCGGTATAGGATTAGTCGACTCCGAGTCGATGCTGTTCAGCACCTGGGCATCGGTCTCCTCATCCGCCATACGTTTCAGGTCATAGTGATGTTTCTGCAACAACTTCACCAGATAAGTCGGTGTCCCCGTCTCAAACCAATAATTGCCAAACTCATAGCGTTTGAAAGCATTGAGCAGACTGAACGGATTGTAAATGCCTATGGAATTGTGCGTGAAGTGATAACCGTCGTAATACTCCCGCAATTTGTCGCAGAAACGTTCGTAGGTCAAACCTTGTGCATCGGCAAACTCGTGCATTTCCGTTTCCAGATTGTCTTGGAGTTCCTTATCGCTGATGCCGCAGATGTCAATATATTCATTCCACATGGAGAGGTCTTCCAAGTTGTTCAGGTCGCTGAATACGCTAACCTTACCAAATTTAGTAACCCCCGTCAGCATGGCAAATTTGATGCAACCGTCCATTGTTTTGAGCACCCCATAGAAAGGCTTTAGTGTATTGCGATACTCCGTCTGCAAGGTCTCGTTGCCGATAGCTTGCAGCATGGGTTTATCGTATTCGTCTACTAAAATGGCTACCCGTTGTCCTGACTGTTCACAAGCGCGCTGAATAATTCCGGCAAAGCGCAAGGAAAAAGATGTTTCAGACGGACGGGTTCCATACACTTCCTCCCAACGCACCAGGTGGTCGTTTAGAATTTTGTCCAAACCGTCGAGGGTATCATACTTTCCGATATTCAAATCTAAATGCAGAATAGGGTGTTCTATCCAATCCTTTTCAAGCTTTTCCACAGCCAGTCCTTCAAAGAGTTCTCTTTTTCCCCGGAAGTAGGCTTCGAGTGTAGATATGAGCAAACTCTTGCCAAAACGGCGCGGACGACTAAGGAAATAATATCGTCCGGTCTTCACCATTTTATAAATCAAAGCCGTTTTATCTATATAGAAATAGTTATCCTTGCGAAGACTTTCGAAGTTCTGAATGCCGATGGGATATATTTTATTGCTCATATACGTATGCTTTAGGTAACAATCAAACAAAGATAGATATTTCTTTTTTCTGAATAGTTATGCCAATCTTGTCAAGAGCAAATTTATAAAAGATTAACAGACGGAGGATGCAGACTTCTCTTTCAGTCTGTTGCGCCCCGGCTATCGGCAGTTCTCGATAGTACTATCGTTGGTCATCGGTAGTGCTATCGCTGCCCTTCGATAGAGCTTTCGTTTTCCCAGGGCTCAGCTCTCCCTAGCCCTGGGCTTTTCGCCAAAATGCCAGGGCTGACCACTGCTAAGCCCAGGGCTTACGGTCGTTGAGACCCGGGCTGACGGGAGCTAAGGTGTGGTGTTTGGGGAGTTGAGTTGTGTCATTGGAAAGGTTGCTTCGGTAGGGACAAAAAAGAAGGAGCGGTGATGCCGCTCCTTTTATGGGAATTTAAAATTGAAATCTTTATAAATTCACTTTACAAAGATAATACATCTGAAAGGCGATGTCAAGTGTTTCGGAGTTTTTCTTTCAGCTTTGTCCCGAATTAATAGTCATATTCTAAACTAAACTCGTCAACGCAGAGTACGGCACCTTCGCCTCCCGTATAATAGTCTCCATACTTGCTGGCAGAGCATACCATTATGATATAAGTTGGTTTCCGATTCGTGGCACGATAGTTCAATGTTAATTCTAAGTCTGTATATTCACTCACACTTGTTCCGGAATTGAACTCGGCGTAGGCTATGATATGCGGGTCGTTTTTATCGAACAACTGTCGTACAGAAGGCTTGGTCTTGATGGTAATCGGCTCCGACCAGTCTCCTAGAGCAATATAGATAGAACATGTATCTGGCAGTCCTTTCAAAGGTAAGAAACGATTGTAGTCATCCGTATTTTTAGATAACTGATTGATGGGCGCTGTTATATATTTGTAATGTCCTTTCAACTTTGTCGGATAGGAAGAAAAAGGTTTTCCGAAACTTAGTTCTCCATCTGTGCCATCGGTGCGCACATATTCACCTATGAACAGGTTGCCGGCGGCAAATTTGCCAATGCTGGCGATACCTATAAATTTGGACTCCAATCGCGCAGCAAATCCTGTGCCTTTTCCGGGCCATACATCATCTGTAGGCTGCGTATTACTGTCTCCCATCGTAGTTGCCCCATCATTACCCGTATCCCATGTTGGTGTTCCGCTTTCTGCCCAAGGATTCCATACTTTGTTCTTAGGTTTTTCCAAGTGCCAATCATCGAAAGTGCCTCCGGGCAATTCTACTGCCGAAGTGGTAGTGAATGTAACTTCATCACCATAATCTTCACCGGAGTAGGTACGGAATACGTAAGTAGTCATTGCTTTCAGCCTATTGATGCGGCCGGTTAATTCTCCTTTCTTTTCGGTTATATCATCTTTTTCTACTCGTATCCAGTCCGTAGCATTAATTTCCTTATATTCAAATCCATTGTCACCTCCTTCTTCACCGCTACCATGCAACCAGGCTACGTTGACCCAAGCATCTGCAGTTCCGGTGGCAACATCTTTATCACTTTTGGATACCATGACCGTCCATTCCTCTACAACGTCATGATAGCTTACTGTAACTTTCTTGGGGAGTGAGAAGTTGATTATTCCTTCCAATGCAGGTTCCATATGGGTAATGCCCGTTGGTCCGAGTTTCAGTTCTTTAATTTGTACTTCTCTCTGACTGGCTTTGCTACTGATATAGGCTACAACTTGGTGCAGTGTAGTATTGAAGATACTTTTTCCTATTTGTTTATTTACGGAAAAAGTACGTTCTATATTTTGCACAGCCTGTATCGTCCATTGATAATCTTGATAAAGAGACAGAGTGTAGGATATTGGAGATGACAAGTCTATTATTGCTGCAGAGTCTAAGGGTGCTTCGGCTCCTTCGGTTACTGTGCATTGTTTCACCATCACCCTTTTGAGATAGGTCGTATCGGCTACTTCTACGGTTACCGTGCGTGTATTATTGTCTATCGTTGTACTTCCAATCCGTCCTTCCATCTCGAACGAAAGAATTCGCACAGGAATTGTAGGGTAGGGTATGTCATTATTGATACATGGAATGAAGAGCAGCACACTCATAAGTAGGCCGACCAGGAATATATTCATTATTTGAGTTCTTCTTTCCTTTATATTTCTCATAGATAGGCAACGATGCCGATGCTGATGTTTAATATGTTTATCTTGAAATTAGCTCCGCTTGATTTTCTCCATCCGAAACTTTCTCCGTTGGTAGTCTGGTTCTCTTCGCGATATTTGAAACCTGCCACGCCGAAAGAGAGCTCCGCACTGACATTTTCCATAATGAATACCGTAGCTCCCGGGTTTAGTCCGATGTGTACCTCCCGGATACGAGTTTGAGTCTCTTTTCGGTTCTCTTCACTGCCTCGCTTATACTCGGAACTTCCTGTATTGAAAGATAAAGAAGTCTCATTAAATAGTCCGAACCGTTTCCCTTTGTCAAGCCCTACGTAAGAGCGATAGAAGAATGTGGTACTTAACAAATGTTCGTCAAACGACAAGTCTTTTAAATCAAAACTCATGTCATCATCAATGTCTATGCTGATGTTTCCTAAGTTGGCATATACATTTTGATAACCAAACTTAACCCCGACACATACATTTTCCTTAATAAAGTAGCCGACAAATGGGTTGATAGTGAATAATTTGGCCTCACAATTAAAATCTTTCAAAATAGACAAGAATTGAGTATCTTCACTGTCGTAGCCGGCATAAGAAACGGTCAATCCCGTCATCCATGTCTTTCTCTTAACAAATAAATGGTTGGTGATGCCTCTGTCAAAGCGTCCTATGAACTTTTTTTCGGGGATGGTATCTGTAATATCCGTTTTTGCCTTTTCTATATGCAAAGAGTCCGTCGCATATAGCGGAATATATGTATTGACAAGGCAAGCAAGGCATATGATTTTTATATATATATGTACTTTTGACATTCTCATAAGTAAAAAGAAATACCCATTCCGATGGAAAAGATATTGATTCTGAAGTTAATGGAACTGGATGATTGGTTCGCTATATGTATCTGGTCGGCCACTTGTCGTGTATGTCCGTAATTGATGCCTAGTACACCAATGTTTACCTCTACTGCTGTATAATTGTTGATGAAAGCTACCATACCGGGAGCAACGCCAAATTCCAAATTATAGTTTTTTGCTGAAAGTTCCGGTCAAGTCATCTCCTTTCCCATTCACAAATTTGGATTGTCCGCCTTCAAACGTTAATTGCATCTCTGCAAACAGTGCAAACCGCCTGCTGTTGCCCAAACTAATATAATTACGGAACATAGCAACTCCCGAATAACTGTGGCTTAGAGAATATATGTCGTTGAGGCTGAAACTCAAGTCCTCTCCAACTTCAAGGTCCATTTGGTCTATTTTGGTCAATGTCCGTTTATAGGCAAATCGCCCACCTGCGGCCATGTTATCTGCAAAAGCATAGGCGATTAGCGGACTGAATTTGAATGCATATCCTTGCCCAGACACCGATTCTATCACAAGAAAGTTATAGTCTTTCTGTTCCGATTGTGAATATGAAACTGAGCTACCTACAATCCATTGCCCTTTGGGTATGAACTTTTGCATTTGTATGTTTCTCATTCCTTGTGCATGTAGGGCCGGAAGGCTGCTACATGCACATAGAGACAAGAAAATAAGTTTTAGTAGTTTATTCATACACCAGTTCTAAATCATCCAACCACAAGGTACCGCCTTCACCACCGGTAAAGTAGTCGCCGTAGCGGCTAGCTGAGGCTACTACAATAATATATTGGGGCAATCGTGTTTTATCTTTATAATCTATCGAAATCTCAAAAGGCATCATTTCGCTTCCTAAAGTAGATTCTTTTTCTAAATGTTCACCATATGCAATGACATAATTACTGTTCTTATCAAATAGTTTTCTTTCAGAGTCTTTGGTTTTAATCAAAACCGGCGCTTCACTGTCCTTAATAACCGCAGTTCCCTTCTTCCAGTCTCCCAAAGCAACATATATATGTGCGTTATCATTGGCTCCTTTGGGGACTTCTGCCAAAGTTGAATGTGAAATGGCATGCATCTCATATCTAAGATACCCCTTCAGTGCGATAGGTCTTGAAGTAAACTTTCGTCCAAAGCCTAATATTCCATCAGTACCGTCTGTTTTTAGATACTCTCCGACAAAAACATTTCCTGCGGCAAATTTTCCAAATATGCTGATACCTACAAATTGAGATTTCATTTTAATGGAACGGCTTCCGGTATTTCCAGGAGCTGTTACGCTTTCATCATATACCGTAACATCTATTCCCATAGTGGATGAACCGTGATTGCCACTATCCCAGAACATGGTTTCAGCTGCTCCATAAATCAGCGCCGGGCTGGAATTATGCCAATTCTCGAAACTTCCATTTGGAAGAGCTTCTATATTACCTGTATGAAACTCACAAATTTCAATCATTCCTTGATCCTGGTTTGGAGAATAAGCTCGATATTCATAATCTGTATTGGGGAATAGTCCGTTTAATCGGTAACTTAAAGCTTTTGTTTTTATATCCGCATCTACAGTTTCGGTAATCCAATTCTCTGCATTTTTAATGCGATATTGGAAACCAATAGTGTGATCGTCGAAAGAGGATCTTTTATTAGCATTGATATTAGCTTGTAACGTGGCACTGTAAGGCGCTACATTTTCTAAGGTTATTTTTTTCGTTGTAATAACCAAATTAGACACGATGATAACAAATTTCTCTGTCCATGATTTGCTAGGTTGATAGCCAGGCGTATTCGCATTTTTCCCATAACCTTTGTCTGTAGCTGTTATGGTGATAGTATATGTGCCGTCTTTTTCTGTTAATTTCTGGAAAAAAGGAGTCAAGAAAGATACTGTAGCAACTGATTTCCCGTTACTGCCAGTTTCATCTTGATAGTATTTATTGGAGTATGTCAATTTGTCTTTTATAGATTCACTGACATTCATTCCCATCGTGACCAAATCAAGTGTTTCGGTGGCATAGCCTAGCACTTGCTTAGATACATCATCGCAGTCAAGGATGAGGCTCTGCAACTCTGAGGATGTACGTACTCGAATATCTACGGGCTCTAACGCATCATCCGACATAAAAATCGGGTCAGATAAAGAAACTTCTTTTGCTTCACTATACCGTACTATTGTGGGACGTCTGGCAATTACTACAGTGCACAATTCAGATTGTGGTTCTTCTTCCACTTCGATCGTTAAAGCTGCTCCTCCATCCGTTGGTGCTAATTCTTGATAGTCAACCGTCAATGTATATTTAGTCGCAGGTTTTATATTGGGAATGGCTTTTTTCTCGTAGAATTTCTGAATATTATCTGTAGTCACAGCTTCTACTTGATAGTCCAAATCTGTTTCTCCGGTAGGTAATAAGAAGTAACCTATTGCTGTTGGATTCTCGATCTCAAAATCAAGTGAACCTCTGGACATGGATACATTTGTTTTGCATGACTTGAATTTATCTTGTGCATTCTTCGTATAGACAATGGTAACTAATGTGTTTTGTAAAGACATTGGTAGATTGACAGTTGTTATTTCATTCTTGCGAATAGAAAAATCGACTTTCCCTTTATAGCAGGGTGTATCGAATGCTGCATCCAATTTAATTCCGGCGGTAGCACTTATAGAATAACTGCCTGTCAGCATCTGCAATTCGCTTGGAACTGTGTTTGCACCTTGATATTGTTGCAATAAATCTCCGTTGGCATTACGAATATCGATTGCGCAAGTGCTGTTTAACTCCTCATTGGTAGGAAGAGTTCTTGTGGTTCCTTCGACAGAAACTTCTCCCATTTTTAAAACGAGGTTTAAGGTTCCTTCACCGAAAGGATCGGTCTCACTGCATGATATGCAGAGTGAAAGTACTATGATTAATGACGAAATATATTTTTTCATTCTTTCTTCTGTGTGATTAATGTCAATGTTTCTATGGTTGATTTCCCATTTTGGTCTATTACTTCTATAATAAACTTGTGTGTGCCAGCCCCATAAATATTCAATAACGGTGTAAATTGGGCAATATCGAACACTAATGATTTTTCTCCAATGACTTGTGAACCTGTGGGGAAAGCCAAACCTTCCAAACCTTCTTTCAGGGAACCGGGATATGCCAAGTCGAAATTCTTCAGAAGACCTACTTCATTTAATATGTTTTCGGTCAGTGTTTCAGAATCGATTGTTACTTTCAAATTAGCGATACGATTGGATGCAACAATATCCACTATACAAGTCAATCCTGTAGTCGGGATATCCTGTTTTCTATGACTTGCCCAAACATTTTGCTAATTAATTTTCGGGCAATTA
>JAJQAY010000109.1 GCA_021203515.1 Bacteroides sp. | reverse complement strand
TCAGCCTGACAACAACCGGGTATATCATAGGATGTGCTATATGGGCAACAGGAAATCTATATTATAACGGCAGTAATTTTTTGATATATTCAAATATGTCGGATATAAACACCGCTTCGCCGACTATTGACTATTGGTATTGGAATAGACTGTATCCCACACTTAATTATGAAGCCGGTGATTTCAATCAAACGACATAGCAACCGGCAGTAGACCCATGCCGACAAGTCTATCCGCCAGGAACATGGTGTATACCATCCAATCTACATTATGAAAGTTTAATACAAAAAAGGGTATACATTTCCCGAAAGCAAATTAGGCGGTTTATTGGGGAATATGATTTATTTCCCTAATAGTGGATACTATACTATTGGTGGCGCTAGGCCAAGTCAAGACCGTGGACTCTATTGGACACAAGATATAGGTGGAGCTTTTGGTGGAATATTCTATGTCGAACCCGGTTTAGGCAAAATATCACGTGTTGCTTCTGACACTAATTCTTATCGTATGGTTATCCGCTGTATTCGAGCAGAATAAAGCAGCCGAAACAAGGTAAAAGATAAGTCGCCCGAAATAATAAAGAAATACCGGTAGCAATGAGGATGTTTTCTTCTTCCTCGGCACAGGCTCCCGGTTGACTGAGCATCGCGACAAGGATGCGATATCACTGTCCGATGCGTTTTTGTTTGTTTGCGAGCCTCTTTATCCCAAGCGAGGGATGAAGAGGCTCTCTTGTTCTTTTATCAGCATTTTTAATTCCGACAGCAGTATTGGGCGGCGAAAAGTATTGAAAAATAGTGATAGGGATAAGAAGGAAAAGCGTACCTTTGTCCGATATCTAATTACAGAAAACAAAATGGCTAAAATAACAGTATTGACTACAGACATAAACGTAGTGTCTATTAATAATGAAGATTATATTTGCATCACTGATATGCTAAAAGCCAAAGATGGCGATTTTTTCATATCAGACTGGCTGCGAAACAGAAACACGTTAGAATACCTCGGCATATGGAAACGATTGTATAATCCGGATTTTAATTATGGCGAATTCGCCACAATTAGAAACCAATCCGGATTGAACAGTTTCAAGATTAGCGTAAAAGAATATGTGGAGAAAACTCATGCTATTGGTATTCAAGCGAAAGCCGGAAGATATGGAGGTACCTATGCTCATAGGGATATTGCATTTGAATTTGGAATGTGGATTAGTGCCGAATTTAAAATTTACTTAGTTCGTGAATTCCAGCGCCTCAAAGAACAAGAACAAGCACAACTGGGTTGGAGTGCCAAGCGGGAATTGTCGAAGATAAACTATCGCATACACACCGATGCTATAAAACAAAACCTTATTCCGGCAGAAGTAACTCCACAACAAGCCTCACGCATCTATGCCAGCGAAGCCGATGTGCTGAATGTGGCTATGTTTGGTGCTACTGCCCTCGAATGGCGCGATGCACATCCTGACTTGAAAGGCAATGTGCGCGACTATGCCACAGTCAACGAATTGATTTGTCTCTCAAATATGGAGAATTTGAATGCCGTGTTCATCAACGAAGGAATTCCTCAGCACGAAAGGCTCATCCGGCTTAACCGGATAGCCATTCAGCAAATGCAGGTTTTGGAAGATGTAAACAGAAAGTATCTCAAATAATCTGTTTTGTTTGCGAGCCTCTTTATCCCAAGCGAGGGATGAAGAGGCTCTCTTTGTAATTCGTTTCATCTATTTTAAAGGGGAAAGTGCCAAGCGTCTGAAGTTTTTCTGTATCTTTGTTTATCTGAAAGTTAATATGAAGAAAGGGGAATGGAACTATTAGTATATAAAGCCTCCGCCGGCTCCGGGAAGACCTTTACGCTGGCAGTGGAATACATCAAACACTTAATTCTTAATCCGCGTGCCTACCGGCAGATACTTGCCGTGACCTTCACCAACAAGGCTACCGCAGAGATGAAGGAACGTATCTTAACGCAACTCTATGGGATATGGAAAGGTGATCCGGCTTCGGATGCCTACCTGCAACGCATCAAGGAAGATTTGAGAATTACGAATTACAAATTACAAATGACGGGAGGGACACGTAGCGAGGAGGAGGAATTGCGCCGACGTGCGGGAATGGCACTGCAATACATGCTGCACGATTACAGCCGCTTCCGGGTGGAGACAATCGACTCTTTCTTCCAGTCCGTCATGCGCAACCTTGCCCGCGAACTGGAACTTAGCCCGAACCTGAACATCGAACTGAACAATACCGATGTACTGAGCGATGCCGTAGACAGCCTGATTGAGAAGCTCACCCCTACTTCACCCGTACTGGCGTGGCTGCTGGACTACATCAACGAGCGCATTGCCGACGACAAACGCTGGAACGTATCGGGCGAGGTGAAGAAATTCGGACGGAATATCTTCGATGAAAGCTATATAGAACGTGGGGAGGGCTTGCGACAGAAACTCCGCAGCCCCGAAACGCTGAAACTCTATCGCGACGTGCTGCGCGAAATGGAGACCGAGGCGCTGGAACAGATGAAGGGTTTCTACGACCAGTTTGAAGGTGAGCTGGAAGGTCATGCCCTTACTCCCGAAGACTTGAAAGGCGGTGCACGCAGCATAGGAAGTTATTTCCGCAAACTGCGCGACGGCAGGCTGACGGACAAGGACGTAGTGAATGCTACCCTGCAAAACAGCTTGGCGGATGCGAAGAACTGGGCGACTAAGACTTCTTCGCGGAAGGACGACATTATCCGGTTAGCAGAGGATAGTCTGCTCCCCCTGCTTCAAGATGCCGAAAAGTTGCGTCCGCTGAAGAACCGGACGGTGAACAGTTGCCGCCTGTCGTTGCAGCACCTCAACAAGTTGCAACTGCTGAACCATATCGACGAGGAAGTGCGCACGCTGAACAGGGAGCATAACCGCTTCCTGCTGTCGGACACCAATGCCTTGCTGCACAAGTTGGTGCGCGAAGGAGACTCGTCTTTTGTCTTCGAGAAGATAGGCGCCAACATCCGCAACGTGATGATTGACGAGTTTCAGGACACGAGCCGCATGCAATGGGATAACTTCCGCCTACTACTGCTCGAAGGGCTGTCGCAAGGTGCAGACAGTTTGATTGTGGGCGACGTGAAGCAATCCATATACCGTTGGCGAAACGGAGACTGGAGAATATTGAACAGTCTCGGCTCTTCTTCTCCTAAACATCTACTTGAGACTTCCAAACCTCAGCTTGACACCCGTAAACCTCAGCTTGAGGCCCCCAACTCTCAACTCTCAACTCTCAACTCTCAACTCTCAACTCCTTTCCCTTTTCCCGTTCGTGTAGAGACGCTAAAAGTCAATCGCCGAAGTGAAACGAACGTTATCAATTTCAACAACCGACTGTTCTCCGCTGCGGTGGATTATCTGAACTCGCTGCATCTGGAAGAGTTAAAAGAAGAATGTTTCCCGCTGAAACGGGCGTATGCCGACGTGGCGCAAGAGTCTCCGAAGACGGAGAACAACGGATACGTCAAAGTCTCTTTACTCGAACCGGATGAAGAATTGAACTACACGGAAAAGACGCTGGCCGCATTGGGCGAGGAAGTGCAACGACTGCTTGAAGAAGGCGTCAAGTTGAACGACATAACCATCCTTGTACGTAAGAATAAGAACATCCCCGCCATTGCCGACTATTTCGACAAAGAACTGCATCTGCCCGTCGTTTCGGACGAAGCGTTCCGGCTGGATGCCTCGCTTGCTATCTGCATGATGATAGACGCGTTGCGCTATCTGTCCAATCCGGAAGAAAAGATTGCGAGGGCGTCGTTAATTACGAATTACAAATTGCAAATTACGGGTAAAGGCAGTGCGGGGAATGAAGCAGCACATTCTGTCATGCAGAATAAAGCGGAGCATCCTGTCATGCAGGACAAAGCAGCACATTCTGTCATGCTGAGCGAAGTCGAAGCATCTCATCCCCTTGCACAAACCAGAGAGGAGATTCTTCACTTCGTTCAGAATGACAGAATGTCCCGCTTCGTTCAGAATGATAACGCTAGTTCCGTTCAGAGTGACAGCCTAAGCAGCAACAAAGCCCCCGATTGGGACAGCCTGCTGACGGCTTCCCCGGAAGCAGCATTACCCGAAGGCTTTATCTCCCGAATGGACGAACTGCGCCTGATGCCCCTATACGAACTGCTTGAAGAACTATTCACCCTGTTCGATATGGGAAATATCGAGAAGCAGGACGCCTACCTGTTCTCCTTCTTCGATGCCGTGACGGAATACCTGCAAAGCAATTCGTCCGAACTCGACGCCTTCATCCGCTATTGGGACGAAACCCTTTGCTCCAAAACCATCCCCAGCGGCGAAATGGACGGCATACGCATCTTCTCCATCCACAAATCGAAAGGACTGGAGTTTCACACCGTCCTCATGCCCTTCTGCGACTGGAAGATGGAGAACGAAACAAACAACCAACTCGTGTGGTGCACTCCGCCCGAAGAACCTTATAATGCCATAGAACTCGTGCCCGTCAACTACTCCTCTACGATGGCGGAATCCGTTTATCGCCAAGATTACTTTGGCGAGCATCTGCAATTGTGGGTGGATAATCTCAACCTGCTCTACGTGGCCTTCACCCGTGCAGGAAAGAACCTGATACTGTGGAGCAAAAAAGGACAGAAAGGCACGATGTCCGAGCTTCTGTCCGCCGCCCTGCCGCAAGTGGCAAAGGCAGGCGAAGGGAGTTGGGACGAAGAAGAAGGAGTTTATGAAAGCGGAGAAATCTGTGTATCCCCTGTCATCCTGAGCGAAGCGAAGGATCTCCTCTCCCCGAAAACACCCGCCACAGTCGTCAACAAACTGGCGCAAGAGTCCGTCAAACTCCCGGTACACATGCAGAGCATGCGCCACGACATCGAGTTCCGCCAGTCGAACCGTTCGGCCGACTTCATAGCCGGAGTGGACGAAGCCGAGTCCAGCCGACGCTTCATCAATCGTGGACGCTTGCTGCACACCCTCTTCTCCGCCATCGAGACGGAAGCGGACATCGACGAAGCCATCAGCCGCCTTGTCTTTGAAGGCATCATCGGCCGCACGGAAACCGAGGAAGAAATACGGGAACTCACCCGCCGCGCCTTCTCCCTGCCGCAAGTCAAGGACTGGTATTCGGGCACGTGGCAACTTTTCAACGAGTGCGACATCATCTGGCAAGAGGACGGCGAACTCCGCACCCGCCGCCCCGACCGCGTGATGATGCGCGACGGGGAAATTGTGGTTATCGACTTCAAGTTCGGTAAGCCGAACAAGAAATATAACAAGCAGGTGCAGGGATACATGCAGTTGCTCGTCCGCATGGGATACGATGCGGAGAGCATCAGCGGTTACCTGTGGTATGTGGAAGAAGAAACGATAGAGAAAGTATGAGCGTAGCAATTAAAGAACATAGCGCCCCCATCATCGGCATCAACCGCCACCGCCTGCTGACGGACGGCGAAGGCATCAGCACGCTTGTCGCCTTCCACGGCTGCCCGTTGCGTTGCCGCTACTGCCTGAACCCGCACTCTCTGGACGCCGAAGAGAATTGGGAGCGTTACGACTGCCAGACGCTTTACAACAAGACCCAGATAGACTCACTCTACTTTCTTGCAACAAACGGCGGCGTAACCTTTGGCGGCGGAGAACCCTGCCTGCGCAGCGAGTTCATCCGCAGCTTCCGGGAGCTTTGCGGCAAAGACTGGTTGCTGACGGTGGAGACTTCCCTCAACGTGCCGCAAGAGCATGTCGAGCGACTGCTTCCGGTAGTGGACCGCTATATCATCGACATCAAGGATATGAACCCCGACATCTACCAACGATATACGGGCAAGAGCAACGAAGCAGTGCTGTGTAACCTCCACCTGCTGACGGACAGCGGTCGTCGGGACAGCATCACCGTGCGCATCCCCATCATCCCCGGTTACAACACGGAGGAGGACCGAACGAAAAGCGTGCATCAACTGGAAGCGATGGGCTTATCCCGCTTCGACTTATTTGCTTATATAACTTCTAAAACCAAAACACCATGACACGAGGAAAACAGACTTGCAGAATTCTGAAAGACATCCGCCGGCAGATTGCCGAAGCAAACGACATCGAGTATATCACTTCCGAATGCCAACACAAGGGCGACTGCCGGGGCACCTGCCCCAAGTGCGAAGCAGAAGTGCGCTATCTGGAGCAACAACTGGAACATAGGCGCACGTCAGGAAAAGCAATCACGCTGCTGGGCCTGTCGGCCGGGCTGATAGCCGGCGGAGGCGCAATAACTTCGTGCCATCAGCAGTCAAACAAAGTAAACCAGCCAGTGACAGCCATCGACTCCATTGCCGAGAACGACAGCACCTTATTGATGGGAGACATTTGCACAGATACGATAGAGGCACAAGCGCCCGGCACTCCTCTCCCGCCGCCGACTGAACTCCAGATGGCGGGCGAAATGCCACTGCAAGGAGAAGAGGAGTACGAACAAGGCCTTATAGTAGAAGAGCCGCTTGAAGGCGAATTGGTCTGTCCTCCCGACGACGATGCGATATTTGAAGTTGTCGAGGAAATGCCCGAATATCCCGACAACGGCCCAGTGGGTCTGATGAAGCACATCGCCGATAACATACAATATTCCGATACGGGAGATACCGACGTGCAGGGACGTGTCATCGTGCGGTTCGTCGTCATGAAAGACGGAAGCATTGCCGACGCCACCGTCATTCGCGGCATTCACCCCCTCTTCGACAAGGAAGCCTTGAGGGTGATAAACTCCATGCCCCGGTGGAAACCAGGCAAGCAACGGGGAGAAGCGGTGAATGTGAGATATACGGTACCCGTAAGGTTCAGACAGCAATAAAAACAAACTCTTATTTATAATGGAAACATTTCTCCAACTCGTAGCCCAAGATCTTTACTTCAAAATAGGAAGCGACCTGTCGCGCACTGCCATCGTCTTCCCCAACAAGCGCGCCAGCCTCTTCTTCGACGAATACCTGGCAGCCCAAAGCGACCGCCCGCTGTGGTCGCCTGCCTACGTCAACATCAGCGAACTCTTCCGCCAACTGTCGCCCCTGAAACCGGGCGACCCCATCCGGCTGGTGTGCGAACTCTACAAGGTGTTCCGCGAAGAAACCCGCAGCGAAGAAGCGTTGGACGACTTCTACTTCTGGGGCGAACTGCTCATCAGCGACTTTGACGACCTGGACAAGAACCTCGTGGATGCCGACCGCCTCTTCACCAACCTGCAAGACCTGAAGAACATCATGGACGGCTACGACTTCCTCGACCCGGAGCAGGAGGCAGCCATCCAGCAATTCTTCCAGAACTTCTCCATCGAGAAGCGCACGCAGCTCAAGGAGAAATTCATCTCACTCTGGGACAAGTTGGGCGACATTTACCGCCGTTATCGTGAGAACCTCTCCCGCCTCGGCATCTCCTACGAAGGCATGATGTATCGCCAAGTCATCGAGCAACTCGACACCGACCGGCTGCGCTACGACCGCTACGTGTTCGTAGGCTTCAACGTGCTGAACCGGGTGGAAACCCGCTTCTTCCAGCAACTGCAAGATGCCGGAAAAGCGATGTTCTACTGGGACTACGACGTGTTCTATACCCGCCTGCCCCACGAACAACAACCGTCCTACACCCACGAAGCGGGAGAGTTCATCCTGCGCAACCTCAAACTCTTCCACAACCAACTGTCCGAAACCGCCTTCGACGTGCTGCGCCGACCGAAGCGTGTGCGGTTTATCTCCGCTCCCACCGAAAATGCACAGGCACGCTATCTGCCGCAGTGGATGTCTTTTAATGAAGAATTGAGAATGAAGAATGAAGAATTGAGCTGCGCTGTCACGCCGCATGGTAATTCTTCATTCTTCATTCATCATTCTTCATTAAAAGAGAAGGAGAACGCCGTCGTCCTTTGCAACGAAGCCCTCCTGCTGCCCGTGCTCCACTCCATCCCGTCCGAAGTGAAGAACGTCAACATCACAATGGGCTTCCCCCTGGCACAAACGCCCGTCTACAGCTACATTAACGCCCTGCTGGAACTGCAAACCACTGGTTATCGCCCCGACACCGGCCGCTATACCTACGAAACCGTGCTCTCCGTATTGAAGCACCCCTACACCCGGCAACTGTCTCCCGCCGCCGAAGCCTTGGAGAAGCAACTGACGAAACACAATCGCTTCTACCCCCTGCCCTCCGAACTGAAAAAGGATGCCTACCTCGAACAAGTCTTCACCCCGCAGAACGGTATCACCGCCCTCTGCCGCTACCTCACCGATCTGCTACGCGAAGTAGCCGTCATCTACCGGCAGGAGAAAGACCGCGACGACATCTTCAACCAGCTATACCGCGAGTCGCTCTTCAAGAGCTACACCCTCGTCAACCGCCTGCTCAACCTGATTGAAACCGACAGCCTCAACCTGCAAGTAGATACCCTGAAGCGGTTAATGAACCGCCTGTTCACCTCCACCAACATCCCCTTCCACGGCGAGCCCGCCATCGGTATGCAGGTGATGGGCGTATTGGAAACGCGTAACCTCGACTTCCGAAATCTTATCATGCTCTCCCTCAACGAAGGCCAGCTCCCCAAAGCGGGCGGAGACTCCTCGTTCATCCCATACAACCTGCGCAAGGCGTTCGGCATGACGACCATCGAGCACAAGAACTCGGCATACGCCTACTATTTCTACCGCCTCATCCAGCGGGCGGAGAACATCACCCTCGTCTACAACACCGCTTCCGACGGGCTGAACCGTGGCGAAATGTCCCGCTTCATGCTCCAGTTCCTCGTAGAGTCGCCCCACGACATCACCCGCGAATACCTCGAAGCCGGGCAGTCTCCCCAGTCCGGGCAGGAGATTGAAATCAGGAAGACGCCCCAGGTGCTGCAACGAATGTACGACACCTACGACATCCGCCGTCGTCCGAAAGCATTATTCTCGCCATCGGCACTCAACGCCTACCTGGACTGCCGCCTCAAATTCTACTACCGCTACGTGGCCGGACTGAAAGCGCCCGATGAGATCAGTGCCGAGATAGACTCCGCGCTGTTCGGCACCATCTTCCACCGTTCAGCCGAGTTGGTATATAAAGAACTCACCGCCAACGGCAAGGAGATACGCAAGGAAGACCTGGAACAACTGCTGCGCAACGAAGTGAAACTGCAAACTTACGTGGACAACGCCTTCAAGGAAGAGTTCTTCCACGTGCAACCCGACGAACAACCGGAGTACAACGGCACGCAACTCATCCACTCCAAAGTCATTGCCTCCTACCTGCGCCAACTGCTGCGCAACGACCTGCAATACGCCCCCTTCTGCATGGAAGATATGGAAAGGCCTGTGAAGGAAACCATAGAATTGGAAACGCCTCTCGGCATACTCCCCCTGAACATCGGCGGAACAATCGACCGTATGGACGGCAAAGGAGATACTCTGCGTATTGTAGACTACAAAACCGGTGGCACTCCGAAGACTCCCGAAAACGTGGAGCAACTCTTTATTCCTACCGACGGACGCCCGAACTATATCTTCCAGACATTTCTATATGCAGCTATCATGTGCCGACAACAATCACTCAAAGTAGCGCCCGCCCTGCTATATATCCATCGTGCGGCATCGGAAACCTATTCCCCGGTCATTGAAATGGGAGCGCCCCGCCAACCCAAAACACTGGTCAACAACTTCGCCTTCTACGAAGACGAGTTCCGCGAGCGCCTACTGGCACTGCTGCACGAAATCTACAATCCGGAGGAAACTTTCACGCAGACCGAAGACACCAAGAAGTGTGAATATTGCGACTTCCGAAGTCTGTGTAAGCGATAAAAAAAACGCATCATCCGTTCGACCTAAACAGATGATGCGTTGGCATCAAACAGATGATGTATTTACCTCTGACAGATGATGCGTTTCATCCCAACGCATCATCTGTTTTTTGTATCAAATATTACCGCTTCAACGGAACAGAGAAGCTGAACGTTGAACCTTCATCTTTCTTGGAAACGAACCACAACTTACCACCGTTCTTCATCACGAAATCCAGACACAACAGCAATCCCAGTCCGGAACCTTCTTCATTGTTCGTGCCGAGCGTGCTGAAGTGCGTATCCGTATGCAGAAGTTTCTTTTGGCCTTCCTCGTCAATACCGCAACCGTGGTCTTGTACGCTGACCACCACCATACCATCCTGCTCTTCCATCTTCACCAGCACCTCGGAGCCCTCCTTGCTGAACTTGATGGCATTGCTTATCAAATTGCGGACAACCGTCTTCAACATATCGATATCCGCGCTGACGGGCAACTTCGCCGGTTTCTCCACACGGATGGTTATCTTCTTCAAACCGGCCACCATATTGAATACGTCAATCACGCTATCCACCACTTCCACTACGTCGATGTCCTGATATACCACGCTCAGATTGCCGATTTGGCTCTTCGTCCACTTCAGCAGGTTATCCAGTAGGGAGAATACATCTTCCGTGGTTTGGTTGGCCATCGTGAGCAGTTCATACATTTCGTCGCCAATCTTCTCGGCAGGCAAGTTCAGTATCAACATGTTCAGCACCATCTTGATGGAACCCATAGGAGAACGAAGGTCATGGGCAATTACCGAATACAGTTTGTCGCGACCGGCAATGGTGCGCTGTAACTCTTCCGTCTTTTTCAGGATAATACGTTTGGCAGCCACCAGTGAAATCTGGTGAGTGACGCGGATAATCAGCTCTTCCTTGTTGAAAGGCTTGAAAATAAAGTCGTTGGCACCTACCTGGAAACCCTTCACGATATCCGTGGTACTGTTCAGCGCCGTCAGGAAGATGATGGGGATATCGGCAGTCTCAGGATTTGCCTTCAGACGCTCCGCAACCTCAAACCCACTCAGGTCGGGCATCATTACGTCCAACAAAACCAAATCAGGATGCTCCTTATCCACCTGCTCCAGAGCCTGCTGTCCGTTACTTGCCGTAGCAATAGCAAATTTCTCATTAGTCAAGAGTACCTTCAACAATAAAACGTTGGACATCACATCATCCACGATGAGGATTTTGTACTCGGAAGGGTTTATTTCCATATTCATTTTTTATGTATTTTTCCTGTTTCGATATTATTTTATTAAGAGCGCTGCTCCTTGAAATACTCTATTATGCGCGGCAGACCCTCTTCCAATTCAATAGTAGGCTGCCATCCCAGTTTATTCTTTGCCAATGTAATATCCGGCTGGCGTTGTTGAGGGTCGTCATGCGGCAACGGCTTAAATATCAACTTTGACTTGGAACCGGTCAACTCGATAATCTTCTCTGCCAACTCCAATATAGAAAACTCATTCGGATTACCCAGATTTATCGGACCGATAAAATCATCTTCCGTATCCATCATGCGCACCATACCCTCAATCAAGTCGTCGATATACTGGAAGCTGCGTGATTGCTTGCCCGAACCATAGATTGTAATATCCTCGTTGTGCAACGCCTGAACAACGAAATTGGATACCACCCGCCCATCATTCGGCAACATGTTCGGACCGTAGGTATTAAAAAATACGTATTATCTTTATCCGAATTCCATTTTGACGGTGATAATCCATAAAAAGGGTTTCGGCACAACGTTTGCCTTCATCACAACAAGAGCGCGGACCAATCGGATTTACATTTCCCCAATAGCTTTCTATCTGAGGATGAACGATGGGGTCACCATACACCTCGCTGGTCGATGCTTGCATTATCTTGGCATTTGCCTTCTTTGCCAATCCCAGCATATTGATAGCCCCTAACACGGAAGTTTTTATTGTCTTGATAGCATCATGCTGATAATGGATAGGAGAAGCGGGACAAGCCAGATTATAAATTTCGTCGACTTCCGTCTCATAAGGGAACTCTACATCATGTAACACAAACTCAAACTGAGGATTACCTTTCAAATGGGCTATATTATCCTCTGAGCCGGTGAAAAGATTATCCAGACATATTACTTTATGCCCGCCCTTAATCAATCGCGCACACAGATGAGAGCCTATAAAGCCGGCACCGCCACTAACCAATATCTTCTTCATGCAGCTACCTTTTATTGTCCTGAGGACTTAAAAAACTATTTGCTTTGTTTATACTTGGCAAATGTAGGAGATTCGGTTAAAATATGCAAGTTTGCAAAAGATTTATTTTTATTGTTAAGGAGCATATTCCTCTTTATTATCGGGAATGCTGAAATCATTGTGTACAAACAGGTCTGCCAACCCCGAAATTTGCTTCAGGCGCAGCAGTTCGTCACGGTCCATGCCGATATTCTTCATAATCCATTGGTCGGACATTCCGGCACGATCCAGTTCGGCTACGATATGGCACATTAATTCGATATTATGGGTGCCGCGAGCACGGTTATGCCGGATAGTCGAAGCCATACGATTGGACAACTCCTTATCAATCACCACAACGGGTAATAGTCCGTTTTCACGTTGGTATATCCGGTTAGACGTTTTCAATACCTGATAGCGGTGATAGCCGTCTACCAGAATATAGCGGTCTGCTTCTTTATTATAGTAGCATACGCAGGGCATCGTAAAGCCGTCTTCCCAAATGGACAGTTCCAACAACTTCATTTCAGGCGGAGCCACTACGTTAGGATTATAATCATTGGCTTCTATCTGCTCCAGGGGAATTGCTTTTACATTATATACCGGGCTTTTATCTACACTCATAGCATCATATTTTTGAATTGTTCCATTATCTTATCTCGTTTATATATCTCTTCCTTTGTCAGGGTGAACCCCATATACTTACAGACATGGTCATTCTTCAAGATGCAGATGCACATGCGTTTGTAAGTGGGGATTTCCCGAAATTCCGCAATATCGATATCATCCAGATAGTCCATGCGGACGGGCTTCTTATGGGTTTTATAATTCGTATAGTTGATTACCTCGATGGGGATACCTGTATCCATCAGTTTCTTGATGGTTTCCTCGGCCAGGCATCCGCCTTTCATCCGCCAGAACTCAATGCTGACGGTCAGCTTCTTCAAATAGTTGCGACGGGTATCCTCGGGCAGAGTAGAAAGAAGGAATTGCATGAAGCTTTTCCATGTGTATCCCTCCGGCAAGCGTATACTCTGCCAGCCCATAGCGTGGGTACCTCCATAAATACCGGTGAAGTTCACCCCATTGACGCGCCCTATCATCTTGCCCCAGGTATTCGGATCGATTACTTTATAAAGCGACAGGCTTTCTTGCGCTTCACCCAGAAAAGGACTGGCTACACGCTGACGTTCTATGTTGACGCCGGCCATATAATATAAATCATATAGATGATTGTAGTCGAAACCAAACTTTCCGTTGGCCGTCCAGACGTCCGTTGTCTTCCAGTCGTAAATGGGATAGGCATTAAAGATGTCGTCACCTATCTTCGATGTCCATCGATAATTATGATACATCTGATATTTACGGTTCAAATGGATACTCCGCCAACGATTGAAACTCTCCTGGGTACGGATACCGATAAGGAAACAGGTACGTGCCCCATCCTTCTCTTGATGCAGCCACTTGGCAAAGTGCATCTGGAATTCATAGTCCCACATATTCTCGGTGTAGAAAGGAAAGTCTTCTTTGGTATGGCAGTTCGGAGGCATCTGCCTCACCCAAATGTCTTTCATGCTTTCATCCCACGGACGCCAGAAACTCTGGTACATGGAAGTACAGGTCGTAACGCGAAACGGTACGCAGACCCGATAGACCTCCAGAATATCCTGATTGTCCTCCAATATACGGTCCACATAATCAATCGTCACAGTGTACTGTATTTCGTAGTCCATGTGGAATACACACAACTTCTTTTTCAAATTATTACGCCGGACATAGTCGATACACAAGTTTAGTAGTACCCCGCTGTCTTTTCCTCCCGAAAAAGACACGCAAACCGTATCGAATTCCTTAAAGATTGCATCTAAACGTTCTTGTGCAAGTTCGTATACATTCTTAGCTTTAGTCATAGTCATCTGTCTTTTTTCATTTTCACATAGCGTGTCCAGACCTTCTCCTCCGAGAAGCCCAGTTCTTTAAATACCGTGCGGTGTTCAATGAAGGTAACCGAAGTCAAGTTGATATTTGTAGCTGTCTCGGATACCACTTTTTCTAATAGCAGTTTCAAAGTCTCCTCATTATTATCTGCTATATAATAGTTATTAATGATACACTCTTTTCTCTTATTTTCTAGCGGGATAAAGCCAACTACCTTTTTCTTATTCAAGGCAATAAACCAAACAAAATTCTCCGATGTACGAAAAGGATAATTATAATTCTGTCTCAGAACGTCCGGATTCATCACCAAAGGCGCTACGAGTTCATAGAGCAACTTATCCGTTCCTGGCAATTGTATTATCTGTATCATTATTCTATGTTTATCGGTTTAATTTTTTCCGGTGTTAAAGATAAGGATTATACCTCACCATATAAATATGTTTTAAATAGATTTAAGAATAAACCACGAATTGGAGAGCGATCTAGAGTAGGAAAGATTTATTTACGTTGTTCTGCGTAATCATTATGTATCATATATCTACCTAATTCGTTAATATCCTTATATTTTATTGTTATTTCTTGTATGGTTATTAAAGAATATTCATATCTTTGCGCCAAAATTAAAGACTATTTACAGTATGTTTTTCATGAATTACCCTTCTATATATTTTAACATAAGTTGTACAAACAACAGCAAATTAATTATAAACAGTAGAATATGATGTTTAAAGTAAAAAGAGAGCCGCTTATTAGTGCGGTAATGTTATTAATATCCTTAGGGATGACCACGTCGTGCATCGACAACGGTTATGACCTCAACAAGGACATTGACTTGACTATCTCCGTTGGTGGAGATGCGTTTACCATCCCATTGGGTTTCAGTGAAGAAACCAAATTGAGTAAACTAATCGAAGAAACGGAAACGTTGAAGTTGGAGGACGGTGTCTATTCCATCAGGAAAGATGATACGATTGATCCGGTGGATATTAATGTAGATGATGTGAATATCCATATAGATAGGCCGGAATTCGAAGGAACGCGAGTAAATTTTGAAGCAAAGATTGATAACTTTACTATTACCGACAAATCAAAAGAAGTCCCTTTAAAGGCACCAGAGATTGATGTAAATGTAGATTTACCAAAAGATAAAGAACTAAATGATAATGGGCCAATAGTTAAAACAAACGAAACTCATACGCTCCATAACAATAGTTCTTTTGAGTTTAGGTATCCGAAAGAAAATAGTGAGTGGCCTAAAGAAGTGAAAACCATAAAGACTGTAGTATTACATGACGATAGTAATGGCAATGATTTAGGGCAAAAGATAACTTTCACAGTGAAGACTCCTGCCAATATGATAAGAATCGACAATTTTGCAGTTACTTTTCCTGAAGGATTTATTTTAAAAAACATAAATGGAAAAGATAAAGGTAACTCTATTCAATTAGCTACAAACAATATTCTGGATAAAACAATTGCCACATACGAGTTCTATGTTTACGGTCAAGAATTAAACAAAAATAATCCTGAAATCATTAGTATTAATAGTGAAATCAAGTTTGATTCCAAGTATACTACCGTAGGAACACCGAATGACAATGACAAGGTCTACGTAGATATGGGCAAAACCGATTTCATCTTTGACCATGCTATCGTTGCTACCAATGAGATCGAGACTGACGTAACCCCGGACGAAGTGGATATGTCAACTACAATAACAGGATTGGATGATATCAATAAAATTTTTACTATTCAATTCGATAAGAACTCTCCGAACATTAAAATAGCCATTACCAAAAAAGATCCGCAGTTACCTGTCGATTTCAAAGATGGATATTTGGTTATAGAATTTCCTGACTGCTACCAATTAAAACTCGAAAAGCAAAATAAAACTAGCATTACCTATAGTGACGGTAAATTGATAATGCCTGCTGTAGACATGATAGGTTCAGAGGTCGAGCTAAAACTTACGAGTGCTAATTTGGAAAATGAGACAGTCGAAAACAACCAGATTAAATTGGAGAAAGCCGTGCAATATTATCTAAAAGATAATACTTCTATGATTTTACAATCAGATGAAGTATCATCCAGTAATATTGCCAACTTAAGTGGCGAGACATTAGATATTGATATTACTGCTGGTGAAATGATAATCGAAAACGCTAAAGTAGACGCTAAGGCTTATACTGCCGAAGTAAAGGATGAGACCTCATTCAAAGTAGAGCAAGAGGTTGACAATGCGCTAAGCAGATTAAAAACCATAGCTTGGAAAGAAGGCGACAACCCGAAAATTACATTAAAAATTAACTTCAGCAAAGTATATGAAAAAGGTATTAACAAACTAAATCTAACAGGATTAAAGATACAGATGCCGAAGTTTATCAAGTTTGCAGCAGACGAAACTGATATCGATGAAAATAATATTCTTACCTTCAAAAATGAAACAGCAACAGATATTAGTAAAGAATATGAAAAGCCATTAAAAACCATAGGTATGGACTTCTCGTATATGGATGACAAAGGTCTAGAGACTGAAGAGAGCACTGCTGCAGATGGTAGTAAAAAACGTACATTAAAAATCAAAGAAGAGCAAGCTAAAGCAACCATAACAGGTAATGTAAAAACTCTATCCGGAGAAATACTAAACACCAGCGAACTGCAAGGTATTCTAGTACAGCCCTACGCCGACATCGACGAAATGCACGTAGGTAAAGTCACCGGTACGGTTGACCCAGTAATCGAATCGGTAGAGGAAGAGGTAGACCTCGACTTGGGCGACGACCTCGACTTCCTGAAAGACGAAGGGAACGAACTGGATATTCACAATCCGCAAATCAAGCTGACGTTGAAGAATACTGTAGGCGTACCTGTTGATTTGGAACTGAATATGTATAACACCGATGACAACGGAAAAAAATAGAAAGTTCCAAAGTCGGTCCGGTAAAATTCCAATTGCAGCCGACTGCTATAGATCAAGATAGCAAAACCAGCGTATTCTGGCTCTCACGTCAGAAGATGGAAGTACCTGCAAGCACAACAGATACATACTACGAAAATGTGCTAGTGACAGATTTACACAAACTGATGCAACGTGTACCAAACAAAGTAAAATTTGAAATGACAGCCAAAGCCAACGACGGAACAGAACACCACGTCGACCTGACTAAGGACATGACTATCACCGGTGACTACGACGTAGTAGTTCCCTTGCAGTTCGAAGATATCAACATCAACTATAAAGAGACTATAGACGGACTGCAAGACGACCTTTCAGATGTATTGGACAAAACGACTTCTGCCGAACTGGAAATACATGCAGACATCCTGAACAAAGTACCTCTGCAAATGGTATTGAGCACCAAAGCAACCGATAGCAACTCCAACGAGTTGACATCTATTAAAACAACAGTTTATGCCAACGACAAGGAAGGCGGCATCATCGCAGGCACTATTGAAGAAGGTAAAGCTGCAACTACTCCGGTCAAAATTATCCTGACTGCTACTTCAAGCGATGAGTTGAAGAAGCTCGACAATATTGAACTGAATATCCATGCAACCGCCAATGAGACTACAGCCGGTCTTCCGTTGAAAGGCGAGCAGAGCATACAAATTACCAATGCCAAAGTAAAGATTAAGAAAGCAAACTTTGATTTGAACTAATTTAAAGCAGAATTACTATTATGAAATTATATAAAAAGATGATAGTGGCAGTCCTCGCGACTGCCGCTACAAGCGGGGTGATGGCACAGCAAACCTCACGTTCAGCATATTTCCTTGAAGGTGCTACCTACCGCCACTTACTGAACCCGGCTTTCATGGGCGAACGCGGATACGTCAGTATGCCCGGACTGGGTAACCTCTATATGGGTGCACGCTCCACAGCCGGCGTAGGAACCTTTATCTATAAAACACAGGATGGCGGGCTAACTACTTTTATGAACGAAAGTGTAAGTACCAAAGAATTCCTCAACAAACCCCCCAACCGTGTAAAAGTAGGTGTAGACCTCAACGAACAAATTCTTGGGGTAGGCTTTCATGCGTGGGGAGGTTTCAATACTCTGGGTATCAGCGTACGCTCCGATGTCAACTTCTCCATGCCTAACGAGTTATTCAAGTTTATAAAAGAGTCCAACGACAGTCATTATAAACTGAAGAATATCAACATCACGAGCACTAACTTTGCCGAGATCGCTTTTGGTCATGCCCGTGAAATCAACGATAACCTAACTGTAGGCGCCAAACTGAAAGCCTTGGTAGGACTCGCCAAAGCTACCATACGCATTGACCAAATGGACCTTCATGTATCGGGTGACAAATGGAGTATTACTCCCCAAGGTGCAGAAGCCTATGTGTCCGCCAAAGGGTTGATAGTACCACCAAAGGTGAAACACGCAATTATCAGGAAGATGACTACGAACTGGACCTTGACGGCAACCGTACGGATAAGTTAAAAGACGGTACAAACGACCAGATTGACTATGACGGAGTGGACTTCGATGACGATAATATCGGCCCTACAGGTTTTAGTATGGCAATCGATTTGGGTGCAACTTATCGCCTGAATGACGAATGGAGCTTCTCTGCATCTGTCATAGACCTTGGCTTTATTTCATGGAAAAACACTGTAAAGGGTGCCATGACCAAGTCATTTGAGTTTGATGGTTTCAATGATGTAGCTTTTAAGGATGCCGACGATAACAAAGAGAATAAGTTGGACAATCAAGTCGATAGAATTGTAGACGACCTTGCCGATATGGCGAAGTTCGACAAAGTTGGTGAAGGCATGAATCGTACTACTGCCCTGGCCGCTACCGTGCATTTGGGTGCACAGTACACGCTGCCCGCATACGACCGCCTGAACTTCGGCTTCCTCTCTACCACCCGCATTCAAGGAGTAAATACCTGGACGGAAGCCCGTATCTCTGCAAACGTCGCTCCCATCTCATTGTTTGAAGCTTCCTTGAATTACGCTCTTTCCAACTTCGGTTCAACAGCCGGGTTGATGTTGAACTTCCATCCGCGTGGCTTCAACTTCTTCCTTGCCGCAGATGCTCCCATGTGCAAATACGAACCTGCATACCTTGCTCCCATCAGCCGTGCGCAAGTCAACGTGAACCTGGGTATCAACTTCACCTTCGGACCGAAACACAAGCGTAAATACAAAACGGTAGAAGTGCAATCATTATAATATCTCGTCAACTAAAATTAGAAGAATATGAAAAAATTATATTGTCTGTTGTTTGCAATCCTGCCGTTGATGGCGTTTGCAGGTGAGGTGAAAGTCACCAAACCGACATTAGTCCTTGAAAACGATACGCTAACATTGGACTTCAATTTCAATGTGGAGGATGTCAAAGTAAACAGTACACAGTCCTACGCCTTCACTCCGGTATTGTTTTCCGGAAAGAACCGCCAAAGTCTTCCCCCAGTAGTAGTCACCGGCAAGAAGAAGTTCAAGATGCGTCATAAAGACCGTCGCATTGCCAAGAGAGGTACATACAAGCAACCCTATACGGTTGTAAAAGGTAAATCTGCCAACCGCCAGGACTTGGTGAATTACAAAATCTCTATTCCTTATCAGGAGTGGATGAGCACAGCCGACATGTGGATTTTGCAGGAAGGCCGGAAAGACTGCCTTATCGACTTGCCCGAAATTCAGGTAATAGAACCGGTAGTTGTAGTAGAAGAAGAACCGCTGCCGCAGAAGGGAGCCATTTGCGAACCCTGCATGAGCATGGTGTCTTATCTCACTCCGACAGAAAAACCATTGAAAGTGCGTTCCGAACAGGATACCATGTACATTGAATATGCAGTAGGCGGTACGGAATTTAAAGCCGACTACAAGAACAATGCAGCCGAACTGCAAAAGCTGAAAGAAACCCTGAACCCGCTGACCGAAGGCGACCTCGTTACCTTCAAGGCTATCAACGTATGCGGTCATGCTTCGCCCGACGGCTCTGCCAAAACCAACGACCGTGTAGCTACCAAGCGTGCCGACTCTTTCGCCCTCTATCTGAGAGGAAGCTACCACTTCTCCGACAGCATTCTGAAAGTATCCTCTGCCGGTGAAGACTGGGACAGCCTCATCAAGATGCTCGAAGAAGAGAAACCCGCCTATGCCGACAAGGCTCTGGAAATCATCAGCAAGTACACCACGAACCTCGAAGTGCGCGAAGCTAGATTGAAAGCCGGTCTGGGTAGTTCTTTCCGCACACTGATGAACGAGTACTATCCTCGCTTGCGCCGCCTGTCTATCTCCGTAGACTATGAAATCAGAGAAGTTCGCAACGCAGAAGCAGCACAGTTAATCTACACGAACCCTAAGATGCTGAACTTGCAAGAAATGTACGGTGTGGCAAAGACATACAAGCCGGGAACGAAGGAATACAAGGAAGTTTACGAAATAGCAGCTACCAACTACCCGGCAGATGTAGTAGCCAACATCAACGCCGCTTCCGCCAACATCGTTTACGGTGACTTCAACCGTGCCGCCGAGTACATGGAAAGAGTAAAAGACGACCCGCGTGCATGGAACAACCTGGGCGTGCTGGCATGGTTGTCCGGTGACGACGAAATAGCTAAAGAATGGTTCAACAAAGCCCTGACCATAGAGCCTGAAAAGGCACAGGAAAACCTGAACAAGATGAAGTAAGGCAGACCTCAACATAACCCTTGAAAGAGTTACAATATTGGGATAATTGTCCTATATTGCAACTCTTTTTTAGTATAGAAACGACAGACTGATGAAATACCTGATTTTATTCCTTACGTTTGCCAAAATAGGCATGTTTACTATCGGTGGCGGCTACGCCATGATACCCCTCATTGAACGGGAAATCGTAAATAAAAAGTGGATGAACAAAGAAGACTTCATGGGAATGTTCGCCCTTACCCAATCCCTTCCGGGCGTCTTTGCCGTAAATATCTCCATCTTCGTGGGCTATAAGCTACATAAGGTGAAGGGTAGCCTGGTGTGTGCACTTGCCACCATACTCCCCTCTTTCGTCATCATGATGCTGATAGCTATGTTCTTTGCACAGTTTCAGAACAATCAGGTGATGATACGCATCTTCAACGGCATCCGTCCGGCAGTGGTCGCATTAATCCTCTTTCCCTGCTTTTCCGCCGTGCGGGCGTTGAAACTGAGATACTGGCAACTGATACTTCCCGCCATTGCCACGGTGCTTATCTGGCAATTCGGACTGTCTCCGGTCTACATCATGCTGGCAGGAATTGCAGGCGGACTGATTTACACATTATGGTTAAAGGATAAACTGACAAAGATACAAGCATGATTTACTGGCAATTGATTTTAGTGTACTTGAAAATCGGGACTTTCGGGTTCGGAGGCGGCTACGCCATGCTGTCCCTCATCCAATATGAAGTAGTAGGCCATTACCACTGGCTCACGCTCCAGCAATTTACCGACGTGGAGCCATTTCGCAAATGACGCCCGGGCCGATAGGCATCAACAGTGCCACCTACGTGGGCTATGCCGTCACCCAAAGCGTATGGGGAGCCGTGGCGGCAACCGTGGCAGTCTGCCTGCCCTCTTTCATACTGGTGCTGCTCATCTCCTACTTCTTCGTGAAATGCAAGGATAATAAATACATCAAGGCAGCAATGTCGGGATTGCTGCCTATGTCTGTATCATTGATAGCCGCTGCTGCTTTGATGCTGATGAACAAGGAGAATTTCATCGACTATAAAAGTATCCTCATCTTTGCAGGCGCCATCGGAGTAACCTGGAAATGGAATTTGCATCCCATTCTGCTGATAATATTATCCGGAGTGGCGGGATACCTTTTATATTGATTGCACCTCCGTCTCCCACGTTTGTCCGCTGATGTCGGTCAGCACCAACTTATACGTCCCCTGCGGAAGATTTTGCAGTATATTATCCTTGATGTCGAGTGTGGCCTTAGCGCCCAACGGTATAACCAGGCTATACTTACCCGGCTTCACCTTAGCTATGTATTCGTTATGAATATCTTCCACGGGGAAATGTGCAAGGTCTTCCATATCCAACTTGACAAGTTCATTGCCTTCGGCATCCTGCAAGGCAACACCGATAAGGAAAGAGCCGTAAACATCTATACCCTCCACGCGGGATAAGGTGAACTGCAACTTACTGCTTTGCAGGCTTGCATCCGTAATCTCTATTTTCGGTTTCACCGATTTATTGTGCAACTTTCCCCACACTCCGCCATGAAACGCCTGATTGGTGAAAAGAGTAAGGAACAGAATGGCGGCACTACCGACGATTGCCATCTTCTTCAATGCATTATCCTTCACCGGCAGTTCACCCGAAGTTATCCAGGGATACCATTTGTACTTGGTGAGCCAGGACATCTTAGGCAGCCCTATCCGGTCGAGCGAATAATAACCGCCGCCACTCATGAATATGGTAAAGCCCGCCGCAACGCCCAATATCCCAATCCGCCACTCATCTAGGCAGGTAGAGCCCAGCCAGCCGGAACCTAACAATATACCGCCTGCCAGAGCCAGCACACCTATACTTGCCAGACGGGTGAAGTATCCCAACATGAACAGAAACCCCACTACTCCTTCTATAATCGTAAACGCCACCATTGCCCACCAAAGCACATCGGGCGTTGTCACCAGATACTCAATGACAGGCTTAATTCCCAACGCGTTCGGCAGAAAATGATTAAACTTCTCTCCAATATACCCCGGTGCATCCTCCACCAGTTTATTTTCCAACACAAGACGTCTCCAAAACGCCGAAAAGTACGTCCAGCCAACTACAAGGCGAAGAGCAAGTGTAAACATGCCCGAAAGGTTGAATACACGATTGGTTGCGGTAGTTTGTTTCATTGCTATTATTACTATTGATTAATTTTTCGGTTGAGATTTCGATTGAGACTTGGGCTGAAACATACTTCCCACTAATCCGCCCATTACAGCTCCCCAAAGAGAACTGTTGACCGGCGAAGAAGTTATCGGGCAACTTCCCGTACTACACCCTACAAATCTCCAATATAAGAAACCACCTGCCGCACCTATTATTATTCCCAACAAGACAGGCTAGTATTTTCTAAATAAATCTGTTATCATCTTCATTACTGTTTTAGTTATTATTGTATGATGAGGGCAAAGATATTATTTATTTTCCATTGGAAAATTATTCTAATAGAAAACATAGATATATACAACAATAATTCACAGTTAGCCACATGAGACGGTACCTTTTTAACGAAACAGAACGGCCGTAAAATTGTATTAGTAGCACGGAATACATCATTCTTCGTCAAAATATCAATAATATTTGTATCTTTGGCAGCATTCAGATAATACATATATCCGTAAACATGAAACAAGTATATATATTTCCAAAAGATAAAGACTATGCAGCAACAAGCATCAAAACATATCTGATTGCCATTTTAGGAAGTTTCTTTATAGGGTTCGTCCTGCCCACTCCGGCACATGCTTCCCGGCAGCAGAAAAAAGACTCCCTGCGTCTTGTCATTTCCAAAGCGGACGGTGCCGAACGGATAGCGGCCTACCAGCAACTAGTCCGTCTCTATCAGTTGGAAGTACAGAAAGACCAGGTGCTCGATACAATCCTAAACATTTATGATATTCTGGATGCCGAAGCCGGGAAAGCAGGCAACCTTGCCGACCAAGGTCTTATCCGTACCAATCGTCTTGCAGCCATTTCCGACAAGCAACTTCATGATGAGGTAATCCGCCAAGCCCCGCCATCCTCGATTTTCTTGCAAAGAACGAACAGTGGAATAATTACTACCAATCAAGCAAGGTACTAATCGAAGCCTACCGTCGCACAAGAGAATACGATAAAGCTCTTAGCAAAGCCGACAGCATATATAATGGTGCCAAAGAACGAAACGACCGGGCCGGGATGGGAATTGTACTATATTCTATCGCAAGAATATATGCCGCCCAACGGCGTTTTCCCGAAGCGGAGAAATGCTTGCGCGAGAGTATCGACATGCTGCAAGACCAGAAGATTCACCTGAATATGTTGGCAACCGCCTCCAACTATCTCGTGCAAAATCTAATAGCCCAAAGACGCTACGACGATGCCTTGCAGGCCGCCCACGAAACGGAGGAAGTGAACCGCCGCTATGAAGAAGCGGCAAAGTCTCCCCGACCCTCTGCCTGATACAACCTGTGGCTCAGTTATATAGATTTATATCGACAAACCTATAAATTCGACGAGGCGCAAACCTATCTGAACAAGGTAGACAGCATCACGAAGGGCAGTGTCAAGTTGTACAAAGAACAATGGCACGTCTTTTACGGGCTGAAACGTTATCACGAAGCGCTCGAAATGCTAGACAAAGCGATAGAGGTTTCTCCGAACACACTCGAAGCGAAGGGGCTGAAACTGATGACCCTCATCCAAATGAATGAACGGGAAAAGGCTGTAGAACTGTTTTATAAGGTTGTCAACGAGCTGGAAGCAGGATACAATACGGATTTTAACACCAAACTGGATGAAATTCGTACGCAACATGAAGTAGACAAATACGTGGCCGAGAAGGAACATAACCGGATTTATTTCCTCTTCACACTCAGCATCTGCCTGGTACTCTTAATACTCCTGGCAGGAGCCATCTACTACAACCGACTCATTTCGACCAAGAACCGCAGACTGTATGAGCGCATCAAGGAACAAGACCGACTGTCAGACGAACTGTCTTGCATCTCACAAACCGACAACAAAGCAGCCGCCCCGAAAACTTCCGGCGAAGCGACTGCCGAGGCCATCGACAGCAACGAACAACACAGATTGGTGGCACGCTTGCGGGGGTATCTGCTCTCCAACGAGAGTATGACAAGCAGCGACATTACTCGCGATGACATCATAGCTGAACTCGGCACTAACAAAAAACGCATTGACCGATGCGGTGAAAGCCGTCACAGGGAAATCGCCCATGGGGTATATGCGCACCATGAAACTGGAAGAAGCACGCAGAATGCTCGACCGCCACCCCGAACTTACGATTGAAGCGACAGCTTTCAGTTGCGGCTTCAATATACCAAGCACATTCTACCGCTTGTTCCGGAAGCAGTACGGCATTAGTCCGACGGAATACCGGAAGATTGCGAAAGAAAAAAGAAGAGGCAAAACAGCAGTCTCAAAATGTTGATTAAGCTCCCCTTTACACTCTTGAAAGGTGACTTGGAGCAATCAATTCAAATTGATATCAAACATATGGGTCAATCTCATTTTAAGTTTCTCCCATTCTGACGGTTCACTCTCCAGAAGCAGCATATTGTGTTCTCCTTTCTTATATAAGATGTGCAGTGTGCAATTGCCGAATAAGATAAAAAGTACATCATCAACAACTGCCGTACTCAAAATTGCATCTAAGGGAGTGGCACAACCGCAAGTTTTATCAAAGTGAATTGTTTCTAAAGTCAATGTAATGTTGTGGGGTTTAGCGAAGGGAAATATGGTTAGATACTTCTCATAATTGTTTTGTTTTGCATCTGTTTTAAGATGCTTTGAACGAATTCTACTGTGTAAATTTCCATAACTAAATCAGATTTTAAGTTCTCCTCTTCAGTAAATGAAGAGGTGCAGAACGTACTTATCTGATTCTGAAGGTATGGTGGTGCCGACCTAACAAAAACAGAGTAAGTAAGCCTGCACCATATCACAGTACAGGCGTTACCATACTCATCTTGTTTTGTTATTCTTAGAAGCGCCACCTTTTCAGAATCAAGACGTACGAAACGCTGTATTAATTTTATTCGGAATTGTCTGTTTTAATCTTGTGTGTACCGTAAAGACAATATTTGT
>JAJQAY010000080.1 GCA_021203515.1 Bacteroides sp. | reverse complement strand
AGACAAATATTGTCTTTACGGTACACACAAGATTAAAACAGACAATTCCGTTAATTTTTAATTGTAATCAGCATTCCGTCAGCTTTATCTCTTCCAGATACAGCCGCGTCATGTGGTTCACCACACCCAGTTTGCGGGCCATCAGCCCGTTGTGCATATAGAACTCCTCGCTGGTTGGACGGTTGCAGTTCAGGTGCTCGCCCGTAGCTTCCAGCACGTCAAGCAGGCTGATGCTACAGATGGAACGGCTGAGACGGTAGGACGACAGAACGCCATCCGCCCTATCAAGAAGACGCGTGACGAGACCCTTGCACTCGAAGAGGTGGCAGAGCTTTGCAATCTCTTCGTCCGTTGTCGCATAATTCTCTTGCAACGTGTTGCCATGACCGACAAGGTCGTGCAACGCGGCAATAGCCTTTAGTGTAAATAAACTCAGCATAGTCACCTTTTTTTAATTACTAATTACTAATTACAAATTACTAGTTACAAGCAACCTGCCATCCCCTACTTTAATTTTTAATTTTCAATTTTTAATTCTTTATCGTCCACACCAGGGAGATTTTCGCCTTTGTAGGGCCAATCCATGTATAGCGTCCGTTCTCCTGCCAGAGCAGGGTTTGGTAGTTGTTCTGTGCATGATAGTGACGGTAGTTGGTGCGCAGCATACCGATACCCAGGTTCAGTTCCAAGTGCAGGTTCCGGGCGATGGCGGTGCTCCAACCGTAGCCGATGCCCGCGGCGATGAAGAACTCGCCCTGGTAGCCGTTCTCCTGCCACTGAAGGTCGTACTTGCCCCCACCGGCGTAGAGACTGAGGAAATGGCCCGTCAGCACTTCGCGACGGCGGCGGTCGCCTAGCCAGTAGCGACCTTCGAGGCCGCCCATCAGTATTTCCAGACAATATTTGTCACCATCCATCAGCCACCAGGGGAACATGTATTCGCCATTAAGCGACCAGCGCTTGCCGATGGGGACTTCCAGCTCGATGTTGGGCATCAGGGCGGCATCGAACAGAAGGTTCGTCTTCAGGGCGAACAGCAGGCGACGGGTATGCACCCCGCTGCCGTATCCAATCATACTGCCCTTCCCCGCCCCTGTCATGCTGAGCGTAGTCGAAGCATCTGCTCTCTCAGCGTATATAGGGGAAGAGATGCTTCGACTACGCTCAGCATGACAGGGGCGGGGAAGGGCCAATACCGACACCGCACGTTCCTCCGCACCCGGATGCTTCAACGGACGGTAGTAGACCGTACACATGGAGGCGTTGCGAAGGTTGGGGAAGATGCTGTCGGACAGATAGCGGAAAGGAATGCCCGCATTCAGCTTGTGCATCAGGAACTCCTTGCGGGCGTTGGGGGCGTCGAGCGACAATATCTGGAGGATTTCTTCTCCGCAGGGGATGCTGTCGTCATACTCCACGATGCTGCGCAACGTATCCCATTGCTCGGTAGTAGAGCTGGTGTGCAGCGGATAGCGGTCGAGGTAAGGATACTCCCCCAACAAGTATTGTTTCAGGGCATCGGCACGACGGGCGGCAAGGCGCTCGTTATAAGCAGGGTTTCCTTCGGGAGAAGTATAGGCGCTGATACGGATGGAGTCGATGCGCCTCAGGGAAAGACTGTCAGTGAAAAGCCGATGAAAGGCGGACAGCACTTTGCGGTTGTTCTTGTAACCCACATCAATCGTGGAACGGTCGAAGCGGAAATGAATGACAAGCTCACGGTCGGCTGAAACGCTCTTTCCTGATAAAGTACTCCTAAGGCTGTCCACGTTCTGGGCAGAGAGGCCGGAAAGCAAGGTCAAGGATATTCCGCAATATAGAAAAAAAACGTCTCATACTATTTGTTTACTGTTTGCATTAGGCTGTTACCTCGTAGGTAACGGCAGTCAAGATTGCGGTGTTACCTCGTAGATAACGGCTAATTACATTTCACCCTCCAGCAGAGGCGTCTGCACCACATTTTCGACATAGATTTTCCGGTCATGCAAGAAAACGGAGTTGTATGACTACCTGTACCCGCATTCCTACTGAAAGCGGAAGGGGAACTTATTGGCCGGATATATAGATATAAGATGTTTTGTTTGCCTACTTAACGGCCTTTTTCAGACCGTTTTGAAAAAAAATGTCGATTTTTTTCATAATATTTATTTGTTTATCAGTTTTTATGATTACTTTTGCCCCCACAATCAGCCGCCGTTACCTACGAGGTAATATCCGATTAACAGACTAATCCACAACATTTTACGCAGGATTATTTCTTCATCCCTATCCGTACAACCGACGCTTTCACGTAATGAATTATTTTACGGTTCGTCTTATCCATCTCCTCATCGGCGAAGGGTTTGAGGTAAGTTTCTGTTACCTTCACGGAGGAATGGCCTAGCGCCTGGCTGATAATCCCCGTAGCACATTTTCGATGATACGCAGTCGTCGCCCAGGTGTGGCGTGCGGTGTAGGAAGACAGAGGCTCCTTAATATTCAGCCGTTGAGCCAACAATTTCAGCCGACGGTTGAAGCTGCGCAGCACCCTGCAATAGTGCAGGTACTCCTCACGGCTACCGATGGAGGCTTGGCGCGGGGCAGCGTCGTGCCAGAGGATGTCGAGCAGATAGGGAGAGTCCGGGTGTCGGTCGGCACAGCAGCGTATCAGCGTGGCGGCGTCGGGGGTGAGGCGGACGGTGAGGGTTTTACCCGTCTTGCGGCGGCAATAGGTGATTTCGCTACCCTGCAGGTCGCACTTGCGGAGGCGGGCAAGGTCGGCAAAGGGCATTCCGCGAAGCAGGAAGAGCAGGGCGAACCACACTTGCACCTCCTCCAACTCCCGGCAGGCGGATACATCGGCTTCCAGGATGCGCCCCATCCCCACGGGAGGGAGGGCACGCTTCACGTCGGAGCGTGTGCCGGTATAAACACGGTCGAAAAGTCCGGGCACATAGCCTACCAGCCCCATTCGCAGCGCCCGATAGTAGAGTGCGCGCAGCATGCGCAGGTAAGTGGGCTGCGTGTTCAGTTTAAGCAGGTGGGACTGCAAGTGCCGCTCGAACCTTTCCAGCGAAGCGGGCGTGAAGGTTTCGCGCAGCGGGATAGAGTTTCCGTCGTTCTCCTCCGCCCAATAGCGCGAGAAAGAGCGAAGCGTGCTGCGATACACATGGGCGGTGCTGAACCGCCCCTCATCTTCCAGTTCCCGAAGAACCGAAACAGTAAAGGATGTCAAATCTTTCATCTTCTTTCTTTTAATTGATTATACTTCATGTAAACGTGTGATAAACACAAATACAGAGCTGTTGTATCAGCTATCCTCCAAAATTACCCCCTTTCCCCCGTTTCTACCATTTCCCCCGTTTCTACTTTGGGGGAATTGACAGCCTAATACAAAAAGAATAAGGCAGAAATAGAAGAGCGAATAAAAGCGCACAAAGAAAGAAAAACAAAAATATCCGGTTTCCCATTTTTCTATTTACTCCATACCTACTCCTTATCTGTTCCCCCCCCCGAAAAGTACCTTTTTTCGGAGCAGATAAGGAGAAAATAAGGTTCAGAGGTTATTTCTTGCCATATACTCCCCGTTCGAGGCGCTCCAGCTTACCATTGTTGCAAAAAGAAGTGATATATTTATCGGCTACTTTGGCTGAAATTCCCAGAGGAGCAGCTATGTCGAGATAGAGAGTACGGCTGAACTGCAACGGAAGGGCATCGAAGAACCGCTGCCGGACACGTGTCCTCTCGGAAGAGGTAGCAGCAGCAGACTGGGCATCGGACGGAGAGCGCAAGGTCTGATAGATGTGGGCGGTGTGAGGCAGCAGGGTTTTCACCATCGTCATGGCAGTGTGGAAGTCGGCATCGGAACAGACTAACTCTTGGGGGATGGTGGCAGGCAGGTTCTGTTCCATCAGGCGCAAGGTGGCGAGTATCATCGCCAAGCGAAACGTAATCAGCCCCAAACGGCGGATGGAAGCGAGAATATCTGTCCCGAAAAGATGCAGATAGCGTCCTTGTACCTCCTCAAAAAAAGCATTAAACTGTTGCTGCTGTTCTTTCGTCAGGCTGAAACGGACGGAGGCTGACTGCTGCAGGCGCGCATAGAAACGTGAGAAGCGGGCACCGAGCCGGTCGAAGTAATGGTCGAGCGTCTCCGCCGTATCCGAATGGGCAAAGACATCGTTCCAGACCAGACGGATATTCATGTAATAGAACAAGAAACGGGAGAAAAGGCCGTTTTCAGCATCGGGAATGAGCGTCGTGACCTGACGCGGCGTGCCGCTGAGCAGGACGGAGAGACGCGGTTGGCAGAGCTCTACGTATTCGCGGTTGGCACGGCGGTTGTAGGAAATCGTTTCGTGGTGGAACGCCTTGCGGAAGCCGTCGCTGTAGTTGCCATGCTCGCTTTTGAAGGTCTGCGTCAGGGTGTCGCCTTCGGTTTCAAACATAAGTCCCACACCATTGTTGTCGTTCAGCGTCTGAAACAAGGCGGTGGCGCTGCTGTTGGCAGTGACGAAAAGCATCTGCACAGGTGGTTCCTGAGGTTGTTCGGCACCCTCTTTCTTTTTGGTGGCGGAGTAATCTGCCAGTTCCTTTTTATAATGCTCCCACTCTTCCTTGTTCTTGTCGCGAAGGCTACGATGAACAGGCTCCACGATGCGGCGGCAGAGCGTCAACCGTCCCTTGCCGGCAGAGGCCAGTGCCGTGACGAAGAGAAAAAAGATTAGGATTGACAATACGTTCGCCATAGATGCCGTAGACTTGCGGCAGGCATGCCGACAAGGCCGTGATGGAGCCGAGCAGCAGCATATCGGCATCTTCGGCGGAGCAGGAACGGCTGACGACATCACTGAACAATGCGGGAAGGTCATCGTACATCTCCGAAGGGAAGGTAGGCATTTCTAGCACATCTTCGGCATCTTCCGGTTCAGCCAGTTCTTTTGCATTTCCCGCTTCAGTCGGAATGGGACTTCCCCCGAAAACGGAAATGGTAGAAATGGGGGAAACGGGGAAATGTCGACTCCTGCCTGCTGCGCCAGATAAAACAGTGTTTTCAGCGTCACACCGTGCCCGCACGACTTCAGGCAGGCGGTGTACTGGCGGTCGGCTTCTTCCGGTTTATAGCCGGCATAGAAATGAGACAGGCGGTGATAGTAGCTTCGTCCCTCCTCGCCCAGTTCGGAGGCAAGGGCGAAGCCCAGATTGCGCCAGTCGGCATAAGTGTGTGCAATGTCAGTGTGAGAGGTTTCGATACGTTCTACGAGGACGGCCACTTCTTTGCGAGGGTCTGCGGGCTGCCAGTTTTTGGGATTGAATACTTTTTACTCATTCTTATATTGTTTTGAATTAAATAGTTTCACCACAGAGGGCACAGAGTCTCACTGAGTTTTTTTTTAAACGCAGATTAACGCAGATTTTCGGAAAGAAAAATCTATCCTATAAATAATCTGCGTGAATTTGCGTTAATCTGCGTTTCTTTAATTTTTCTCTTAACTCTGTGAAACTCTGTGCCCTCCGTGGTGAAACCTTTCTATTTCTGTTTCTTTTAGCGGGCAAAGCCCGATGTTAATACCACCTCCGGGTCGCAGGGCAGAAAACAAGCACGGGAGAGGTCGCGTCCGGAGGGATCGACTTCTACACCGTAGGTGCTGAGCAGATAGCAGCTGATGGCGTCGAAATATTCGCTGTGGGTGGCTTGTGCCAGGTTGATGGAAACCACCCATTTCAGCCCGTCACCCGAAGGACTGCGGAAAAGCAGGCGGGTGTCGAGATAGTCATCGTTCAGCAAGGCATGGCGCAGGCCGCACAGATCGGAGACGTGGTCGAAGTCTAGGCAGAGCGATCCGCTGTGACCTGTCTGGTTGCGGTTGCTGCGGGTGGTGAAGACGCCCGAGAAGGTGCAGTAATCAAAGTTGGCGGCTTTGAATTTACGCACTTCCGCAAGGGTGACTATCCCCTCCTCCACTTGTTGATGCAGTTGGCGCAGGCGACGGGTTCTTTCAGCATAATAGTCGCCACGAATGGCATTGTATATCTGCCGAAGAATTACCGTTCGATGCGGATATATATTGCTGATGGGCGCACGGAAGAAAGAGAACTTCGCCCGTTTCTCGTCAAAGGGAATTTCCATGCCCGCTCCTTTCTTCTTTGCCGTGGGCACGCAGGTTGTACATCACGTAGTTGTTTTTCAGTACGGTGTCGAGGTCTTCCTGACGGTAGTACATTTTGTTGCCGATGCGGGAGTAGGCCAGCGTGCCGTTACAGCGCAGGGTTTGCAGGGTGCGGGGACTGATGTGCAGCCGGCGCATGATGTCCGAGCCGTCGAGCCAGGTGGCGGTTTCTACTGTTTCCCTGATGTCTCCGCTGTCGGCCGTATCGCCAAAGAGACGGCGGTCTACACGTTCCACGATTTCACGCAGTTGTGCAATTGCCTGCTGTAGTTCTTTCCTTAATCCAAAATCTTTTTCCATTGCTTTGTTGCTTTTAGAGGGATTTTCACCACGGAGGACACAGAGTCTCACAGAGTTTAAAGAAAACATTAAGGAAGCGCAGATTAACGCAAATTCACGCAGATTATTTATATAGTAGAGTTTTCTTTGCGAAAATCTGCGTTACTCTGCGTTTTAATATAAATCCTCTGTGAAACTCTGTGTCCTCTGTGGTGAATAAATCCCTCTTGTTAATTATGAAAGCGAAGTTCGGAGGTGATTGCATGGTGACAAAAAAGTGACGGACAATCACCTAAATCACCTGGGAAGAAGAAGCGTGAAGTATTCCTTTAATGTCATTGTCGTAGGTTTCGGGCTTGACGCTGAACTTCTTCCGGGTGGTTTCTTTCTCCGTATTGGAGAAAGAGGGGAACACGGCGTGAAGAAAATCAATGAACAGGTCGCGGGCTATGCTCTTCTGAAAGGAATAGTACAGTTGATAGTAAGCATAGCGGATGTGTGTGGCAGGAACATGCGGGCGCAACGGCTTTACATTCTGCGGGACTTCATGGTTGCACAGAAAGCTGTCGGTGTATTCCAGCATGAGGGTATAATCGTCAGCGTGGGAGAATATCTTTTCCTGTTCCCAACAGCCTGACACAAAATGCAGGAGGCTATGGGAGATTTTCTCCTGTTCGGCTTGCGAAATAGCATATCGGGGCATTTTGGAGGAGACGGCAGGGAGTCTGCTGTCCGTTGCATGCACTGCGGGAGGATACTTCTGCCAGACTTCATAATAAAAGTCTTTCCAGGAGTGGTAGTCGCCCGGTGCAGCCAGCAACTCGTTGAAGAGTGATGTGAGTTCCTGATAGAGGCCGGTAAAGATGAAACGCATCACTCGGAATGCGGGCAGATTGTCTGTGCCGGTCAGGTAAGCAGCGGCCTCTTTCAGGTAGCTTTCCAGTTGCTGCAATGCAGCTTTCACTGCTGCGCTGGTGCTGATGTCGTCTTTCAGCACTTCGGCATCGTGAAGCAGACGGAGCTTTACCCAACGGGCTTCCGCCTCCAAGGAGGCGTTGTAGAAGCACAGCAAGGGAGTAGAAAGATCTACCCCCTCTTGTTGCCATAAGCTATCTGTCGTGGTCTTCTTCGCGGGTGTGTAAGGAGTGGGAAGCCATCGGCTGATGTCGACAGGTTCGTCCTCAAAACGAAAATCCACGTATTCGCCCAATAACCGGACGAGCCGGTTCTCCATCTCATGCACCGTCGGCAGGTGGAGTGTTCCGGAAAGACTATAATTGATTTTCGGAAAATCAATATTCGCCAAAGCCCACCCGGCTGTAGGATTTAACGAACCGAAAATGACGCTTTGGGCAATGTTTAAATTCATGCCCCTCTCTATTCTATGTGTTTAGGTTTTCTCTGTGAATTATCCGTTTGTTTGTATGTTGACCGCCTTGCGGATACTCATTGTTTTTACCGGAACGATTAGTGCGTTCAGCGCTGCATCGAAAGTAGTCTTTACCCTCTTGCCGTTCACCGTGACCGGACTTCCGGCAGGAACACCGGGCAGTTCGATGCGATAGGCGCGTTGCTGCGGCTGTCCGTCATACGAACCTTCGGCGGGGTGGATGGTGATAAGGGTGCGTCCGTCTGTTTTTCGATAATTCAGCAAGGTGGTGGCACAGAGGCCCTGCTCGTAGCCGGTAGTCAATCCGTCGTCCTCGTAGAGGGTGTAGGAATGGTCCGCCCCTTCCCGACCGGGATAGCAGCGCACAATCAGTTGGGTAAGCGGAGTGGAACACATCCGTTCCGTATAGGGCTGCATGGGTAGCGGATAGCCGCCTTTTATGAAAAGAGGAAATTCGTTCAGGTCGCTTTCCACAGTGACGGTCTGCCCGCCTTTATAACTTTGCCCGTTGAAGAAGTGATACCACTCTTCGTCTCCGGGCAGCCATACTTCCTGGCGGACTATCTTCTGCTCTCCCTCACCCGGAGCCGTGACAGGTGCACCAAGCAATAAATCGCCAAACAGGAACTCGCCGGGATGCTGATAGGATTGCTGGTCGGCGGGGTATTCAATATATAAGCCCCGGTTTAGCGGCAACATGTCCGTATAGCATTGGTGCACGGAGGAGTAGATATAGGGCATCAGTTGGGAACGCAGGTGATAGATGCGTCTCATAGCTTTCTATTCGGCGTCTCCACATAACCACGGGCGGCGGTCCAGCTTCTCGTCGTAGACGGAATGAATGCGCAGGGAGGAGTTTAGCAGTCCGAATTGCGTCCAGCGCGTATAGAGTTCGGCATTCCTGCCTCCGGAAAATCCTCCCAGGTCGTGTGCCCAGAAGAAGCAGTCGGCATTGCCGCTGGTGGTGGTGAGGTCTATTTCAAAGCGTAGCAAATCCCAGTTACCTACGGCGTCTCCCGAGAACTGGATGGGATGGCGATGGTCACCCCACCCTGCCCAACGGCTGAAACCGGCACCGTGCAGGTTGTTCTGCATGGAGTAATTATAATAAATCTTGTTGAGCCAGGGAAGGTGTCTCATGGCCGTACCCCGCACATAAGGATAGAGGTAATCTTGCTGCCAGTCGAGCCACCAGAAGGCCACTCCCATCGAGTCGCTTTCGGCATGGGCATGTTTCATAAATGCATTCATGTAGCAGGGGGGTCGCCGGCATCAAACAAGGGCACTCCGTTTCGGACGGTATCTGCTCCCAATTCCCGGATGAAGGCAGGATAGGCATCTTCGTGCGGGCGAAGTCCGTCGTGGGGATGTTCGTTGAGCACTACGTAGATGTGGTCGTTCTTGAAGTCGCTTATCAGCCGGGCGGGGTCTTTTATTAGTTTTCGGTTCCAGGTGTAGCCTGTCCAGCCACGCGAGCCAGCATGTCCTGCGCCCACGGCGGCATCCTGGGTGTGCCAGCCCATATCGAAGACCATAATGTCCAACGGGAAGTCGTGTTCTTTGTATTCGCGCACCAACTGGCGATAATCGTCGTCGGTATAGTTCCACCAACGGCAGTACCACGAGCCATGCACATACTTGCGCGGCATGGGTGCGGGACCACTCACGGCTCGAAGCGACTGCAGGGCGGCTTTGTAGTCATTGCCGTAGACAAAGAGGTATAAGTCCTGCACATGCTCCCTGTCTCGCGAGGCAACCCAGCCATCTTTTTCTATTTCTTTTCCGGTATCGTTTATCAGATACCAGCCGTCGCGGCTTAGCAAGCCTTCCTGCCGTTCTACAGGGCCGCTTACTTCGTCGAGCGTAGTGAGCGCCCCTTGCAGGTTGCGTTGCTGGCGACTGGCTATATACCAATGCTTCTCCTTTTGTTCCGCTCCATTCTTGAAATAGACGTGCAGGTTGGTCTGTCCGAAGGGAAAGCCGTCGTTATAAAACTCTATCCGCATGGCGGGGGTGGAAAGCGTATAGCGTTTTTCGTCTTTCCGTTCTACTTTTACGTTATTGCAACGAGGGGTGCGGTCTACGGCAACGAGGGTCGGGTCGTCCAGAAACTTGCCATCGAGAGCATATTCCATTCTCACCAGGTTGTCGGTGATAAAAGTGAAGCGGCTATTGCCGATAACGATAGGATTGGCATGAGCCACTTGCTGCTGAAACACTGCCAGCAACAAGACAATAAGTAAACGTTTTTTCATAAGAGAGATAGATTTGTTTTGTTTATATTATCCAATAATCCATTTGCTGCCGGGAATGTAAGAGATAATCTTTGCCGTAAGGAAACAGCAGACAAACGTAGTCACGGCAATGCACGGTATGGCGGCAACGGTGGGCAGTTCCAGCGTATACTTGAAGACGGTTACCCATAATCCGAGCCAGAAGATGTGCATCAGGTATATGCCATAGCTGAGCTTTGACATTTCCGTGATGAGCAGTGGAGCCTTCGGGCGTTCGATGCAGGTGAACAGGAGGAACGTACCGGCTGTGAGCATCGCGCAGTTGATGGTGCAGGAAGCCCATCCTATCTCCAGTACGGGGGTGGAAAGTGTTTCGCCGGGTATGGCCTGCACATAGAACGAGTAGATGGTCCATATGGCTCCCACTATCATCAGAATAGCTCCTATGACAAGGCGTTTGGAACGGTTCCAGGTGAGGTGCACGCGTATGTAATGCGCCAGTACGAGGTAGCCCAGATAGCCGGAGAAATACCATAACATGTGGTATTCGTTCCAGAAACATTGCCCCCACACTTCACCGGCCCATCGGTTGAGATAGGGCATGCAGGTGGACAGCAGGAACAGCAGTATGAAGAAACGCTCTTCTTTTGCCGTGGCTTTGCTCAGCCAGGGAGATATCATGGGGATAAAAGGTATAGGCTAATCAGGGGATACATGAACCAGAAGTGTCCCGCCTGCGAGGGGAAGTTCAGCAATATCCGCGATAAATCCGTCAAGGAGTTTTCTCCGTCTATCTGCCCCCATAGCAGGGGCAGCGTGCTGTATAGTATCATAAATATAAAAAAAGGCGGCAGAATGCGGATGAAGCGGCGGCGATAGAATTGCCAGGTGGTTTGTTCTTCCTTCATCGGCACCAACAGAAAGGCGGAGACTATCATAAACAAGGGCACTGCCATGCGCGAGAAGCCGTCATAGACAGATACCCACAGGCGGTCGGCCTCGTTGGCTAGATAGGACTGCGGTCCTGCCATATCCGTAGACCCGGCAGCACCATAAAAATTTTCACTGGCATGAACGACTATAACGAGGAAACATGCAAATACGCGTACATAATCTAAAAAAAACAATACGTTTCATTCTTTTGAGTTTTCAGGTAATTAATAATTTAGTTTTGTCCTTCTCATGCATTCATCACGGAAATATTTCTTTAATTTTCCGAATGCTACTCTACTTTTGGAAGCAAAGGTAATATTATTTTTGAAAGTATCCCCGTTCTTCACATCATCGTAATTTGCGATAATGAAAAATGCACAGTGGAGTTAATTAAACACATGAAATTTTTCCAGCTTCAAAGATAAAGAATACCTTTGTATGAAATTTACACGAAACTTATAATTACTAATAGATATGCGCAAACTTATATCTACTGCATTCGCCCTTTTATTACTTCTGCTGCCGCTAAGTGCACAAAAGACAGCACAACATTACACCGTCATTGTCTCGCTCGACGGTTTCCGTTGGGACTATCCCACTATGTACGAAACGCCTAATCTGGATCGCATGGCGCACGAGGGTGTGAAAGCTGTGATGTTGCCTTCCTATCCGGCATCGACTTTCCCCAACCATTACACGATTGCAACGGGACTGGTGCCCGACCATAACGGTATTATCAACAATTCCTTCTGGGATGTGAAGAACAAACGGCAATATTCTATGGGGGATTCTGCCACTCGCAATAATCCGGACTATTATCTGGGGGAACCGATATGGATTACTGCCCAAAAACAAGGCGTGAAGACGGGAAATATCTATTGGGTAGGGTCTGATATCGCCATTAAAGGGACATACCCGACGTATCATAAGGTCTGGGCCGAAAAGCCGTTCCTGACGTTTGAACAACGGATTGACAGTGCGATTGTCTGGCTGCAAAAGCCGGAAGAAGAACGTCCGCGACTTGTTATGCTCTATTTTGAGGAACCGGACGGAAGCGGACACCACAACGGACCGCGCAGTCCGGAGACCGGTGCGGTGGTTCACCGGATGGATAGCCTGATGGGAGTGTTGCGTGCCAAGATTGAAAGTCTGCCTTTTGGCGAGAATGTCAACCTGATTGTTACTTCCGATCATGGCATGGTGGAAATCAGTCCGGAACGGGTGGTGAATATGAACCGATATCTGAAACCGGAATGGTGCGAAATGATAGACGGACGGACACCGACATCTATTTTCTCTAAAGCCGGCTATCGGGACTCGATATATAATGTGCTGAAAAAGGTGGAGCATATCTCCGTATGGAAGAAAGAAGAGATTCCTGCCGAACTGAACTACGGCAGCAGTGACCGCATCGGTGATATTGTGGTGGCTCCCGAACTGGGCTGGCAATTTACGGATGTAGCCCGTAGCACGAAAGGCGCTCATGGATATTTTCCGCAGAGCCCGGAAATGCAGGTGATGTTCCGTGCCGTCGAATCGGATTTCAAGAAAGGATATACCGCCAAAGGGTTTGTCAATGTAGACATCTACCCCCTACTCTCCTATCTATTGCAGATTGTGCCGGAGAAAACGGACGGACAGTTTGAGAGGGTGAAGGAAACGTTGGAAATTAAAAGGTAAAAATTAAAAATTAAAGCTGCGCAGTTCAAACGAACACTGCGCAGCTTTAATTTTTAATTTTTACCTTTTAATTTTTTCATCTTCTCCAAAGTTTACTCATATCTTCCAACGTCTTTCCTTTCGTTTCAGGAACCCAACGCCATACGAAGATGGCAGCGGCGACGCAGATAATGCCATAGAGGCTATAGGCGAACATCGGGCTGAAGTCATAGAGGGCGGGGAATGTGGAGGATATAATATAGTTGAAAATCCACTGGAAGGCTACGGCAATGGCTACTGCCTTGCCACGAATGGTGTTCGGGAAGATTTCGGATATCAATACCCAGCAAATCGGTCCCCATGACATCATGAAAAAGGCTGCATAAACAATTACGGAGAGTACGGGCATGATGCCTTTAATCCCCATATGGTCGCACAATGCAACGGCAAATGCACCGAGAGCCATACCGATGGAACCGATGATGAGCAAAGGCTTGCGTCCGAAGCGGTCGACCGTGAAGATGGCAATCAGCGTAAAGGATATATTGACAATACCCATGATGACTGTCTGCATCATACCACCGCCTTCGGCTCCTGCACTTTCGAAGACACGAGGAGCATAATAGAGTACGGCATTGATGCCGATGGCCTGCTGAAATACGGAAAGCAGAATACCGATAACGATAACCGCCACGCCGTAAGAGAACAACTTCTCTGTCTTTTCCTGTGCCGTCGATTTAATCTCCGCCAGGATTTCTTGGGCCTTGCTCGTTCCGTTCACCTTTTCAAGGATAGAGAATGCTTTTTCTTCCTGCTGCACCAATACAAGGTAGCGTGGCGTCTTGGGCACGAAGAAAAGCAGTAGCCCGAACAGTGCTGCCGGGAAAGCCTCGGAGACGAACATATATCGCCAACCGGTCTGCACGCTCCACAGATCGGATTGTGCACCTACACTCAACGCACCGGTCACGCTGTCCTTTATCAGAATAGGATTTTGGTGGTCGCCCATTATCAGGAAGTTGACGAAATAGACTACCAACATACCGAAGATGATGGCAAACTGGTTACAGGAAACCAGTGTACCCCGGATGTTGGACGGTGCGATTTCGGCAATGTACATCGGGCATACAGCCGATGCAAGTCCCACACCGATACCGCCTAATACACGATAAAGGTTGAAAGCAATCAGCAAGCTCATATCCGGTTTGCCGTAATCAAAAAACAAAACTTCCGGATAGAAAGAGCCCAATGCGGATAAGAAAAATAACACAGATGCCAGACGCAATGAGTTTCGGCGTCCCAAACGGGAAGCAAAGAAACCGGAGAGAGCACCACCGATGACGCAGCCGATAAGTGCGCTGGATGATGTGATGCCGTGCATTACTTTGTCATATTGGAAATCCGTTGCTTGCAGAAAGAAGGCCTCAAGCCCTTTTTCTGCACCGGAGATTACTGCCGTATCGTATCCGAATAGCAGCCCCCCCAAGATAGCAACGATTGTAATAGAATAAAGGTAGAGTTTTCTACCATTATCTGTATTTGTCATGATAGATAGGTTTTTGTTTAGCAATACATATTCAAGATTGCTTCATACAATTCTTGCTTGCCGCTGGTCTGTTTCGGTTCACCGTTGGCTTTTGCATAAGCCACAACGTCCTCCAGAGACAGCTTGCCGTTTTCAAATTCCTTGCCTTTGCCGCCGTCGAAGGAAGCGTAGCGGTCGGCCAGCATTTTCTTGTAGGGAGACTCTTCGAGCAACTTGGCTGTGCTTTCAAGTGCACGTGCCATCACGTCCATACCGGCGATGTGTGCGATGAAGATGTCTTCCAGGTCGGTAGAGTTACGACGGGTTTTGGCATCGAAGTTCGTACCACCGTTGCCCAAACCACCGTTGCGGATAATCTGCATCATGGCCTGCGTCAGTTCATAGTTGTCGATGGGGAACTGGTCGGTATCCCAACCGTTCTGATAGTCACCACGGTTGGCGTCGATGGAGCCCAACATGCCGTTGTCTACAGCTACTGCCAGTTCGTGTTCGAAAGTATGGCCTGCCAATGTAGCATGGTTTACTTCGATGTTTACCTTGAAATCCTTATCCAGATTGTGAGCTTTGAGGAAGCCGATTACGGTTTCTGTGTCAACATCATACTGATGCTTGGTCGGTTCCATCGGTTTCGGTTCAATCAGGAAAGTGCCTTTGAAACCACGTGCACGGGCATAGTCGCGAGCGATAGTAAGCATCTGTGCGAGGTGTTCTTTCTCACGCTTCTGGTCGGTGTTCAGCAATGACATATAGCCTTCGCGTCCGCCCCAGAATACGTAGTTGGTGCCACCCAGTTCAATGGTAGCGTCGATGGCATTCTTGATTTGAACGGCAGCACGGGCCACTACGTCAAAGTCAGGATTGGTAGCTGCACCGTTCATGTAGCGCTTGTGGCTGAATACGTTGGCTGTACCCCACAACAGCTTGATACCTGTTTCGGCTTGTTTCTGCTTGGCATAAGCTACGATGGCCTTCAGATTGGCTTCGTACTCTTCGATGGAAGCGGCTTCATCGCAAAGGTCTACGTCGTGGAAGCAATAGTATTCGATGCCCATTTTCTGCATGAACTCGAAACCTGCATCCATCTTGTTCTTTGCGGCTTGTATTGCGTCGGGAGCACCCTTCCAGGGGAACTGCTTTGTGCCACCACCGAATTGGTCGTCACCTTCGGCACAAAGTGTGTGCCACCATGCCATAGCGAACTTCAACCAGTCTTTCATCTTCTTACCCATGATAACCCTCTCGGCATCGTAATAACGGAATGCCATCGGGCTTCTACTCTCTTTACCTTCAAATTTGATCTTTCCTATTCCGGGAAAATACTCTGTTGTTGCCATAATGATTTAATGTGTTAATGTGGTAATATGCCAATGTGCTAATGACAGGCACATTACTCACGGGTTAATATTTAAGTTATGAGTTATTAAGTTATGAGTTATTTATTGTTATGAGTTATCATTTTGTTACGAGTTATATTCAAATAACTCATAACTTATAACCCATAACTTAGACAGCCTTTCCAACGCGCATATGCATCTGCATACGCCTGGCGGTCGGATGGACAGGGTTCTATCACTTCCAGCTTTTCGAGCGTGGCGAAAGCCTCTTTATTATCTTTATAGATGCCGGCACCGATACCCGCACCTTTGGCTGCACCTACGGAACCGTCGGTATCGTACAGTTCGATAACGGCACCCGTCACACCTGCCAGCGTTTCGCGGAACAAGGGGCTGAGAAACATGTTGGCTTTTCCTGCATGGATTTTCTGTACGGGGATGCCCATGCCTTCCATGATGTCGATGCCGTACTTGAAGGAGAACACGATGCCTTCTTGTGCGGCACGGACGATGTGCTGCTTGCCATGCTGGTTGAAGTTGATGCCATGAATGGAACAACCTGTTTCTTTGTTTTCCAACATACGTTCCGCACCGTTTCCGAAAGGCAGGATGCTGATGCCTCCGCTGCCTATGGGAGCTTGCGAGGCGAGTACGTTCATATCATTATATGAAATACCTTCGGGAGCAACGGTACGTTTCACCCATGAGTTGAGGATGCCGGTGCCATTGATGCAGAGCAACACACCGAGACGGGTCTGTTCGGCAGTATGATTGACGTGTGCAAAGGTATTGACACGTGATTTGGGGTCGTAGTTCACTTCACCGTTCACACCATATACAACACCGGATGTACCTGCGGTAGAGGCGATTTCTCCGGGGTTGAACACGTTCAGGGAAAGTGCGTTATTGGGTTGGTCGCCGGCACGATAAGTAATCGGTGTGCCTTCTTTCAGGCCCAGTTCCTTGGCGGTGGCGGCATTGACACATCCTTGCTCTGAGAAGGTCGGCCGGATGTCGGCTATCAGGGAGGGATCGAAACCATAGTAATTCATCAGGAAGTCGGCTATCCGGCCCTCCTTGAAATCCCAGAACATGCCTTCGGACAAGCCGGAAACAGTTGTGCAAATGGTGCCGCTCAGCTTCATGGCGATGTAGTCGCCCGGCAGCATGATTTTGTATATCTTCTCGTAGATGGAAGGTTCGTTTTCTTTAATCCAGGCCAGTTTGGAGGCGGTGAAGTTGCCCGGAGAGTTCAGCAGATGCGAAAGGCAGGTCTCCTCTCCCAGCGTTTCAAACGCTTTCTGTCCGTAGGGCACGGCTCTTGAGTCGCACCAGATAATGGCAGGGCGCAACACTTTTTGTTCTTTGTCCACGCATACCAATCCGTGCATCTGATAGGAGATGCCGATTGCTTTAATGTCTTCTGTGTCTACGCCGGAGTCTGTGAGCACTGCGCGGGTAGCCAGTTTCAGGTTCTCCCACCAGTTCTCGGGGTTTTGTTCTGCCCAACCCGGTTTCACGGCAATAATCTCCGCTTCCGCCTTGGGGAAGAATGCCGATGATATACATTTACCGCTTTCGGCGTTCACCAAGCTCGCTTTTACGGACGAGCTGCCAATGTCATAACCTAATAGAAACATATATTCATTTACAATTTAAGAATTTACAATTTACAATTTGTCACTCACAACATATCTCATTGATAACGCACAATCATCGTGCAACCCCAATTGTACATTGTAAATGGTAAATTGTACATAAAATTATCGTCTCACCTTATTATATATCTTCTTGTCGAAGCGATAATAGCGTGCGGCGCGATGGGCAACTCCCTGCTGCTTCTCTTCCAAGGGGACTACATATTCCATAAGGGCGATTTTCTTGTGGAAGTTGCGCACGTCTATTTGTCTGCCATATATCAATTCGTACAGAGTACGAAGTTGTGAAGCCGTGAATTTGCGAGGCAACAGGTCGAACAGAGACGAGGGATTGAACTCGACATACTGACGGATATAGGTCATTGCCTCCTTGATAATCAGATTGTGGTCGAAAGCCAATGCCTTGATGTCCGGTAGAGCGACCCATCCTGCCTGATAATCATCCAGGTCACGGTTCAGTGCCCGGTCTATCTTCACCAATGAAAGATAGGCGATGGTGACGATGCGTTCTACCTTGGACTGCATGGCACGCTCCAACCAGTGAACATCTTTCGGGTCTTTGGTGCGGTTCTTGGAGCCGAATGCCTTGAACTGCATCAGATTGACGTTTTTCAGTCCGGTCAATTCATTTAGGACACGTTTGGCCGCTTCGTCCAAGTCTTCATCCATGTATATTAGGCTACCGGGAAGCTTCATATCATGGAAGACTTCACCCTTTTCTTCGCCTGCACGTCTAATCAGCAAGACCTTCAGTTGTTCTCCGTCGAGCCCTATCACTACGCAATCTACAGAGATGTGATTGTTGGCCAACGGCATGTTATGTTCCATGTTTTGCATAATATTCGATGTTTAACCGCTGCAAATATAAAGAGATTTTTTTAATATGCAATAGCAGAAAAAAATATTTTTAAGATGTTATAAAGCATTATTTTTCAAATGAATACATATCGTATATTATACAATATCACTGTAGGATGTTATCGTATGGAATACAATATGTAATTTAGTAGAAATACAAGAGTAGGTAATTGTAGGATATACAATAAGGATGAAGCCGTTCATTTATAGGGATTTCAAGATGTGCTGGCAGAGCCCGGTGCAGGAGACCATATTGTATTATACGATGTATTGCAGAAATGGGAATTTAGCGCGCGCAAGCGCGCTTTAGTTATGAGTTATAAGTTATGAGTTATTTGTTTGTAATAACGCTGCGCTATCATACTGAAAGGGAAAACATCAACAAATAACTCATAACTTATAACTCATAACTTTTAGCGGCTCCGCCGCTAAATTATCATTTAACTACGGGAGCGACTCCCTTGAGTAATAGCAATTTCAAGGCCATTTGTCTATATTTATTAACCCACAAATCCTTTTCACCAATTCATTGATTATCTGCCTTTTACATTCTCTTTTAATCTTCGTTCTATCTTTTCAGGACTCATCACTGCAATGAATTCAGAACTCATTGCAGCAATGTTTCCTGAATTCATTGCAGTGATGAGTCCTGAATTTATCCGAAAAAGACACTAATATCACAATCTTTTCCCATACAAAGTATATCTGCCTCCAAAGCCCATTGCACAAAAAACGCTCATTTGTGCGGTGAATATCAGAAAACCTCTACCTTTGCAGTATTTTTTAATTAAACACTTAAAAACAGGTAAAAATGAAAGCATTTGTATTTCCGGGACAAGGTGCCCAGTTCGTAGGAATGGGAAAAGACTTGTATGAGAACTCGGCTTTAGCCAAAGAACTTTTTGAAAAAGCGAATGATATTCTCGGATACCGTATTACAGATATTATGTTCAGCGGTACGGATGAAGATTTGCGCCAGACTAAGGTTACTCAGCCTGCCGTATTCCTTCACTCTGTTATCTCAGCACTTTGCATGGGTGATGATTTCAAGCCCGAAATGACTGCCGGTCACTCACTCGGTGAGTTTTCTGCATTGGTTGCCGCCGGTGCATTGAGCTTTGAAGATGGTTTGAAGCTGGTTTATGCCCGTGCCATGGCTATGCAGAAAGCATGCGAGGCACAGCCCTCTACAATGGCAGCCATCATCGCCCTGCCGGACGAGAAAGTAGAAGAAATCTGTGCACAGGTAAGTGCCGAAGGCGAAGTTTGTGTGGCAGCCAACTATAACTGTCCGGGACAGATTGTTATTTCCGGTTCTATCGAAGGCATCAATAAGGCTTGCGAGCTGATGAAAGCTGCCGGTGCAAAGCGTGCTTTGCCGTTGAAAGTGGGCGGTGCATTCCACTCTCCGCTGATGAATCCTGCCAAGGTTGAACTGGAAGCAGCCATCACCGCTACGGAAATTCATGCTCCGAAGTGTCCGGTTTATCAGAACGTAGATGCGTTGCCCCACACTGACCCCGCAGAGATTAAAAAGAACCTCGTGGCTCAGTTGACAGCTTCCGTTCGTTGGGCTCAGACCGTAAAGAATATGGTTGCCGACGGTGCTACCGATTTCACAGAATGCGGACCGGGCGCCGTGCTGCAAGGCTTAATCAAGAAGATTATTCCGGAAGCATCGGCTCATGGCATTGCTTAAGCAATTGAATAATAAGTAAAATATCCAAGGGCTGCTTTCCATGCGAAGAGCAGCCCTTTTTTCTATGTATATGGAAAAATAGACGAATTCAGAAGCATGCTCGACGGGCCAATCAGCAAACAGTCCATAGAGGCGATAGTGCAGGAAGTATGTACTTCCCCGAAGTATCTCGAAGATATATATCGGCTGATTGACGATGAGAAGCAGACCGTATCCTGGCGGGCCATATGGGCTTGCGAGAAACTGAGCGAAATACATCCCCAGTGTTTTGTCCCGTTGCAGGAAGAATTTATCGGGCGACTGCTGAAGTGCAAACATGACGGTTTCAAACGTTTGCTCTTATCTATATCATACAATATGCCAGTACTCCTCCCTATTCCTATTGATTATTGAACTACTGCCTCGACCACATGCTGTCTCCCCAAGAAAGCATAGGCGTACAGGCATTGGCAATCAAAATGGCTTACCAGCTTTGCAAACAAGAACCGGAACTGCTGAAAGAACTACAACTCATATTGGAGAATACAGATACGGACTTCTATTCGAAAGGTGTGAAAGCCACTATACGGAATACGCTGGAGAAAATCAGGAAAGCACAACGATAGTGACAAATCGTAAATTTGCAGATAAAAAGTCTGTTCTTTTGTTTTTTATTTCTTATTTTCCCTTACCTTTGTCGCTGTAAAGACAAAGGGGTGCCCACAACCGGGCTGAGATTAAACCCTCGAACCTGATGCAGTTAGTACTGCCGTAGGAATTGGATATTGTTTTCTTCACTGAGTTTGCCGTAACGGCGCTTCTTTGTATTTACTTTCCTTGTTTTATTTACCCGTAATAAACAGAAAGATGAAAGTATCAATCAACAGCAAAGAAGTGGAACCTATTCTACTACCCTTTTACAACTTGCAGAAGAATTGTCCCTGCCACCATTGGGCGTTGCCATTGCCGTAAACAATCGCATGATTCCGCGTGCGATATGGGCGGATTATGCTTTGGCCAAAGGAATGTCTATCGTTATCATCAAGGCAGCTTGCGGAGGATGACGACATGGGACAAGTTCAGTTCATCACCCACTATACGGAGAAGTATTCGTATCAGGATGCAGCACGCATGGCCCTCAAAGGCGGCTGCCGATGGATACAACTGCGGATGAAAGATGCGTTCGTAGAAGAGATTGAACCTGTGGCATTGCAGGTTCAGGCACTTTGCCGCATCTATAAGGCTACCTTTATCATCGACGACCATGTGGAGCTTGTGAAGAAGCTCCATGCCGACGGGGTGCATCTTGGAAAGAAGGACATGCCTGTGGTGGATGCACGCTGCATCTTAGGCAAGGATTATATCATAGGCGGCACAGCCAATACTTTTGAAGATGTGCGGATGCTCTATGAAGCCGATGCGGACTATATAGGCTGTGACCCTTTTCGCTACACAACTACCAAGAAGAACCTGAGCCCTATTCTGGGACTGGAAGGATACCAAAACATCATCAAACAAATGCAGGAAGCGGACATACATCTGCCGATTGTAGCTATCGGTGGAATAACGATAGATGACATTCCGCAGATTATGCAGACAGGAGTCAGCGGCATTGCTCTTTCGGGAACAGTGTTGCGGGCGGATAGTCCTATTGAGGAAATGAGGGAAATCGTAGAAATGGTAGAAAAACAATATATATAATAAAGTATGGAGAAATTAGTAATTGCGGGACGTGAATTCAGTTCCCGCCTATTCCTGGGAACGGGAAAGTTCAATTCAAACGAAGTAATGGAACAGTCCATTCTGGCTTCCGGCACGGAAATGGTGACAGCGGCGATGAAACGCATCGAACTGGATAATAAGGAAGATGATATGCTGAAACATATTCGGCATCCGCATATCCAACTGCTGCCGAACACTTCCGGTGTGCGCAATGCCGAAGAGGCTGTATTTGCTGCACAAATGGCACGGGAGGCTTTCGGAATGAACTGGCTGAAGTTGGAGATACATCCCGACTCACGTTATTTGTTGCCGGACTCGGTGGAGACGCTGAAGGCAACGGAAGAATTGGTGAAACTGGGGTTTGTCGTGCTTCCTTATTGTCAGGCAGACCCGACATTATGCAAGCGTCTTGAAGAAGCAGGTGCGGCTACGGTGATGCCATTGGGCGCGCCAATCGGAACAAACAAAGGATTGCAAACCCGGGATTTCCTGCGTATCATCATTGAACAGGCTAATATACCCGTTGTGGTAGACGCCGGTATAGGCGCTCCCAGTCATGCCGCCGAGGCTATGGAAATGGGAGCTTCCGCTTGTCTGGTTAATACGGCGATTGCGGTAGCGGGCAATCCGGTAGCTATGGCGCAGGCTTTCAAGCAGGCGGTAGTAGCGGGATGTATGGCGTATGAAGCAGGTTTAGGACTGCAAGCGGATAGTTTCGTGGCGGAAGCCAGTTCACCGCTGACGGCGTTCTTAAACGAATAAATGATAATTTAGCGGCGGAGCCGCTAAAAGTTATGAGTTATAAGTTATGAGTTATTTGTTGATGCATTCCCTTTCGGTATGATAACAATACTATCTTAATTCCCCTCCTCCCAGGAGGAGGGGAATTAAGTTACTCCGGCTTGGTAGATAAAGTAGCGTTATTACAAACAAATAACTCATGACTTATAACTCATAACTAAAGCGCGCTTGCGCGCGCTAAATTCCCATTTACAGAATAATTCATTAGTAAGAAAAAACATAGTATGAAGCAAAGAATAAAATTTCCCCGTTCCGAGAAAGTATATATGCCCGGCACGTTGTATCCCGAACTTCGCGTAGCTATGCGTAAAGTGGAACAAGTGCCAGTACGAATTTCGTTGGAGGAGAAAAAGTGATTACGCCCAATCCTGACGTTTACGTCTATGATACCAGTGGAGCGTTCAGCGACCCGAATGTGAAAGTCGACTTGAAGAAAGGCTTGCCCCGCCTGCGTGAGCCGTGGATATTGCAGCGCAATGATGTGGAACAACTGCCGGAGATTACCTCGGAGTACGGACGGCTGCGTCGTGACGACAAGTCTCTCGACTCTCTGCGCTTTGAACATATCACACTGCCCTACCGGGCTAAACGAGGCAAATGCTGCACACAGATGTATTATGCCAAGCAAGGCCTCATTACGCCCGAAATGGAGTATGTAGCTATCCGCGAGAATATGAATTGTGCCGAGTTGGGGATAGAGACACATATCACTCACGAATTTGTCCGTCAAGAGATTGCCGAAGGACGTGCCGTACTACCTGCCAACATCAATCATCCGGAAGCCGAGCCCATGATTATCGGCCGCAACTTCCTTGTGAAAATCAATACGAACATCGGCAACTCCGCCACCACTTCCGGCATTGATGAAGAGGTGGAGAAAGCCTTATGGAGTTGCAAATGGGGCGGCGACACGCTGATGGACCTCTCCACCGGGGCAAACATCCACGAGACGCGAGAATGGATTATCCGCAACTGCCCAGTTCCTGTGGGCACGGTTCCTATCTATCAGGCTCTGGAGAAGGTGGACGGCAAGGTAGAAAACCTGACCTGGGAGGCTTACCGGGATACGCTGATAGAGCAATGCGAGCAGGGGGTGGATTACTTCACCATCCATGCAGGCATCCGCCGACAAAACGTGCATCTGGCGGAGAAAACGGTTGTGCGGCATCGTGAGCCGTGGCGGCAGCATCATGAGTAAATGGTGCCTGGTGTACGACCGGGAGAGTTTCCTGTACGAGCACTTTGACGACATCTGCGACCTGCTGGCGCAATATGATGTCGCCATATCTCTGGGCGATGGTTTGCGTCCCGGCTCCACGCACGACGCCAACGATGAAGCGCAATTTACGGAACTCAATACGATGGGCGAACTCGTGCTCCGCGCCTGAGACAAGCATGTGCAGGCTTTCATCGAAGGCCCCGGGCACGTGCCCATGCACAAGATTAAGGAGAACATAGAGCGTCAGATTGAGAAATGCCACAATGTGCCTTTTTACACACTCGGCCCGTTGGTGACGGATATTGCTCCGGGATACGACCATATTACATCGGCCATTGGTGCGGCACAGATAGGCTGGTTGGGCACGGCCATGCTTTGCTACGTCACCCCTAAAGAACACCTCGGCCTGCCGGACAAGGAGGATGTGCGTGTGGGAGTGATTACTTATAAGATAGCCGCCCATGCTGCCGACCTGGCAAAGGGACATCCCGGTGCGCAAGTACGCGACAATGCCCTCAGCAAGGCCCGTTACGAATTCCGTTGGAAAGACCAGTTCGACCTCTCCCTCGACCCGGAGCGTGCGTTGACTTACTTCCGGGCGGGACATCATACGGACGGAGAATACTGCACGATGTGCTGGCCGAACTTCTGCGCGATGCGCTTATCGAGAGAACTAAAACAGTGATTAGTGGTTAGTGATTGGTGATTAGTGAGATACACGGCCTCACAAACTAATCACTAATCACCAATCACTAATTACTAATCACCCAATTAATTATTGAAATATCATGTTTTCATCCGAACTTGCTAAAATATCCTGGGAAGAAACGGCCGCACGCATCTACGCTAAAACAGATGCGGACTTGCGCCGTGCACTTTCCAAAGAACATTGTGACGTAGAGGACTTCATGGCGCTGATTTCACCGGCTGCCACCCTCTACTTGGAAACGATGGCGCGCCTGAGCAAGAAGTACACCGAAGAACGCTTCGGCAAGACCATTTCCATGTTCGTGCCTCTATACATTACTAATTCCTGCACCAACTCCTGCGTGTACTGCGGCTTTCATATCAGCAACCCTATGCCGCGAACCATATTGACGGAGGAGGAAATCGTCAACGAATACAAGGCTATCAAGAAGCTGGTCCCCTTTGAGAACCTGCTGCTGGTGACGGGTGAAAATCCTGCTAAGGCGGGTATGCCTTATATTACCCGTGCGCTCGATTTGGCAAAGCCTTATTTCAGCAATCTGAAGATTGAAGTGATGCCGTTGAAGGCGGAAGAGTATGCGGAGTTGAAAGAGTATGGCATGAACGGAGTAATCTGCTTTCAGGAGACTTACAACAAGGCGAATTATAACATCTACCATCCGCGCGGCATGAAGTCCAAGTTTGAATGGCGCGTCGACGGCTTCGACCGTATGGGGCAGGCGGGCGTCCACTCCATCGGCATGGGGGTGCTCATCGGCTTGGAGAAAGAATGGAGAACGGACATTTGCATGATGGCGTATCATCTGCGCTATTTGCAGAAGCATTATTGGAAAACAAAGTATAGCGTCAACTTTCCCCGTATGCGTCCCTCGGAGAACGGTGGCTTCCAGCCGAATGTCATCATGAACGACCGCGAGCTGGCACAGGTTACTTTTGCCATGCGCATATTCGACCATGACGTGGATATATCCTACTCCACCCGCGAACCGGCATCCATACGCGACCACATGGCAACGCTCGGTGTGACGACCATGAGCGCCGGAAGCAAGACAGAACCGGGCGGGTATTACAGTTATCCGCATACGTTGGAACAGTTTCATGTGAGCGATGAACGCAAGGCGGTGGAAGTGGATGCAGCGTTGAAACGCTTGGGACGGGAGCCGGTGTGGAAGGATTGGGATGCGAGCTTTGACAGGAAGGCTTATGGAACGATATAGCAGACAAATCTCCCTTCCCGAAATCGGAGATAGCGGACAAAGGAAGCTACGCGATGCAAAGGTGCTGATAGTAGGCGTAGGCGGGCTTGGCTCCCCCCATCGCCCTCTATCTGGCAGGTGCAGGAGTAGGTACAATCGGCTTGGTGGATGACGATGTGGTCAGCATCAGCAATCTGCAACGACAAGTGTCGTATGCAGAAGAGGAAGTGGGATGCAAGAAAGTGCATTGCGCCGCCCGGAGACTACAGGCGTTGAACAGCGAGGTGAAAATACATGCCTATCCTCTCCGTTTCAATTCGGAGAATGCCCGGGAAGTGATGGCGGAATACGATGTGATAGTGGACGGATGCGATAATTTCGCCACCCGCTATCTACTTAGCGATGCGTATGCCGCGCTGGGGAAGTCTTATGTATACGGCGCCATTCAAGGGTTTGAAGGACAAGTCTCGGTCTTCTGCCACGGTGAAGAGCCTAAAACTTACCGCGACCTCTATCCTGACGAGCATGCCACCCGGCAAATGTCTCCTCCCGATAAGTCGGTGATAGGCGTCACACCTGCCATTGTAGGAAGCGTGGAAGCCAATGAAACGTTGAAACTCCTGGCCGGATATGGAGAAGTACTGGCATGGAAACTCTGGACGATTGATTTAAGGAATATGCAGTCATACATTATATTACGGAATTGTCTGTTTTAATCTTGTGTGTACCGTAAAGACAATATTT
>JAJQAY010000114.1 GCA_021203515.1 Bacteroides sp. | reverse complement strand
CTGAGGTGTACCTGACGATGGCTGCCGCCGCAGGGGTGGAGCAGGCGAAGAAGGCGCTGAAAAGTATTAGGTTTTAGGTATTAATGCGCAGCCCAAGGCTGAAAGCCTTTCATCTTATAGCCTAGGGCAACGCCCTGGGGTTAGGAACACCCCACAAACTACGCCCTGAAAGGGCATAAGAATGTGTATGGGCTTTTGCCCTTACAGGGCGCAAAGATAGATGTATGGCATATACCCAGGGCGTTGCCCTAGGCTATAAGATGAAAGCCTTTCAGGCTTAGGCCTGCTAAATTATCATTGAACTACTGATTGGCATTATTAGGTATTACGTATGAAATATAAAGTATGAAGTATAAATCTGAAATTAAAAAGTTCTGACATGAAAACGAGCAACTATTTATGGGCGGTGCTGATGATGGCAAGCCTTTCACTGTCTGCATGCAGCAGTGATGAAAACGAAGAGCCGCAGCTGAAAGGGCAGGCAAAACTGGAACTGACACTGAAAGGGACAGCGATGACAAGGGCGACGGGAACATTGCCTACGACTACTGGCGAGGATAATATCAACCGCATAACGGTAGCGATATTCAATGGTGATGCCGACAAGACGGTGAACGTGATACAAGAATTCGAGGCGAAGAACATCAAGACAGATGGAGTAAACAAGGTTGTAACAGTGAACTGCACACAAGGAGAGAACTGCACGGGAATTGTAGTGGCAAACGCCCCGGCAAAGACGTTTGCGGGGGTAATGAAGAAGGCTGATTTTATCAAGAAAAACGTAAAACTGTCACAAACCAAAAGCGGTGAAGCCGGGGATGCGCCACAGGATGCGGATAACCTGCCCATGTCCGGGGATATACAGATACCCGACCCTGAGAACACTTCCAAGAAACTCAGCACCTTCACCCTGACGGCCAAGGAACTTAAAGCTACGACCGAGCTGAGCCGCCTTGTTGCGAGGATAGCAATCACAAGTGTGAAGACGGAGTTCGATGCTGCGGGACAATACAAGGATGCCACTTTCAAGATCAAGAAGATTTTCCTGCATAATGCCGCTTCAACTTCCACGGTAGGGATAGAGGTGCCGACTACTACTGTACCTATTACCGGAGACAACGACGAAGAAAACAAGTACCTGCAGAATGTTCTTTCGGATGTGGACATCACAACTGCCGCGCACACCAACTCCTATTGGTTCTACACCTTTGCCAATCCCAAGGAAGGGATAAGCAAGGAGGGTGAAACGGACAAACGACACACCAAACTCGTAATCTATGGGGAGTTTGATGCGGACGGGAAAGGAACGGTAAAAGAAAAATTGTATTATCCAGTAGTGGTAAACAAACTACAGACGGGTACTACCATCAAAGATGAAGCGACCAGCATCACCACCGCCGTAGCTGGCAAAGGCGACATGACTATTGCCCGCAATACGCGCTACAACATTACGGCGACTATCAAAGGCAAGGGTGTAGACAGCCTTGACAAAGACATCAATCCGGCTACCATCAGCCTGACCGTCAGTGTGGCCGAATGGGCATTGGAAATTAGCCAGGACGTTACCTTCAACTAAACGGATATGTCCTCGTTGATACTCACCGACACCCTCGCAACTACCGCCCGAAAGGCGGTGTTCTGCGTGCTTCTCTTCCTGCTGCCCGCCTCGTGCGTGCGGAAGGATGTGGACGGATGTGTGCAGTATGCACTGGACGTACGTGTGGTAGACAACGAAGGTAATGACCTCACCGAAAGCGGGATATTGGAGAAGACGGACGTGTACTTGTTCAACCAAAAAGGATTTGTACGTATGGTTCCTGCAGGTATATCTTCCGCCTTTCTCTTCGGTGAGGACAAGAACGAGAGGTTGACGCTCGTGGCCTGGGGCAACGTGAAGGAAGACACGCTCGTCACCACGCAGGTGGCAGTCGGCACTTCGCTCGAAGATGCACGCTTGCAGCTTCGCCGGCACGCCGAAGGCACACACATCCCGGTGACCGACTTATTCTATTGCCGCAAGGAGTTGAACGATGCGGATATGGAAGACACCGAAGACACTCCGCAGACGCGTGGCGGCATGAGGGAGGACGGGGTAACGCTGGTGATGGAACGGATGGCTGCGGGTGTGAGCGTACATACGATAGGCTTTACGGAGAAATACCCCGAAGGTGGAGGCCCCTGCCACATCGTGGTACGCGGTGCTGGAACGGAGATGGACTTCACTGGGAAGGCCGTAGGAGACGAAGCTGGATATAAGCCCTTGTCTTATACCGACGGGGCGGGTGACCTGCGCACGCAGCCTTTCCACGTGTTTCCTACCAATGACGGACAACACATTGCCATAGATATTTGCCGTCAGGGAGAAATGCTGTTCACCGTAACGCAGAACAATAAATTCGAGCCCATCTGCACGCCTGCGGGTAAGCAGACGGACATTCTGCTGGACTTTAGGTATGCCACATTACAAATAACGGTGACAGTGCTGCCCTGGGGCGAAGTTTCACAAGATACGGAAATGTAAAAAACGGATATGATAAGACTGTTTGGAAAACTGACACTGGTTACGTGCTGCATATTGCTAGTTATGATGCCATGTGCCTCATGCAACGATGACGGGACTAACGAAATCATTGACGACGGAAGTGTCATGATTACCCTGCATCTGTCACTACCGGGAACGGATGAAGATACGGGCTCGGATGAACATGTGGAAACGCGTGCCATATCGGCAGAGATAGAGAAGAAACTGGACGTCACGCAACTGAAAGTATTGGTGTTCAAAGCCAATGGCTCTACCGAGACCTTCGCTTATGAAGCTCCACAGATAACATTCAAGAGTGACAATACCTATACGGTTACTTTGCGTAAAGTATGCAGGGAGAAATTTATCGGCTGGTTATCATTGCCAATGCAGGCACCAAACTGCCTTTTATTCCGGAAAATACAAGTAAAAGTGATGCTTTGAAGATGATTACTTTCGATTGCAGCGGTGCATGGAATGCCACTGATGACACGAACTGCACGCTCATACCGATGTGGGGAGAAACGGAGAGCGCAACGGTTATTAATGAAAACATAACACTGGGGATTACCCTGCTGCGGGCGTTGGCACGTATCGATGTGGGATGTGATCTCAGTGGAGAAACGGCTAAGGGACTCAACAACTTCACTCTGACAAGTGTCAAAGTGTACCGGGTCAACGATAAAGGTTATGTCGCCCCTCTTGCCGCTTCACTAAACACTGGGAGTGTAGGGGTGAAAGACGTATCTATTCCCGGTAGTGCTGCCCCGCAAGATATACCCTCCTATAGCGTCAGCGATGGTAAGTCATTGATACGGAGTGTCTACGTGACAGAAACGGCGGCAGGAACAACCAAGGACAAGGTCGTCTGCCTGGTGGTAGGAGGTATATACGAGAAAAGTACAAACTATTATAGAGTTGACTTTGTCGATAAAGGAAACTATATTCCAATCAAAAGGAACTGCCGCTATGTGGTGAATATCACTGGTGTCAGTGCTGCGGGGT
>JAJQAY010000146.1 GCA_021203515.1 Bacteroides sp. | reverse complement strand
TAAAGATACAACTTTTATTTGAATTATGCAAGATTAAAACAGGCAATTCCGAAAATATTTAGCCCTTACGATAAATTCATATCGCAAGGGCTAATTTATTTAAGACAAGAACTAAATCTTATTCAGCCAGTTTGTTGTCTGAGCCAAGTACATTGATGATTTTGTGCTTGTACAGTTTCTCCATATTGTCACGAGCCGGGCCCAGATACTTACGCGGGTCAAACTCTGCCGGTTTCTCAGCAAATACCTGACGGATAGCAGCAGTCATAGCCAGACGAGAGTCCGAGTCGATGTTAATCTTACAAACTGCAGACTTAGCTGCTTTACGCAACTCTTCTTCAGGAATACCGATAGCAGCTTTCAGTGCACCACCATATTTGTTGATAGTCTCAACTTCTTCCTGAGGAACTGAAGAAGAACCGTGCAGTACGATGGGGAAGCCCGGAAGTTCTTTCATTACAGCGTCCAATACATTGAATGCCAAAGGAGGAGGAACCATACGGCCAGTTGCCGGGTCGATGTGACACTGTTCCGGAGTGAATTTGTAAGCTCCGTGAGAAGTACCGATAGAGATAGCCAGGCTATCGCAACCAGTCTTAGTAACGAAGTCAACTACTTCATCAGGTTCAGTATAAGTGTGGTGGTCGGAAGAAACTTCGTCTTCTACACCTGCCAATACACCGAGTTCACCTTCTACGGTTACATCGAATTGGTGAGCATATTCTACTACCTTCTTAGTCAGGGCAACGTTTTCATCATAAGGAAGATGAGAACCGTCGATCATCACTGAAGAGAAGCCTGAGTCGATACAAGACTTACAAGTTTCGAAAGTATCTCCGTGGTCGAGGTGAAGAACGATTTCCGGATGTTTGCAACCCAATTCTTTAGCATATTCTACAGCACCTTGAGCCATGTAACGCAGCAAAGTAGCATTGGCATACTGACGAGCACCTTTAGAAACCTGAAGAATCACAGGAGATTTAGTTTCTACAGCAGCCTTGATGATGGCTTGCATTTGTTCCATATTGTTGAAGTTGAATGCCGGAATAGCATACCCCCCCTTAATAGCTTTAGCAAACATTTCTCTAGTGTTTACCAATCCTAAATCTTTGTAATTTACCATTTTGTTTAAAGTTTATTGTTAGTGAATAAAAATTCTACGCAAAAGTAATCATAATCCTTTAAAAACAAGAGCGAGACAAGAATTATTTATCTTCTTTTTCGCACCAAATGTATTCGATTTTAAAGCCATTGGCTCCATCCGGCAGAAGATTGTAATCTCTATATTACAAAGCACTTTCATATTTCTGCCTCCATCATTTACTAAGCGTATTCATTTCTACAAACAAAAAAACCGGATAGCTGGTTTGCTTTCCGGTTTATATTTACACATTATTATATTATGTAGGTATTAGGTATTAGGTGTTAAGTATTAAGTATTAAGCTGCGCAATGGCTTGCATAGTTAATACCTAATACTTAATACCTAACACCTAGATTACTTCTTCTTCAGATAAATAATTGTGGGCAAGTGGTCGCTATATCCGTTCAGCCAGACGCGTCCGCCATGAGTGCGCAGCGGCGAGCCTTTGTATTTGCCGTCTTGCTGGATAAGATAGTCGCGGATAAACACTTCATTATGGTCGTACCGCAGTCCTTTCTTGGTTTTGACTAAAGGTCTGGACAGCACTATCTGGTCGAATAAATTCCATTTGCCGCGATAGAGCAACGTCCCCACTCCTTTATCTTCCAAAGTCTCCCACCAGGGATTATAGAACTCACCCTTCTTCACCTGCTTCAGATATTTACGTGCACCGAGTTCCTGCATACTCTCGTCCATAGGATCATCATTCATATCCCCCATCACTATGAGTTTCAGTTTTTTTTATCTTCGCGCATCAGTGAGTCTTTCAATGCCTTTACTTGCCGGGCAGCATGCACGCGCACCGGAGACTTTGCTCCACGCGAAGGCCAATGATTAACGATGAAGCAGACACGCTCACCCGCCAATTGCCCGTCCACAATCAGGAAGCCACGCGTCAGGTACACCGTATCGCCCTCAAAAAGGAGTAGAGAGCACCAACTTGGATTTTGTCACACTAAACTGCTTCGGATCATACAAGAGTGCACAATCGATGCCCCGCTTGTCCGGACCTTCGTAATGTACAAATTCATAATTGGCAATGGCCGGCTGACTAACGAGGTCAGTCAATACCCGACGGTTCTCCGCTTCTGCAACCCCGATTACCGCAGGGCCTTCGGGCACTAAATCCCTGGAGAGAGAGCCCAATACCTTCGAAAGGTTCTTCAACTTAGCTTCATATTTCTCTGCCGTCCACTAACTGCCTTCAGGCAAGAACTCATAATCGTTTTTGCCCGCATCATGAATTGTATCAAACAAGTTTTCAAGGTTATAGAACGCAATACTATACAAATCGCGCTCCGCATTCTGCGCTCCGACCGTTACAGCACAAAGCCAGAAAGAAAATAAAATCAGTAGTTTCTTCATACTCAAACAAGATTAATTCCCCACAAAAATCAGAAATAAAAAGTTATAAACCTATTTTTTTCCTGAAACTTTTTTCTGGAAAACAAAAAAGCATTATCTTTGCGACCTGAAAAAGACCATTACACTATTTATTACCAAAATAGTAACAGAATATAAATTATAAAACAGATATTGAAATGAAAAAAGGTATTCATCCTGAAAATTACCGTCCGGTAGTATTCAAAGATATGTCAAATGGTGATGTATTCTTGTCTCGTTCTACTTGCAACACGAAAGAGATTATAGAATTCGAAGGTGAAACTTATCCGTTGGTAAAACTGGAAATCTCCAGCACTTCTCACCCGTTCTACACTGGTAAGTCTAAGTTGGTTGACACAGCCGGTTGCGTTGATAAGTTTATGAGCCGTTACGGCAACCGCAAGAAATAAATAGCTTTAAACAGCTAAGAAAAGGGAGGCTTTCAGAAAGTCTCCCTTTTTTATTGACAAGCATCAACCTCCCTTCTTCCTATTTAAGCGCCTGCCTATTAGGGAAATTCCTATTACATAATAGGGAAAAAGTATAAAAAGGAGAAATTACTTTCTTATTTTTTGTGACAGCGAAACCATAATCCACAATAATCATGAAACGAATTACTACCTTATTAATGTTGACTATTCTCGTCGTCACGACAGGATTTGCCAAATCCAAACAGAAAGATTTAAGCGGTATTATTGCCGTCAGAGGAGAACTGAAAAAGGAGTGTCAGAATGCACCGGCGGGCACTCCCGTCATTATCCGCCAGATAGTAGAGATAAACGACCCTGCCAAATACTCCAAAGACATCTATTATGCCGTCGAAATCAATGGCCTGTAAAAGATTATCCACAAAGAAAATATGGATATCATTGCCTTGTCTACCCCGGAAACCGATCAGGAATTTTGGCAGCAGGCCTATCTGAAAAGGCATCTTTACGAGTACTTCAGCAAGAACGGATACAAACACAAACTGCGTCAGGAGATTGACGAAGAGTGTCTTGACTATTTGGACAAACTCAATGAGATAGCTTATCAGGACGATTACCTCACCTCGTATGTACAAGGCGTATTTGCCAAGTTAAACTCCACAACCATCGACCCCAATCGAGACGAAAACCTGAACATACGTGTCGTGCAATCACCTGAACCGGATGTCTTTATACTACCCAATGGCTCTATGGTGGTCAGCACCGGACTCATTTGTACCCTCGACTCCGAAGATGAACTGGCTGCCGTCATAGCCTGCGAACTGTCGCATTTCGTATTCGACCATCAAGTAAACAACAACTACCATGCCGAACGGCGTGCCAAACGCGCCGCTTTCTGGACAGACGTATTTGCCGCGACTTCCGATGCCGCCCTCGATGTAGCATATTGGAATGATGATGATAATGCTTACACAGTCAGTCTCGTCTCCGACGTAGGCCTCATAGCCTCTTTACTGAGTATTCCGGCCACCAATCGCCTGGGTATGAAATACAAAATCGGACAGGAATTTGTTTCGGACCAACTAGCATGCGAGCTACTGGCATTCAAAGGCTATAACCCCGACGGAGTAGCCTCCGCCCTCAACAAGATTTCCAATTACTACAGCCAACAACAGCGCAGCAATGATCTGCCACGCTATGACAGCGTCGGTAACTTGACAAAACGTATCGAGAAGGCGGGTGAAACTCATAATCTGAGCAGTCGTCCCTATCTGAGAATGACCAGCGATGTCATCACCTTCAATGCCGCCATGAACTTTGCCAACAAGCGTTATAAAGAAACGTCCCGGCTGGTAAACAAGAATATAGACAATAAACTTGCCACAGATAATGATTATATTATTCTTGTGAAGGCACAAATGGCACTGTCCAATAGTGAGGAAAGCAATAACCAATGCCTTACCTTACTCGACAAATCCCAGGAATTGGCAGGCACTAATCCTAATCTGGACATCTACAAACAAAGAATTTTACTCCTGATGCGTATGAACAAACAGGTCAAAGCAGCCGATGCCCTGAATGAGTACATCACCCTGCTGTCACAATATCAAAGCCAGGATGTGGAAGAGAACGAAAAGGAATGGGTAAACAAAGAAATAGGCTGGGCGAACCAAATGCTGAAGAAGATGAGTAGAATATAAACGGAGAATTACTCAAAGATGAAATTTAGGAAAAGGAGACTTTTTCAGAAAGTCTCCTTTTTCATTGCATCTATCGCATAATTATCTATATTTGCTCCGCAAACTAAACTTCATACAAACAAAGCTGTACTCTACATGAAAGCCTACGCTTTTCCGATAATAATGTTCTTTACCTTTTTATTGCCATATCCAATAAAAGCACAAGAACAGATTGAGTTAAACTCTGACTCTATCCCCTCTTCCATTTTAAAACTCAAAGAATATTATAACCGCCCCGAGCAATATTACACGCTTTGGAACCGCCTCAAACAAGCCATTGAAAAGGAGCAGGGAAATAAAACCGTTTATTTATGCAACTTATATAAGGACCGGAACAGTTTTCATAGCCGCGGAAACGACGTAGACAGCCTCAAGAAATACGTTCCCATTGCCAAAGAATTGTGCCTTCAAGTCAATGACGAACATGGCTACTACAGACAATGGTACTTACTCTGCGAAAACCTTGCTTTTTCATACGCCACCCAGGAAGACATGAAAGAGCTGGACCGAATGTATGATGATGCCGTACAAAGGAAAAGCGAAATCGGTCTTGCTTTCAGTTTAAATGCTATTGGAGATTTCTATGGTTCAGAAAAGAACTACACAAAGGCACAAACTTATGTGGAGCAAGCCATGGCATTATTTGAAAAGCTGAAATACTGGAATGAATATTCCACACTGACAGCTAACTACATCATCGTACTGAAAGAAACGGGAGAGAAAGAGAAAGCAAAGATTTATTTCCATCATTTGGACTCTTTGACCAATTCCCCGGAAATCCATATGGACACAAGGCGCATAGCGATGATTAAAGATATGGCTTCAACTGTGTACACACAACCCCAAGATACCACTGTCTTGAAACATTATCTGGGCGAACTGAAAAGTATCTATCGGAAGCATCCGAATATTCCACGCACTTTTCTATATAACTCCATGCAGGCATATGCCAATCTGAAAGGTAATTTATTAACGAAGCTCGCTTATCAAGACTCTTGTTTAAACTACTACCAGCATGTTAATGAAATGGCAAGCGCCAAGGTGTTTTATAACAACAAAGCGATAACTCTTTTTGCAATGGGCAGACACAAAGATGCCTATTTAACGTTACGCCGTTATCAGAAACTCAGCGATTCACTGCGTCAGGACGATACCCAAAAACAACTCAACGAACTATCGGCGCGCTACAATATGAACAAACTGGAGTTGGACACCCAAAAGATGCGCTACAGAGCCCGGAATATCCAACTCCTCTATGTGTGTGCCTTAGCGCTGGTATTGATAGCCGCCCTGATTATCGCCCTGAAATTTTATCGGCACAAAGTGAATATGAACCGGATACTCAGGAAACAAGCCGACGAACTGCAAGCCGCCAATGAAAAGGCTCAGCAAGCACAACTTATGAAAACCGCCTTCATACAGAATATGAACCACGAGATACGCACTCCGCTAAATTCCATTGTGGGCTTCTCGGAATGCCTTGCCGAATTATCTATGAGCCGGGAAGAAATGAAGGAAATCAGCACTACTATCAAAAAGAACAGTGACAATCTGCTGAAAATCATTAACGACATGATTTCCATTGCCAACATCGACAGCAGTGACACTACACAGACTCAGCGCATATCCCTGGATGAGTTTTGTTCCACCATTATCCACGAAATGCAGGAGCATGTACAGCCGGGAGTGAACTTGTACTATACGCCGCGCAACGAAGACTATATCCTCACGGCAAACGAACATATTCTGCGCCAGATACTTGCCAATCTGGTGCATAACGCATTGAAGTTTACCAAAAACGGGGAAGTGGAACTCAGCTACCGGGTAGATGCTGGTGACGGCAAACTCTCCTTCTACGTGCGCGACACCGGTCCCGGTATCAGCAGCGAACTGAAAGAAAAGATATTCGAACGTTTCTATAAAGTAGATAGTTTCGTGCCCGGTGCCGGCTTGGGACTTTCCTTGTGCCGTGTCCTTGCCGAGCGTATCGGCGGGCAGGTATACCTGGACGATAGTTATCGGAACGGATGTCTGTTCGTGTTTGTACACCCTTGTTAAATCGAGAAACTAAAAATGGCTGCACTTTATAGCATAGCCATTTCTTTATATCCTATTTTTAATTATTTACGGAACGGCGGCTTCACCACTACTGCCTTCAATTTACGTCCGCGCAAATCAATGCAAATTTCCGTACCAATCTTGGAGTATTCCGGTTTCACATATCCCATACCGATACCGATTTTACGAGTAGGAGACATGGTGCCCGAAGTAACTGTACCGATAAGCACACCGTCTGCACTGAACAACTCATAGCCATGACGGGGAATACCGCGGTCTATCATTTCAAAACCTACCAGCTTGCGAGTGGTTCCTTCCGCCTTTTGCTTTTCCAGCATCGCGCGGTTGGTGAAGTTCTTGCCTTCCACAAACTTGGTAATCCATCCCAAGCCCGCTTCAATGGGTGACGTAGTATCATCCAAATCATTTCCATACAGGCAGAAACCCATTTCCAGACGAAGCGTGTCACGGGCACCCAGTCCGATAGGCTTAATACCGAACTCGGCACCAGCCTCAAACACGGCATCCCAAATCTTTAATGCAGCTTCGGGATAAAAGTAAAGTTCAAAACCACCTGCACCGGTATAGTCGGTATTGGAAATAATGACATCCTTCTCGCCTGCAAACTCACCATGCGTAAAGGTATAGCAAGGAAGTTCGGAAAGATTGATAGACGTCAGCTTCTGCAAGGCAAGGATTGCTTTCGGGCCTTGTACGGCCAATTGCGCCATGCGGTCGGAAACGTTTTCCAGTTCGGCACCTTCGGTGTTGTGGCTGACGCACCAGTTCCAGTCTTTTTCAATATTGGATGCGTTGACTACGAGCAGATACTTCTCCGGTTCATATTGATAGACTGGAAGGTCGTCCACGATACCGCCGTCTTCGTTGGGGAAGCAGGTGTACTGCACCTTGCCCGGAGCGAGGGCGGCTACATTATTAGACGTTACTTTCTGCAAGAAGTCCAGCGCATGAGGACCTTTCACCCAGAACTCGCCCATGTGGGAAACATCGAAAACGCCGACACCCTGGCAAACGGTCATATGTTCGTCGATGATACCGGAGTATTCGATAGGCATGTTGTATCCCGCAAATTCGTGCATCTTGGCACCCAGCGAGAGGTGGATTTCGGTAAAGGGAGTAGTTTTCATGGAGTTTAAATATTAAAGTATTAATGATTATTTTGCAGCAACCAGTTCGGCAATTTTCACAATGACGTCCATTGCTTTCTCCATACTCTGGATAGGCACGAACTCATAACGTCCGTGGAAGTTCAGTCCGCCGGCAAAGATGTTGGGACAAGGCAAACCCTTGAAAGAGAGTTGCGCTCCGTCCGTACCGCCACGAATGGCTTTCACGTGCGGCTCTACGCCGGCAGCCTTCATTGCCTCGAAAGCAATGTCGATGATGTGCATCACCGGTTCAATCTTCTCGCGCATGTTGTAGTATTGGTCGCGAAGTTCAAGCGTAGCCGTACCCTCGCCATATTCGGTATTAATCTCACCCGTAAGACGTTCAATCTCCTTCTTGCGTTCTTCGAAGCGGGCGCGGTCATGGTCGCGTATAATATAAGAAACGGTGGCCTGTTCCACATCGCCGTTGATGCCGACAAGGTGGTAGAAACCTTCGTAACCCTCGGTATGTTCCGGTGTCTCCTGTTCGGGAAGTATGGACATGAAGCGGTTGGCTACGCGAATGGAGTTTATCATCTTATTCTTGGCATAACCCGGATGCACATTGCGGCCCTTAAAAGTAATCTTGACAGCGGCAGCATTGAAGTTTTCAAATTCCAACTCGCCCAGTTCACCACCGTCCATCGTATAAGCCCAGTCGCAACCAAACTGCTCTATATCAAACTTATGCGCACCCAGACCGATTTCCTCATCGGGATTGAGGCCGATACGGATTTTACCATGTTTGATTTCGGGATGCTCTTTCAGATAGACCACGGCCGACACGATTTCGGCAATACCGGCTTTATCGTCGGCACCGAGCAAGGTCTTTCCGTTCGTCACAATCAGGTCTTCTCCTTTGTGGTCGAGCAGTTCGGGGAACTGCGCAGGAGAAAGCACAACCTGTTCATCGGCGCAAAGCACAATGTCCTTGCCGTCGTAATTCTTCACAATGCGCGGAGAAACGTCCTTGCCACTCATATCGGGGCTCGTGTCCATATGGGCTATGAAGCCGATAGTGGGCAGTGGCTTATCAGTGTTGGCGGGCAGCGTAGCAAACAAATAGCTATGCTCGTCCAGCGTTATGTCTTCCAGCCCCAAAGCCTCTAACTCTTCTTTCAGATACTTGGCAAATACCATTTGCCCCGGAGTACTCGGTGTTACCCCACTCTCTTCATTCGACTGTGTATCGAAACTTACATACTTTAAAAAACGTTCTACTAAGGTCATATAACTAATGATTTAATGTGTTAATATGCCAATGTGCCAATGCAGATAGTCATGCTATTACTGCGCAGCCAATTAGCACATTGGCATATTAGCACATTACCGCATTAACCTCGCTGTAAAGTTAAAAAAAAGGGACGTGAACTGCCAAGCAATTCACGTCCCTTTTTTATTCCTTAACGTCTATTTGTCAATCAGAAATGGCTGCTACCGTCGAAGCAGTGCGTGCAGACTTTACATTTAGGCAATCCGATGGCTTCAACCAACGTTTCCAATGTATTGAATTTTAATGAAGAAAGTCCGAAACGTTCGCGGATTACGTCTACCATCCTCTCGTACTCCGGCGAACCGGTAGTGGCATACTTTTCAAGTTTTTTGTTCTCGTCACCCTCCAACTCCTTGATAACACGGCGGGTAATCAGTTCCAAATCTCCTTTGGAAGCCGTGAAACCCACAAACGGACAGCTATATATCAGCGGCGGACAAGCAATGCGAACATGTACCTCCTTTGCTCCATACTCATACAGCACCTTTACATTATCGCGCAACTGCGTGCCCCGCACAATGGAGTCGTCACAGAACAACAAGCGCTTGCCTTCCAGCATGGCACGGTTGGGTATCAGCTTCATCTTCGCCACCAACGAACGCATCTCCTGTTTACTGGGAGTAAAACTGCGCGGCCATGTCGGTGTATATTTTGAGATGGCACGATGATAAGGCACTCCCTTACCCTCCGCATATCCCAGCACCATGCCTACCCCCGAGTCGGGAATACCACAGGCACAATCCACCTCCGAAGTATCCTTCTGTCCCATTTTCAATCCGCTGGAAAAACGCACGTCTTCCACATTTCGCCCTTCATAACAGGATGTCGGAAAACCGTAATACACCCACAAGAAAGAACATATCTGCATCTCTTCATTCGGCTTGCGCATCTGTTCTATCCCGTCGGCACGCAGACGTACAACCTCACCTGGACCGAGATAACGGTCAATCTCGTATCCCAGGTTCGGAAAACTGCCCGACTCGCTCGTAGTCGCATAAGCACCATCCTTCCGTCCGATGACAATGGGAGTACGCCCCAGCGGTCGCGGGCGGCAATGATGCCGTCTTCCGTAAGCAGCAACATGGAGCAGGAACCTTTGATGTGCTTATGCACATTCTCGATGCCTTCTACAAAAGTCTTACCTTGTATAATTAATAAAGCGATTAATTCTGTCTGATTGGTTTTGCCCGAACTAAGCTCCGAGAAGTGCATGTGCTGTGCCAGCATTTCACTCTCCAACTCCTCGATATTGGCAATTTTGGCAACGGTGACAATAGCAAAACGACCGAGGTGGGAATTCAGGATGATAGGCTGCGGGTCGGTGTCGCTGATAATGCCGATACCGGAATTTCCCCTGAACTTATCCAGTTCGTCTTCAAACTTAGTGCGGAAATAGGTGCTCTCCAGATTATGGATAGAACGATGAAATCCTGCTGTTTCTTCATCGTAGGTAGCCATACCTCCCCGCTTGATTCCTAAATGTGAGTTATAATCCGTACCATAGAATAAGTCTGCCATACAGCTTGCCTTGGCCACTGTCCCGAAAAATCCGCCCATAAATTCTGTTTTGTTATTGGTTGTATAAATTAGCGGATGCAAAGGTACAAAGAAGTTTCATTGTTCACGTTATTTTCTGCCCATACAATTTCTAAAAAAACTTATTTTCACAGAGAAATCAGAACACCGAAAAGAAGTATTTGTTTCCTTTACGAAGGAAAGCAATCCTTATGATACAGACTGAAAACAAACAGGAAATCGGTGAAACCGACGGACTACCACCTTCGCAGCGAATAGGAGCGGTGGTAGCCATTGCTTTTGCACTCTGCATGTCGGTGCTCGACATCAATATCAGCAATGTGGTGTTACCCACCTTTGCCCATGATTTCGGCACATCGCCTTCGGTGACGACGTGGATTGTCAACGGCTACCAGCTTGCTATTGTCGTGTCGCTGTTCTCTTTTTCCGCCTTAGGCGAAATATTCGGATACAGGAAGATATTCATATCCGGCATTGCCCTGTTATGCATCACATCCTTAATTTGTGCGCTGTCCGACTCTTTCTGGACGCTGACGCTCGCCCGTGTCTTCCAAGGGTTCAGCGCCTCTGCCATCACCAGTGTAAACACAGCCTTAATACGTCTTATCTACCCCCGAAAACAAATAGGGCGCGGAATGGGCATCAATGCAATGGTAATCGCCATATCAGCAGCGGCAGGTCCTTCCGTTGCCAGCGGAATTTTATCTATCGCTTCCTGGCATTGGTTGTTTGCCATTAATCTGCCGCTAGGTGCGGTCGCACTGATTTTAGGCAGCAAGTTCCTGCCCCGCCAGGCAGAATTGTCAAAGCGCAAGTTCGATACCAAAAGTGCCATTGCCAATGCTCTCGCATTCGGACTGCTGATTTATACATTAGACGGATTTGCCCATCATGAGCGCTACGATTACCTGATACTTCAATTAGTGATACTAGCCGTCATCAGCACCTATTACGTGCGGCGCCAGTTGAGCCAGGAGCCTCCCCTACTGCCTTTGGACTTAATGAAAATTCCTATTTTCAGGCTTTCCATCATAACCTCCATCTGCTCGTTCACGGCACAAATGCTGGCTATGATTTCGTTGCCTTTCTTCCTGCAAAACACGTTGGGGCACAGCGAAGTAATGACAGGATTGCTACTGACTCCCTGGCCTCTCGCCACTCTCATCACGGCACCGATTGCGGGGTATCTGGTAGAACGCATTCATCCGGGAATTTTAGGCAGCATCGGTATGGTGACATTTGCTGTCGGGCTTTATTCTCTTTCCAGTCTGGGCGCGGAGTCGTCCGTTCTCAGTATCATCTGGCGACTGGCGCTTTGCGGGGCCGGTTTCGGCATCTTCCAGACGCCCAATAACAGTACGATTATATCTTCTGCCCCCGCCAAGCGCTCCGGTGGCGCCAGCGGTATGTTAGGCATGGCAAGGCTGATGGGGCAAACGCTCGGAACTACCTTTGTCGCGCTCTTATTCAGTTGGGTTGCAGGAGGCAAGAGTACGGCAGTCTGCCTGATAGCGGGTAGTGTATTTGCAGTGATAGCGGCGATTATCAGTAGTCTAAGGTTGTCGGAGTCGTCCGGACTCAAAAAGGCGAACTAAGAGACTAATGCTTCTCACCATAATAGTACTTATTTCCCTTCATCCCTAAGAAAACATAGCTTTGCCCTAGAGGAAAGTTACTTTATCCGCAATGCAATCTATAAATAAAGCCTTTATTTCTATAAATAAAAGCTTTATTTGTAAGAATGAAGGCTTTATTCTTATAAACAGAGTCTTCATTCTGAGGTTGCGTTACGGGCAAAACATCTTTTCTTCCTAGGAAAAGGAAGTTTACTTACCAAGGAAAAAAGTTTGAATACGTAGTGCTTGCCCGTACTCCCGACCTTATGCAAACTGATATATAAATAAAAGCTCCCTGAACCTCTTTCACAAAGTTCAGGGAGCTTATTGACAAAAGCCCTGTTCCAAAAAATCTTTTTACCTATTATTTATTTCCATTTCTTCACGGCTTTCTTATCTGCCGGAGTAGCTTCAATCAGGCTCAAGCCGAAGCCACCGCTACGAGCTTCCTTCACAGACATCTTTGTTTTATTGGTAACGATGCCCTTCTTTATCTGATAGGAAGTGGGGTTCTCTTGGTAATCGGCATCTTTACCGTCGGCATAGAGAGTAGCTACATATTGCTTGCCCGGTTCGAGGAAGTCGAGGGTAAAGTTGGCAGTACGTGCATTTTCATCGGTAATGCCACCTACAAACCAGTTGCCGGTACCTTTTGCCTTGCGGGCTACGGTGATATAGTCTCCCGGTTCTGCCTCAAGATACTTACTATCATCCCAATCTACTGCTACATCTTTGATGAACTGGAAGGCATCCATGTGTTTCTCGTAATTATCCACCAAGTCGGCAGCCATCTGCAACGGGCTATAAAGGGTGACGTAAAGGGCCAACTGCTTGGCAAGCGTGGTCTGTACGCGACCATGAGGCAAATCGCCCATAAAGTCGAGCTTGATGTCAAAGATACCCGGAGTGTAGTCCATCGGGCCGCCTATCAGACGCATGAAAGGAAGCAAGGTCGTGTGGAACGGTTTGCTGCCGCCAAATGCTTCGTATTCAGTGCCGCGTGCAGACTCATTGCCAATCAAGTTCGGATAGGTGCGGCACAATCCCGTAGGACGTACAGCTTCGTGGGCATTGACACATATCTTATAGTCGGCGGCTTTCTTCACGGCATAGAGGTAGTGGTTGTTCAACCACTGACCGTAGTGGTGTTCGCCGCGAGGAATGATATTGCCTACATAACCGCTCTTCACGGCATTGTAGCCATTGTCTACCATGAACTGGTAGGCTTTGTCCATGTGGCGTTCGTAGTTGCGGACAGAAGCGGAAGTTTCGTGGGACATCATCAGCTTTACACCTTTACTCTTGGCATAAGCATTCAGCATCTTCACATCGAAATCGGGATAAGGAGTGATGAAATCGAAGACATAGTCTTTGGAATGGCCGAACCAGTCTTCCCAGCCCTCGTTCCAGCCTTCTATCAGCACTTGGTCGAAACCATGCTCGGCAGCAAAGTCGATGTATTTCTTCACATTATCATTGTTGGCACCATGACGGCCGTTCGGCTTCATCTTGGAGTAGTCCGTTTCGCCCAGCTTCATGGAAGGAAGGTCGTCCGTATAGGCCCATGTGCTCTTTCCGGCAATCATTTCCCACCATACGCCTACATACTTCACAGGCTTTATCCATGAAACATCTTCGTAGGCACAAGGCTCGTTCAGGTTCAAAGTGAGCTTGGAGGCGAGAATGTCGCGGGCATCATCGCTGACAATTACCGTACGCCACGGTGAGGTGCAGGGAGCTTGCAGGTAACCTTTGTCGCCCACGGCATCCGGAGTGAGCCATGACTCGAAAATCATATTCTTGTCGTCCAGATTCAGGTGCATGCAGGAGTAATCTACCAAAGCAGCCTCGTGCAGGTTGATATATAAGCCGTCGGCCGTCTTCATCTGCAAGGAAGTCTGGACACCCGTAGGAGAGAATTGGGTCTGCGAGGCGTTCTCCGTGATGGCACCTTGCATCAGGCCGCGTATCTCGGAAAGTTTGGATTCGGTATAGTCATATTCCTGCGTATCATAGTCTCCCGGTATCCAGAAAGCAGTGTGGTCACCGGCCATAGCAAACTGTGTATGCTCTTCTTTGATAACAAAGTAATTCAAATTCTTCTGCAAAGGGAATTCATAACGGAAACCGAGTCCGTCGTCGAAAAGACAGAAATGGATAATGATATTGCGGTCTTGCGCCTTCTGGTTCAGCGTCACGGCCAGCTCGTTATAGTGGTTGCGGATTTGCTTCACTTCACCCCAAACCGGTTTCCAGGTTTCATCAAAGGTGGAGGTTTTGGCGTCGGTCAAGGTAAATCCGTTCATCAGTCCCGGATCGTTCTTCAGTTCCAAGCCCAACTTAGAAGGTTTAATTACTGCTTTCCCTTTATAAGAAAGTTCGTAGACAGGTTCGCCTTGGGCGTTCACCGAGAAGTTTAATTGCAGTTGTCCGTTGGGAGAAGTAATACTCTCGGCAAATGCCGCGCTACTCATAAAAACGACGAACAAGAGGCAAACTAATTTAGTGCAGATTGTTTTCATACTTTTCATGCTATAGTTTATAAAATTTATCGTGATGCAAATATAAGCATGAAAACAACCGGAATGGAAGTTGTCAAATGAAAATATAAGCGAAATAAAAGCAAACGTTTGCATAAGTGGTTATGAACCTGATTTTTAAAGAAAAGTCCGCTTCCGGAAAATATAAATAAAATGAAAGCATTATCTTTGCCCGACAAAGCAAAAGGTGTACGACAAAAGTATTGATTGCAATATTTCTGGGAGGCGGCACGGGTAGCGTATTGCGCTATTGCATGCAGATGGCGCTACACGAAAGGATAGTCCCCTACTCTTTCCCGTGGGCTACATTTACCGTCAATATTCTCGGCAGTTTCCTTATCGGATTATTCTATACCCTTTCAGCACGCTTCAATCTGTCGACCGAAGTACGCATGTTGCTGGCAACGGGGTTATGCGGAGGTTTCACCACCTTCTCCACCTTTTCTAATGACGGACTGGCTCTGCTGAAACAGGGATTTTATGGGATATTTATCATTTACACTTTACTGAGTATCGCGCTGGGAGTGGCTGCCGCACTGGGTGGCGGTGCTTTCGGACGGGCCATATAATCACGACATACTTATGAGACAAAGCAAACCTTTCATTATGCCGCCGGTACGAATTGTCCCTCCCCACCTGGAGGAACAGAGCGATAGCCGCAAATCATTAAAAGAATGGCTCGATACGGAAGAAACCGTAAGAGGACTTCACTTCAGCAAACAAACGGAAGAAGGAATTATATGTTCTTACAAGAGTATCACCAATTGCACCTTCAGCCATGTACACTTCAGCGATTGCAAACTGAAAGCCGCTCACTTTACGGATGTACGTTTCGAAAATTGTGACTTGTCTAATATATCGCTTGCCGAGAGTTCCTTGTTCCGCGTAGAGTTCGTGTCCTGCAAACTGGTAGGAACAAGCCTTGCCGAAGCGATACTCAATCATCTGAAGTTGCAAGATTGCAACGCAAGATACCTCAACCTCTCCATGAGTAAAATCAATCAGGCACAGTTTTCGACCTGCGACCTGCGAAACAGCGATTTCAACGACTGTAAACTGGCTTCCATCGCCTTTGCCAACTGCGAACTGATTGAGGCGGAATTTTCGCATACGCCTCTAAGAGGGATCGACTTGAGCGACTCCCACATTGAGGGCATCCACGTCAACCTGCCCGATATACGGGGAGCTATCGTCAGTACGGTGCAAGCTATGGACTTGACTTCTTACTGGGTATTGTAATTAAAGACTAAACAAAGTAAACAATTTCTATTTTCACTTGTTATAAGCATAGTATTTATACTAAAAACGAAATAAGATGAAAATAGAAAAGATTATCGGACGTGAAATCCTCGACTCAAGAGGAAATCCGACTGTATAAGTTGATGTAGTATTAGAATCTGGTTTTATGGGCCGCGCATCCGTGCCTTCGGGTGCATCTACCGGCGAACATGAAGCGTTGGAACTGCGTGACGGTGACAAGAAGCGTTACGGCGGAAAAGGCGTACTGAAAGCCGTAGAGAACATTAATGATATCATAGCCCCCAAACTGATTGGTATGTCTGCCCTCGACCAAATGGGTATCGACCATACGATGCTGGCATTGGACGGCACTACCACCAAATCAAATCTGGGTGCAAACGCCATTCTCGGCGTATCACTTGCCGTGGCTAAGGCAGCGGCAGCTTATCTGGATATACCTCTCTACCGCTATATCGGCGGAACAAATACGTATGTAATGCCGGTTCCGATGATGAATATCATCAACGGAGGCCCGCACAGTGATGCTCCCATTGCTTTTCAGGAATTTATGATCCGTCCGGTAGGGGCTGACTCTTTCCGTGAAGGTCTGCGTATGGGTGCCGAAGTATTCCATGCCTTGAAGAAGGTTTTAAAGGATCGTGGTCTCAGTACTGCCGTAGGCGACGAAGGTGGCTTCGCTCCGAGCCTGGAAGGAACGGAAGACGCTTTGAGCTCCATCATCGCTGCCATTAAAGCTGCGGGATACGAACCGGGCAAGGATGTAATGATTGCCATGGACTGTGCCTCTTCGGAATTCTACCATGACGGCATTTATGATTACACCAAATTCGAAGGTGAGAATGGCAAGAAACGTACCGCTGCCGAACAGATTGATTATCTGGAAGAGTTAATCAACAAATATCCTATCGACTCTATCGAAGACGGCATGAGCGAAAACGACTGGGAAGGTTGGAAGAAACTGACCGAACGCATCGGAGACCGCTGCCAGTTGGTAGGCGACGATTTGTTTGTTACGAATGTGGATTTCCTGGCTATGGGTATTGAAAAGGGTTGTGCCAACTCTATCCTGATAAAGGTAAATCAAATCGGCTCGTTGACCGAAACTTTGAACGCCATCGAAATGGCACACCGTCACGGCTATACGACCGTCACTTCTCATCGTTCCGGTGAAACGGAAGACTCAACCATTGCCGACATTGCCGTAGCTACCAATAGCGGACAAATCAAGACCGGATCGCTGAGCCGCTCAGACCGTATGGCTAAATACAACCAGTTGCTACGCATCGAAGAAGAGCTGGGCAGCAACGCTGTTTATGGATACAAACGAATCAAATAAGTGGATTTTCTGGGGCTAGTAATAGTGTAAGCAAGGGGGGGATAGGCTGTCGCAGCTTATCCCCTCTCTTTTTAACCATAAATCAACAATCAATCTGTAACCTTAAAGAACATTTCTTCCCCAGTCTGGCTATCGGGTGCTACCCAAAGAGCAAAGTCTCCCAATTCCACCGTCTTCATCCTATCTATATTCCAAAAAGCAAGTTCACTTATCGGCAATTCAAAAGATACATTTTTCTTTTCACCCGGCTTTAAAGTTACACGGGCAAAGCGCTTCAACTCCTTTACCGGACGGGTGACGGAGCCGACTTTATCTTGCACATACAGTTGGGCTACCTCCGTTCCTTCATACTTACCGGTATTCTCCAGGTCGAAAGTAACGGTCAGTATATCCTCCTTTTTCAGGCTTGCAGAAGATAGCTTCACATTGCTATACTTGAAAGTAGTATAGGACAGACCATAGCCAAACGGATACAGAGGATCGAAGCCGGCATCCAGATAAAAAGATGTGCAGCCCAGAGAAGTCTGTCCGGCCTCAACGGCAATATCATCCAGAAGAACTTCATTTCTTGTGGCCGGACGTCCTGTATTATTGTGTGCATAATAGATAGGTACTTGCCCTACCATTTTGGGGAACGTAACAGGAGTTTTACCACTCGGTACGGATTTGCCCCAAAGCAAATCGGCTAATGCGGGACCTCCCATTGTGCCGGGGTGGAACGCGTAGAGAACAGCCGAAGAGAATTCAGCTTCCTCTCCGATTGTCAGCGGACGACCTGCCATGACAATCATCACTACCGGTTTGCCGGTTTTAGCCAATGCTCTAATCAGTTCGGTCTGTGCTCCTTGCAGATTTAAATCGGCCAAACTGTGTGCTTCGCCGGAAAGAATAGCTTCTTCACCGACAAAAGCAAGAATTACATCGGCACGCGCGGCAGATGCGGCTGCCTTGACAACCCCTTCTTTATTCTTGTCGCGGCTATACGTCAGTCCGGGTTCATAAATCACTTGCACCTTATCACCTACCAAGTCTTTGATAGCGTTCAACGGAGTCACAGATTGCGATTTCTCTCCATCGAATGCCCATGTGCCTAATTGCTCATAAGGAGCATTTGCCATCGGCCCCACTACAGCAACCGTCTTGACAGAAGATTGCAAGGGCAATACTTCGTTGTCATTCTTCAATAGGATTGCCGACTCGATAGCAGCTTGTTTTGCTGCCGCCAGATGTGCAGGAGCATATAATATCTCCGCTTTCTTCTCACCCACATAAGAATTGTCGAACAAACCCAAACGGTACTTGACGCGCAGAATGCTTCGTACTGCCTCATTGATTGTGGCTTCCTTGACTTTTCCTTCTTTAATCAATGCCGGCAACTCTTTCACAAAAGTATAGCTAACCATTTCCATGTCGACCCCGGCATTGACTGCTTTCATCGCAGCTTCTTTCGGGTCGGCTGCAAAGCCGTGACTTATCATTTCACTGGCAGAAGCCCAATCGGTAACAACCATTCCGTCAAAGCCCCACTCGCCACGAAGCACATCTTTCAGGATAAACTTGTTTCCGGTAGAAGGAATTCCGTCATTATCATTGAACGAGGTCATAAATGTGGCTGCTCCTGCTTTGGCAGCCGCTTCGAAAGGAGGAAGATATACGTTCCGAAGCCTACGCTCAGGAATGTATGTCGAATTATAATCGCGTCCTCCCTCAGCAGCGCCATAACCCACAAAGTGCTTGGGGCAGGCGGCTATGGAGGTGGGATTACTCAATGAATCTCCCTGAAAACCTTTTATCATGGCTGCTCCCATAACGGATGTTAAGTAGGTATCTTCTCCACATCCTTCGGCGATACGCCCCCAGCGCGGGTCGCGTGCAACGTCAATCATCGGCGCAAAGGTCCAACGGATACCTACGGATGAAGCTTCAATAGCTGCTACTCGTGCCCCGTCTTCCACCACTTGCGGGTCGAAAGAAGCTGCCTGCCCCAAAGGAATGGGAAAAATCGTTTTAAAACCGTGGACAACATCGCGAGCCATCAACAGAGGAATGCCCAAGCGGGATTCCTCCATTGCCACACGTTGCAATGCATTGATGCGCACCGGATCTACTTCATTCAAGACAGACCCGACTTCACCTTTCCTTATCAGTCCACTCATGTCCTCAATATTACCATAAGAAGAGACTTGGTTCATCTGTCCCAATTTCTCTTCCAAGGTCATCTTGGATAATAAAGTCTCTATTTTCTTTTCCGTCACTGCGTCACCTTTATCATTCGCCTTTTGCGTACAAGAAACGAATGGCAAAAGAAGCAAGCAGGCAGAGAGAATTTTTATAGCTTTCATATCTAGTCAATTATTTTTTCTGGAATACACGTACATAATCTATGGAATACGTTGCTGGCAATACAGTTTCGTCGACTCCCTGGGCACCTCCCCAGTTACCTCCCCACGCAAGGTTTAATTTTAGGTAGAAAGGAACATCGAACGGCCAAGTATTCTTATCTCCTGCCTTATCGTTATCAAAAGAGAAATAGCATTCACCATCCACATAACCTTTAATAAAATCTTTCGTCCACTCCAAAGCATACACATGAAACTCGGTTTGAGCAGTAGAGATTAGCTTGTTTCCGGTTTTTTGAGTATTACTTGCATGATTGTAGGCTTTGCAATGAATAGTAGAAACTACTACATTCGGGTCATAGCCAACCTCTTCCATAATGTCTATCTCTCCATCATCCGGCCACATTTTAAAATCCTTAGGCATCATCCAAAATGCAGGCCATGTTCCTTTTCCTGCAGGAAGTTTCAGACGAGCTTCAAAATAGCCATACGTCCAACTCTGCACCGTGTTCATGCGGATAGAATAAACTGTTCCACCTATCTTCTTGGCAATGATATTAAGGACACCGTCTTCCACTATAGCAAGTTGTTCGCCATCCTTGCTACAGTTGACATAGGTTTGCAATTCATTGTTTCCCCAGCCACCGCCACCGGTTTCATAACTCCAGCCATTGCCCGGGCGGTCACCTTCCAGGAATTCGTCATTCCAAACCAATTCGTATCCTTCAGGAGGAACAATTGTCGGAGCTATAATTTCCGGTTTGGCTTCCTGTGACACAGGAACAATAGTGCGCGTATTACCAGATTTCACTATTACCGAGCCTTCCCGTTTCGAGGTAAATCCATTGGCAGAAATAGCAACAGTAACTGTTCCCGTTTCATTAATAGAACTCGAAGGAGTGCAGGTTATCCAATTCTCATTGCTGTACACCATCCATTCACGATTGACTTTTACATCAATTGTTGCTGTCTCTTCCTCATGTTCCACATTTATCTCCGTAGGAGAGCAGGTAATTGTTATATCCGTTCCCGGTTCGTTGTTGTCATCGCTACAACTCATAAAGCCAAGTGCAAGTACCAACAAGGATAATAAATTCATATTTTTCATATTTATATGATTAAATGTTTGTGCAGCAGTTTCACCTGACTGCACAAACTTAGGATTAATACTTATTAATTGTTACAACTTGATTCTTTTAAGATTATGCTGCTGACTGTAACCTCCATATTAGCCGGATTTCCTCCAAAATCTAATACAAGGGAAACCTTATCCATATCTTTACCCGGCAGAGACGGCATCTCTAATACATAATCCTCATCAGCCGTCAAATCCGCTCTTTCAGTAAAATAGAAGTTGCCATCATTACCTTCTCCGTCTAGAACCAATTTAACTGTTGCACCCGTCATATCCTTTGTAGAACGCAAGATACAATGGAAATCATAGGAAGTAGAGCTATTAGTAGTTATATCCGTATGGAATACAAATTGTGCTTGCCATTGTGCCATTGTAGCTTCCGGTAATGTAATCGTATAAGAACCGTTATCAGCCTCAAGCACAGGATCGGCAATCTGGACCCAACCCGGAGCATAATAAAAAGTATTCGTAAATTGAGACGCTTTCCACATATTACAATCGGAATCCGGATTCCAACTTACCTTACCCGCACCATGTTCTTGCAAAATGACACTGCTAACCGTGACATCTACTCCGGCAGGATTTCCGCCAAAATCGAATACAAGGGTCACAGCATCCATATCGATACCCGGCATATTGGGCTGTTTAAAGACATAATCCTGGTAGGCTACCAAATCCACTCTTTCAGCAAAGTAGAAATCGGCATCGTCACTGGATGAAACCAGTTTCACGGTTACTCCTGTCATATCTTCCGTAGAGTTCAGTATACAACGGAAATCATAAGCAGTGGCGCTACTCGTAGTCATGTCGGTGAGGAACTTCACTTGTGCTTGCCACTGGTCGGTAGTTGCGACAGGCAAAGAGATTTTATATGAATTTCCATCTGCTACAAAACCAGGATCGGCAATCTGAGTCCAACCCGGAGCATAATAGAATTCATTTGTAAACGAAGCCGACTTCCACATGTTGCTGGCAGCATCGGGTAACCAAATTACATCCTCTTCTTCACCGGGAGTTTCAACAATAGTTCCGTCGTCACAGCCATGCTCTTTCAATACGACACGACTAACCGTCACTTCAGTGTTCTCTACATTTCCACCGAAATCCAGTACAAGGCTTACATTGTCCATATCGATGCCAGGCATATCTGTCATGATAAACACATAGTCCTCGTAGGCTTTTAACTTAATGCTCTCTGTAAAATAGAAATTGCCGTCATTGCCCGTCTGAACTAATTTAACTGTAACATTATTGTGATCTTTTGTCGAAGTAAAAATAGTAGAGAAATCATAGTTGGTAGAAGAGTTCGTAGTAATATCCGTCAAGAATTTAACTTGTGCCTGCCACTGGTCAGAAGTTGCAGTAGACAAAGTTATCTTATAAGAGTTACCATTGGCTTCAAAAGCCGGATCGGCTATCTGACCCCATCCAGGAGCATAGAAGAACTCATTTGTAAATGTAGCCGTCTTCCACATGTTACAAGCATTATCCGCATCATATCCGCCAGGTTTCGTTTCTTCTCCACTCGCCAGAATATAGTGCCATGCTATTTCTCCATTATCAGCTATCAATTCCATTTTTGTAGGTGTAAGGCTTACAATCTTATATTTAGGAGTGTTGTAAGCATCGTCATTCGCAATATACGGGAATAAAGTTTTCGATGGGAAGGTGATAAAGACATCGTTACCTTCTACTACAAAATCATAATTTACCTTTTGCTCCTCAACAGTCGCCATGAAGTCTTTGCCATCTTGAGGATTAAACTCTCCAAAAATAGAACATCCTTTATTAACGTAAACCGTACCTCCGGCACCAGGGTTGTAGATATATGACTTATCTGTACCGAAAGTCAGCACGTCGTCATAAAGTCCGAAAGCAGCATGCTCATTAGGTGCGGCCGAATAATAATTCGTACCATCCGTTCCCGAATCACCACAAGCCAAATGACCTTCAGTCTCTTTGGCAATCATCCATTCCTTATCGGCACTTCCTGCCATACGAGTGATGTACGAGTCAAAATCGACAATTGCATTCTCTATAGTAAACGACTTCGTAATGCTGGCATCACTAACGCCATTGGAATTTGCCATTTTGATTTCAACTTCATAAGTACCGGCTTCTGCATAGATTTTCGAAAGACCATTCACCGTGGAATATGTCTTACCATCAAAAATCCACACGGGCATGCAGGCTTTATTCTTCAATGTGAATGTAACCTGATTAATTTCCTGGTCAACAGCTATATCTACATCAATATCCGTAGCCAAAGGTATCCCATTAGGGTCGGGATGAACGAAATCCTCCGGAGTACATGCGGAAAAAGCAAATATCAACAGGAGAAGGCTTTCTAAATAACTATATATTCGTTTCATATATCTATTCATTTTATGAGTTAATAATTATTCTGAGTTAATGTGCCTTGTGCAGCATCAATCTCACCTTGCGGAATAGGCAAATATTTCTTGCTTTCAGACCAAGTGTTAGTGCGATAGCTATATTTATCGGGTACCAGAACAGTGGCAGCCTTTCCTGTACGCACCAAATCCCAATAACGTTTACCTTCGCCGACAAATTCCAGGTGACGTTCTTCTATGATATTGTCAAGAGTCGGTTCCACCGTATTCGTCAATCCGCTGCGCTTATGCACTCTGTTCAAATAGTCCGAAGCATCTCCAGCACCGGCACCACGGGCTATCAATTCAGCCGCATTCAATAGCGTTTCGGCAAAACGGTATATACGCAGATTATTATTAAAGTTCAAGTCGGCATCAGCTTTCTGATCTGCATTATATCCACTACGTGCAATATACTTATCTAAAAATAAACCTGTATCTTGATAGCGCAGTGTATATTCGACTTTTGTAGCAGCAGCGTTAAAGCAAGTTGCATCACGACGTGTATCACCTTCTGCATAGCGGTCATAAGTTTCCTGACGCACCGGACAGAACCCCCAACCTTGAAGACGTTCATTGGTTCCGTCAGGCCATCCATAGGGGCTAATCAAACGGGGAAGTATGGTGCCGCCGGCATACAAGGGATTATCATACGAACGGACTGCATTATCATCTTTATAGTTAATCTCAAATATAGACTCTACATTCCATTCACCGGACTCCAACCAGATACCGGCATAATCCTCTGCCAAATCGTACCCGCCATCCGTAATAATGGCTTTCATATAATCCAAAGCTTTTGAATAGCGACTTTCATCATTCTGATACATCACAATCTCCGCATATAGCATATAGGCCATAGCTTTAGTCACACGTCCCAAATTATCGGAAGTTGCTTTCATAGGAAGTGCATTCAGATCAAGCGCTCCCTCCAAATCTGTTACTATAGAACTATATACATCATCTGCCTTGCTCTGTTCATGGATATAAGGCGGTTGTAGATTTTCAGTATAATAAGGTATATTCCCCCAGAATTTCCATAGCCATGTATAGTAGAAGCAACGTAATACGCGAGCCTCCGCTTCATATAGTTTCTGGTTATCTTCGGTTATATCCTTTTGGGCCCAACCAATATAAGTAAGGACGTCATTGGCACGCTTTACTCCCGAATAAGCTACAGTCCAGATGCCCGACATGCAATTAGTAGGCAAGGCCTCATAATTCATCATTAAATGCCAAAATTGATTGTCGGTTTTATTCTGTCCGCCTACCCACACATCATCTGCCATAATGTCGGACATTATATTGACGGGATTATACTGCTCCTTATTCCAATCGGGCCACTGCAAGGGATCGTAAGCGGCAATTAATGCTTCATATACATGCTCATTAGTAGTAAAATAGTCCTGGATTGTTACTTGAGTAGGAGATTCAAGTTCCAGGAAAGAATCGGAACATCCAGCCAACATCAAAGTTGATGCTAAAAATCCTACAGCCAAAAAATTATGCTTTTTCATATTCTTATTTATTTTATAGATTAGAAACTCAGATTTGCTCCCACTGTAAAAGTTCGGGCTTGTGGATATACGCCACGATCAATTCCCAAAGATGTACCACCCGATGAAATTTCAGGGTCGAACCCGTCATACTTCGTAAAGGTCAATAAGTTTTCTGCCGACACATAAAAACGGAGTGAGGAAACAAATACTTTGCGTGTGAGATTTTTAGGTAATGTATACCCTAACTGGATATTTTTCAAACGCATATATGTACCATCTTTCACATAAAGATCGGATGATTGCCAATTCACATTGTCTCCTAAAACAAAGCGCGGGATGGAGTTAGAAGTGCCTTCACCTGTCCATCGGTTCAGCATCCAACACGGTAAATTGCTCGAAGGAATATCAAGACGGCGAGTTGCATCATAAATGTCATTACCCATTGTTCCTTGAAGCATCATGCTAAAATCAAAATTCTTATATGAGATATTCAGATTAAGGCCATAGGTCCAATCCGGCATACCTTTACCAATCTTAGTACGATCATCATCATTAATCACTCCATCACCATTCAGGTCTACAAAACGAACATCTCCCGGCACTGCATTCGGCTGAATTAAAGATACCGTTCCATCCTCTGCCGTATGCGTATAAGCATTTACTTCGGCCATATTCTGGAATACACCTGCTGTCTTATATCCATAAAAATAAGGGAAAGGTTCACCATTTTGAGCGCGGCTAATAGTTCCAACACCTTGAAAACTATCTAAATTCGCCCATCCCTCGGCATTGCCATATTCTATCAACTTATTTTTTAAATAAGATATATTACCACCGACACGGAAATTCCAATCTTTTAATCTGAACTTGTAAGAAGCCTCCATCTCAATACCGGAGTTTTCCATTTTACCAACATTGCCGGTAGGTTTCTCTTCGCCCACATATGAAGGAATATTCATGGTCATCAACATTCCATTAGTCTTCTTCTGATAATAATCGACCGTAAAATTCAAAGCATTGTTGAAGAAGCCAAAGTCGACTCCAAAGTCAAGTTGCTCAGATTCTTCCCACTTCAAATCAGGATTAGGTAAAACGCTGGCTTTTACACCACTTATCATCGATTCACCGGAACCCAATATATAGTTATTATCAGCCGCCGTCAAAGCAACATATTTAAAATTACCAATGTTTTCATTACCATTCTTACCCCATGAGGCCCGAATTTTAGTGTTAGTCAACCAGTCCGGACGTGTTTCCATAAATTTCTCATTAGTCAAATTCCAACCTAAAGATACAGAAGGGAATATGACATAATGATGGTTTGCACCAAAACGTGAGGAACCATCTCTACGTATAGTGAACTGGAACATATAGCGTTCATCATAATTATAACTTGCCCGCGCAAACATGGATGAAAGAGTAGACATCGAATCTTTATTAAGACCACCATGAGCTTCCATTTCTCCATTTTCTGCCAAGCCGTTGCAATAATCGAGATAAGGTTTGGAACCTTCTGGGTCAATCATTCCAAGGCGTGTACCATTCAAATAATAACCTACGTTCTTTTTGGCCGACTGTCCCAGCAATACGGAGAAAGAATGTTTTTCAATGGTTTTGTCATACATCAACACATTCTCCAACTGCCATACAGTACCTCTCTCGCTTGATGAGTATACCTTCGTTCCATTATAAAAATTAT
>JAJQAY010000006.1 GCA_021203515.1 Bacteroides sp. | reverse complement strand
ATAGCAGGTATTTTGCCTTGCTATTTAATTAGACAAATATTGTCTTTACGGTACATACAAGATTAAAACAGACAATTCCGTTTCCATTTATCCTCTACATTTCTATTGTAATTTCGTCTATCTCCGTCACCCGGTCAAAGACCACCACATTACCGTCCGTAATAGATACGCGCAAGTCAGCACTGTTTGCACCACTGACGGTAATAGTCAGCGCATAAGCATATCCCCGCCGTATATTGTAGTCGTTTATCAGATTTTGCCCTAAATAAAAACGGTATTTCACGCCTACCTCTCCCGTATGGGCAGAAGCATATTTGTATTTACCTTCAAACGTGACGCAAGTATATCCCCCCAAACTGGCAGACGGAGCATTAGTCACCGAATTCTTGCCTTGTGCCGTAGTCGAAGTACCTATACCTCGCAGATTGTCAGCCATATAGAAAGTGACGTTGTTCGTTGTACCGAAATCGACATTGCCTGCTACCTCGCCGGCAGGCGGATAAGCGCCGCTTGCCGCACCGGCACGTTCAAATAAAGACATATTCGTGGGGAAGTTTTCCACCACCATCGAAGTGGCTTCAAAATAGCCTCCGTAAAGACATCCGGTTCCACTTTCCAGCCTATGCTTACTTGGGCATAAGCACGCTGTAAGTGTGCTATGATACCGGCTGTCATCTTATCACCGGCGCCTCCCGTTGCCCTTTTTTTTCAAAAGAAGGGTTGGCAACCAGCAGTTGTGGATCTGTCGTGGTTCCGGCGGTTATCTCTTTCACGCAAGCCATCAGTTCGGATAGCTGGGACGTTTCCTGCAATGCTGTCAATCCGGCATGGGCACTACCGTCGGCAGCATCGGCATTGACTATCACGTAAAATTGACTGTTCTCATTGATAAAATCCTGATTTCCGGTGCTGACACCGAACAAATGCTTATCGCTGTCCCAGGTAATGGCAGCAGCATCCGTGTAATGCTGGGCTATCATCTTGGAACTGCTTCCTCCCGTTGCCGCAGGAATATATTGTATCACCCATACATTATTAATCGTGATACCGTTATTATCAGTCACGCTGCGCGTCTCCGGTTCCAGAGCAGGCGGCAAAGTCAGTTGAATATCAACCGCCATTGTACGGGGAGCGATGTCAGCCACCGGACTGACATTCTGCATGCACGCTCCTAAAACAAGCAACGCTAGCACCGCGCAAACCATCATTTTATATTCGTATCTGTTCATAATCTTATTTTCTATGGGTCTGTCAACCACCTACATGTCCGGTATTCAACGGGGCATTCACATACGGAATGACATCCATCTGCAAGTTGGCGGGCAGATAACTGTCAAAGAAAGTCAGCTTGAAAGCAAATTCATAGCATGTACCTGCCAACAAGGCTTTAGTGGAAACCACCTTATAAGTATAATCATTTTGAAGAGTACTTCCGGGTGTATCCGGATTAGCATAGCTGATGTGCAATACAATCTCCATGCTCAACTCAACGGAGCCGTCGGTAGGCAATACCGGACGGTCGGACGAGGTACGGGCAAGAGTGACATCCGTTTCCGTATTATTAGAAAATACGGAATTTCCGCCTTTATCTTTCTCAAATGTCAATTTTCCAGTATATCCCGTCGACGCTTCCAGCACATCTTTGCCCAGCAGGAAACTCCGTTCGTTCGACAGCCCGCTTACATTGACTTTGACTACCTCCAGGGAAAGCGGCTGTACCGGATGTCCGCCTTCCTCCGCCGTCCTTGCTTTTACACTGATGCGCAATGCCGAACATTTCCGGCTGAAAGGCTTGTCCAGGGTAACAAGACACCGGGTATCCCCCGCTTCAACGGAGCGTATACCGACATCTTTCATATAGGTATATAGAAAATCCTGTTCGTTTTTCAAACCGGAAATTACGGATGAATTAGCGCCTACGGACGGCACATCCGTATCGGAGTTATAAGAAACGAAATAAAGGTCATAAGTACCGGCATAAAGTTTCAAATCTTTGCCGCTGACGGCTTCAATCGTCTGCTTACCACCTGCATCCTGCTTTACCAGATAATCGCCTTCGGCAAGCGGCGCAGTGGAATTTCCTACGACAGTTCCCTGATTGTAGGCATATACTTTGAATACCATCCCTTGGGCAAGCACACTCACTCCCGATGCACCCCGCGTCAGGGCGGCGTCTTCAAAACCGACAGAAAGCAATCCGCCTTGCAAAGAAGGCGCGTCTCCCGTTACGGCAAACTCTCCACTGCACGAAGCTAGGCCGAAAGCAGTCCATAGCAGGAACAATATCTGATGTCTTATCTTCCTCATACTTTCTGTTATTGAATAGGTATCTCACTCTTTTCTTCAAGCCAGTCATAGACTTCCACTTCCTTATCTCCTACAATGTCTGCGGACATTTTATCTATTTTGAGCGTGTATTTATACAATTTTCCGTGCAGCCAGGTAGCGGCATCCGTCAAGGTTTTGGTACGATAGATGCGGGTGTCGCTACCCACGTCCATCGTGAGTTCGAAAGAGATGAGTTGCAACTCTTCGACCGGAACCACCAGGGCGGTCACTGTCACGCCCGTCGTGGTTACTTCTTCCGGTGGACTCGTGGTGTAAGTGAGTGTGGAAGTAGGCAGCAGATTGGAAAAAGCACCGGTAGCGAGGTTCATACGCCGGTTCGTCCCTTCCCCTACGCGGAAACCTTTTGCATCGGACGTTTTCAATACGAACTCTTTCAGCAGCAGGTTTTCGGTATTGGAAGCATCTTTCTTGACCGTAAATTCCAGCTTTGCCATCGCATGTTTCATCTTGAAATGCAGTTTGGGATTATTGGCAGTATTTACAGAAGCGGCGGTGCCATTCTCCAGACATCCGGTGGCATAAAGGCAATCCGTCTGTTGTGCAGCTGTGAAATTATCCGACGAGCGAACGCTGACATTCGAGATATAGAAGTTCCCGTTGGCATAGTACGGTGCCAGTGTATAAGGATGCCAGGCGTAAATATTCACAGTATAAGTATTGGGTAAAATCAAACTGGCAGCATCCGTCGAAGAAGGATTGACCCAACCTGCCGCCGTTTTCTGATAGACGCCCGTATTACTCCCGTGGGAAGGCTTATACTCCGTTCCGTCCTCACAGACAGCATACAGACCGACACGCGACAGCTTATCCGGATTGACCGATATGCCGTCATCAGGCAGGTTCTCCGTAGCGGTAATGATGCTGCGTGTAGCAACATTGCCCGGCAGGCTGACGGAAGCGATGCGCGGCACATTGCCAGTTTCGACAGGTTGCTGTCCAGCCGGACTGTCTTCCTGCCCGCAAGAGACGAGAAGAAACAGGCCTAGGAGTTGGGGCAAAAATCTTTGTAAATGTTTTCTCATTCGGTTCATTGATAGGCTACTGGTTTATATCTGTAAAAAAGCTATTGTTAAGTGGCGGTAATATCGCTTCCTCCGGCGGCGGTTTCATCTGTGAAACCTTCTATCGAAAGCTCTGCATCGTCTATCTCCAACCGGTCGTCTATGATGGAAACCGCATAAGCCACCGTATGCCCGGGC
>JAJQAY010000138.1 GCA_021203515.1 Bacteroides sp. | reverse complement strand
ATTAGTCGTAAAACTTGGTGGGTGCCTTCTGTGGTGAAGACATTTGGCTCATAACCAGAGTTGTAAAAACAACGTATTAAACCGTACTTTACTCCTGGCAAAAAGAAGGCTGCCCACGTTGAGCAGCCTTCTATATAGGTCTAATGCCTGGCCTTTACCAGCCCGGATTATTCGGCTTCAAATTCGGATTTAGAGACAATTCGTTCAAAGGAATAGCGAACAAGTAGTGTTTCGGGTCTTCAAACTTGGCGGGCGTTTGTACACGTTGCCCATATAAGTCTAGTGTACCGTCGCTAAATAAACGGACACCTGCGTCTATTTCCTCTCCTTTATCATTCACCGTCTTTCCGGTTCGGAATATCTTCATTTCGTCGGCATTGTATAAAGTCGGGTCGGGGATAAAGCCTTCTTTGGGTGCTTCCAATAGTTTGCCGCAAGCCCAACGCATCAGGTCGGAATAGCGCAATCCCTCTCCGAACATCTCGATGCGGCGTTCCCGGCGAATTTCGCGGATTAAGTTCGCATCACCGGCTCCCTTGATAATGGGGTATTCGGCTACGAGTTTCGGGTCCTCTATCGGACTGGAAGTTAGGCTAGCCGTAAATCCTACGCGTTTTCTCAAAGCATTGATTGTCTTATCCAACTCAGGGTCTTTGCCTAATTCTGCTCCGGCCTCAGCACGAATTAACAGAACCTCGGCATAGCGGAAGATAGGTGCATCCAGCGTGCCCTGATGGTGGGACGATGTATATTCGCTGGGATTATAGTATTTGGCTATGGCATAGCCGGTAGATGACGTACCATACTTTTCAGCCCCTTCTTTGCTGGTGATTACTTTCGCAATCATAGGAGCTTTTCCTTGCAGGTAATACGTATATTCTCCGTCCTCTGGAGTTGCTATGGTCTGAAGCATACGGGGGTCGCGATTTTGCAACTCGGCAGCGAAAGTGGTGACCGTGGTATGGCCCGGGCAACCGCATTGCGATATAGGTTTGCCGGTGAGCAGGCATAGATATTCGTCGGCGCAACTCTTGCTCATACCGATAGGAGACTCTCCCACAGCTATTTGACGGGTAAGGTTGTTGCCTTTGCCCACTGCCGGGTCGTATTCCTTGGAAAAGAGAATTTCCGGATTGCTGTTGTAATTGGATTGTATGAACAGTTCATAATATGCCTTGCTGGGTGAGGAACCCGTGAATAAGGAATGACCGTATTCCGGTTTCATCAGTTCACCGGCTGCGTCGTAAGCTTCTTCCAGCAACTTGGCGTCTCCCTCCATTCCATGATAGCGGCGGTAGGTACCTTCAAAGAGGCAGATGCGTGCCTTGAGTGCCAGGGCTGCGTCTTTATTGATGCGATATACTTTTCCGTCATCTTTCTTCATCGGGAGCCATTCGATGGCTTGATTCAGATTCTTCACGATACTGTCTATCACAACGATGCGCGAGTCGCGTCCTTTATAGAGATCTTCGCTGGTGGTATTCAGCGCATGTGTGTACCAGGGCACATCTCCATAGGTTCTTACTTTGTTGAAGTAGTCCAGGCATTTGAAGAACAGGATTTCTCCGGCATACTGATGCTTCTGCATGATGTTTTCGGTAGACTTCATGTAGTTGTCGAGGAAATCGTTGCAAGCGCGGATATTATCCCAATTCCATTCTGTACCCTCTTTGTCCGTAGGGGCGGTTTGGTGTCCGAAACTGATGTCATTCTTATCCCATGGTAAAATGTCATCCGACTTAAAGTCTTCTTCCATCATGCCGAAGTTATATTCGCCCGGGTTTCCGTGTCCATTAATGAGTTTCGGATAGAGGTCGTTGCAGTATTGTTCCAATGCTTGTGCATTGGCAGAGGCGAAAAAGCCGTCTTTGTCTATGGTGTCCTGAGGCGTTTGGTCCAGATAATCGCATTCTTGCAATGCAAACGCCAGCAAGCTTGTTCCTATTATATATAATCTTTTCATAATCAATTCTTTTTAGAAAGTTAAGTTTATACCGAATGAATAAGAGCGACTGAACGGATATACTTTTCCGTCCGAGTCGAGGTCACCGACCTTTTTCCCTTCTGTGGAGTCGGTTCTGCGGTTACCCACGATGTCCGGGTCGAGGTATTTGAACAATTTCGTTCCTACAAACAGATTCTCTCCGCTGGCAAAAATTTTCAATTGTTCGATGCCTATGTTGGAAAGCCATGATTTGGGCAGTGTGTAGCTCAGCGTCAGGTCTTTCAGACGGATGTAGGCGGCATTTTGCAGATATTTCGTCTGCACTTGCTTACTTCTGTCACTCCATGTCGGCACAGGGTAGTATGCATTCGTGTTGTCGGGACTCCATGAATTGTCTACATGATAGTCGGTGAGGGCTGCCCACCAAATACCGGTCTTGTATCCCCAGAATACTTCGCTATCCATCCAGATGTTTCTCTTGCCGATGCCTTCGAAGAATGCTCGTAAGTCGAACCCTTTCCATGATGCCCCCAAGTTGATGTTATAGGAGAAACGCGGAGTTGTGTTACCGATTACCTCGCGGTCGCCCGGGTCGTCTACGGTATTACTACCATTGTTGATGCCGTCTTTGCCGTCGAGTTCTTTGTAGCGAATGTCGCCTGGAAGCCATGTCTTTGAGATGTAAGATTGCTTGGTTGCCATTTCCTGGGCTTCTGCAGCATCTTTAATGAAACCGTCCGTTACATATCCCCAGATTTCACCGACTCTCTGACCTTCGTAGTAGTCTGCCAATGATTTGTTGGGGTTGTCATATTTGGTAATGGTGGAATAGCTGTCGGACAATCCGAAGCCGATGCTGTACGTCAGTGGACTACCTGCCACATCGTCAATCTTGTCGTTCCACGAGAGTGAGAGTTCCCAACCGTTGGTTCTCATGCTGGCCAGATTTTCTTTTCCTCCGCTTGTTCCCAATACGGCAGGATATGCTTTCGATACGACCATGTCCGAAGTGTAGCGCAGGTAGTAGTCGAACGATGCACTCAGGCGGTTCTGCAACAGGCTCAGGTCTAATCCGAAGTTGGCTGTCGTCACCTTTTCCCAAGAAATGTTCGTGCTGGCAAGGGTGGCGGGTTCCAAGCCGTTGATGACGGTTCCGTTCATTAGGTAGTTCAATGTTTCACCCGACAAAGAGCTGAGGTAGTCAAAGTTGCCCGTAGTTACCTGGTTGCCCAACTGGCCTACAGATGCGCGCAGCTTCACATTCTCGAATAAATTGCGTGCCGGTTCGAACCATTTCTCTTCCGAAACTCTCCAACCTGCCGATACGGATGGGAAGAAGCCCCAACGGTTACCGCTTCCATACTTGGATGAACCGTCGTAACGTCCGTTTACTTCCAGCAAATATTTGCCTTTGTAATCATAGTTCACGCGGAAGAAGATACCTTGTACTGCCCAGAGGGTAGCTCCTTCACCGATGGAACTGAGTGTGGCGGCCAGGTCGCTGACGGGAGTATTGTTGTCGTACAGGTTGCTGACGGTTGTCTTCAGTTCCGTAATATCCTTTTTCTCTTGGTTGTAACCTGCCATAACACCCAGTGAATGATCTCCGAAGCTATGTTTGTATTCAGCCCAGAGGTTCAATGCCTGATAAGTGTCGTTGTATTTATTGTTGTCCACTCCGTTTGGAGAGCCTTTTGACAGATATGAGCCGTCCGGTTCCAACTGATAGAGCGTCTTGTTGTGCTTGCGCTCGTCTTTGTAGAACTTGTTTCCCGTATAATCTCCTTTCACGGAAAGACCTTTAAAGGGGGTCAGGGTAAACGAACCGGTGTACCAGAAGTCGTCCGAATTGGTCTTTGCACGTCCTGCCTGTGCCAGTATTCCGGCAATGTTGTAGTTGAAATTGCTACCTTCTACTCCGGCGAAGTTGCCGTCCGGAAGGTACACCGGAACAAACGGCATGGCGCGATACACTTCATAATAAGGACTGCTGCCCATATAGTAATATGAGTTCGGTTCATCTGCCTCGTTTCGATTGTATTTGGCGCGGAAGCCGATTTCCAACCAATCGGTTACTTTGGAGGTGAAGTTGAACGACATGTTGATACGTTTGTACTTGTCCGTTCCGTAGGCAAGCAAACCGTCTTGACCTTTGTAGCCGATAGAAGCGTAGTAGGCATTCTTCTCCGTACCTCCGCTGATGCTGGCATTGTGCTGTTGCATGAATGCAGCATTCTTGTACAGGATGTCAAACCAGTCGGTATTTCCGGCATAAGCCCATTGCCCTTTTGAGGTAAAATCACCGGTCGTATCCAGAAAAGCCGAAGGATTGTTTATCGGGTCTTTGCAATAGGCTTCTACGGCAGCCACATGTGCCGGCTTCCAATATTCACCGCCACCGTCATTGCTGTTTGCCAGGTTCATGGCCTTTATCCATTTGTCGGAAGATATGCCGTCGGGCAGTCTGGACGGGGTAGACCAGGAGAAGTTGTTGTTGTAGTTCACGCGCACCTTCTGGTTCATCTGTCCTTTCTTGGTAGTAATCAGGACGACACCGAATGCGGCTCTTGCACCGTAAACAGCTGCGGAAGAAGCATCCTTCAATACGGAAATGCTTTCGATGTCTTGCGGGTTCAGCAATGAAATATCGTTGCTTTCCACACCATCTACCAGCACGAGGGCTGAACCTCCGTTCAGAGAAGTCGTACCGCGGACATTGAATTGCGTTTTGGCATTCGGGTTACCGCTGTCGAACGTAATGTTCAAGTTTGGAATGGCTCCCTGCAAACCTTGTGCAATATTGCTGATAGGCCGTTCCTGCAAAATGTCTCCTTCTGCCATGGCAACGGAACCGGTCAGGTTCGCCTTCTTTTGAGTGCCGTAGCCCACTACTACGACTTCTTCCAGTGCTTGGGAGTCTTCTTTCAGGGTTACATTGAGTGGAGCCCCGTTCCATTTCACTTCTTGTGAAATGTATCCCACGAATGAAATGACGATAATGTCTCCTTGCGAAACATTGCTGAGAGTAAAGTCACCGTCGATGCCCGTAATAGTACCGTTGGTAGTGCCTTTTACCACCACGGAGGCTCCGATGACCGTTTCACCTGTGGCATCTTTCACGATGCCTTTACAAATACCGCTTTGTTGGGAAGATTGTACACCATCCACGTTTGGGGTGGCTACTGCGTGTGCTACTCCTGCTGATAAAAAGCAGAAAAATAGCGCCATGCTAATTGACTTGAGGTGTTTGAACATAAAGGTTTAATTTAAAAAGTTAAAAAAAAGGTTTATTTGTTTTTATCTCTCGATTATTTAATTCGCTTCTAGTCTTTGCTTAGTTGTATTTTAGGCTTTTATCGAATTTTAAGGTTTAGTAGTGGCTAAAAGTAGACTAAATTATTATAATATGCAATATTATAATAAAAAAATGTTTATACATAGTACATATTTAACATAAAGTGGGCTTTGAAGCACTAAAAATGCAGATTGTATCTATGACTTATATTTAAGAAAAGATTACTTTATAGGTGTTATGTTATTTTGATTATCGCTTTTAACCCTGTTTTCTTAATCTATAGAACCTATGGAATGAATGCTTCTCTCCCTACTCTTTGTGGACTGTGTATTTTTATATAAAATGAGAAAGACCTTATTCATTAACTCCGTAAAGCTGCTCCTTTACTCTAATCTTTTTCGTATCTTTGTTCCTCATTTAATCGATTATCCTACGATGAACAAGATTTTTCCTACGACGAAAATAAAAGAGCTGGATGCTTATACGATAGAGAACGAACCGATAACCTCCATTGACTTAATGGAACGTGCCTCGCAGGCTCTGGCAAAAGCCATTGCCGAGCGTTGGAACACCGATACTCCCTTCACGGTCTTTGCCGGGCCGGGCAACAACGGTGGCGACGCCTTGGCTGTTTCCCGCCTGCTGGCAGCGAAAGGTTATCTGCTCGAAGTCTACCTGTTCAATACCAAAGGCTCACTGTCACCGGATTGTGCCGCGAACAAAGAACGGTTGACCGCCGTGCCGGGCGTAGACTTCCACGAAGTGACTTCGCAATTCATACCACCCACACTGACCGCGAAGCATGTCGTTCTCGACGGTCTCTTCGGCAGTGGCCTGAACAAGGCCCTGAGTGGTGGCTTTGCAGCTGTGGTAAAGTACATCAATGCTTCGTCGGCAACGGTGGTTGCCATCGACATCCCTTCGGGACTTATGGGCGAAGACAATACCTATAATATAAGCGCCAACATCATTCGTGCCGACCTCACACTGAGCCTCCAACTCCCCAAGCTGGCATTCCTCTTTGCCGAAAACGAACCTTTCGTCGGTGAATGGGAAGTGTTGGACATCGGTTTGAGCCGGGATGCCATCGAAGAGACAGGCACCGACTTCTATCTGTTGGATAACGAAGATATGCTCTATCTGCTGAAACCCCGTAGCAAGTTCGCCCATAAAGGTAACTTCGGGCGCGCTTTGCTGATTGCCGGTTCGCAAGGAATGGCAGGCGCCTCGGTGCTTGCAGCACGTGCTTGCCTGCGTTCAGGTGTCGGACTGCTGACGGTGCACGTTCCCTTCTGCAACAACTTCATTGTGCAGACATCCGTGCCCGAAGCCATGACGGAGATAGACCTTAACGAGACTTGTTTTGCTTGTCCTACCGATACTGATGATTATCAGGCGGTAGGCGTAGGCCCGGGACTGGGTAAATCCGGAGAGGCGGAGGCTGCCTTACTTGAGCAAATCGAAAACTGCCTGACCCCGATGGTAGTGGATGCCGATGCCCTGAATGTCCTGGGAGAACATCGCAAATACATCGGTCGCCTGCCCAAAGGTAGCATCCTCACCCCGCACCCCAAAGAACTGGAGCGACTGGTGGGCAAATGCCAGAACTCCTACGAACGCCTGATGAAAGCCCGCGAACTGGCAACGGCCTCCGGTGTGCATATCATCCTGAAAGGTGTCTATTCCGTTGTCATTACCCCTTCTGGGAAATGTCTGTTCAACACCACAGGCAACCCCGGTATGGCTACGGGCGGTAGTGGCGACGTGCTGACCGGTGTCGTGCTCGCCCTTCTTGCACAAGGCTATGATGCAGAGACAGCGGCCACTTTGGCTACTTATGTGCATGGATTGGCGGGAGATATTGCTTACAAGAAGCAGGGGGCAATCGGCTTGACAGCCAGTGATATAGTCACCTATCTGCCATTGGCGTGGAAACTCTTGGAGGAGTGATTAGGAGACTAATCACTCATTAACCTTTCCTTGTCGTAATGTGGAAGCATCCTTGCTTCAACTCATACTTTATGTAGTACTTATCCTCTTTCTTCAAATCGCGCAGAACTTCGGATAGTACTAGCTTCAGCGTGTCCGGACTGACGTCCTGCAAGGGGCATCCGTCTTCGTCTTCCACCTTCTGGAAGCGGCGCCAACTGACATCGAACGTAGTGCCGTAGAAATGGGCGGAGTTTTCGGATGCATTGCCGTTGCGACGGCGCAGGCGCTTCACGTCGTCGCGGGTGCGGAGCACGGAGGTGACAATCACTTTGTTTGGATTGAGGCCTTTGGCGGTCAGCGAGTCGAGGAAGTTACGTCCTATGTCGTCCAGCAAGTTTGCCGCTCCCGGTATCAGATAGGGGATGGAGTGCGTCAGTGAGTCGACTGCATATAGGTCGTTGGTGAGGATTTGTTTCAGTTTACCTTTCATCGCCTCTGCATCGCTGCGGGAGGCTAGCGGACGGATGCCGATGGATTGCGCCACGTTCAGGTGCGCCTCATTTAAATCTCCGAAAGAGCGTTTGTAGCTGACGACGCCCCGTATGTTGTGAGGCCGGTTCAGTTTGAGGGAGGTGTCTTTCTTTTTGCATCCGGCAAAGCAGAAGGCTGCTATGCCTGCTAATAGAAGGAGGGGGAGAATACGTTTTTTATTATGTATGTACATTTTTAAATCTGCTTTGTTTGTATTAAAACCTCGCAAAGATAGTCCAATCAGCCGAAACAAACGGAAGAGTTTGCCGCTTTTTTCCTCTCTTTTTGTACCTTTGCAGCGAATTTTGAAGGAGGTAAAAGCAACGTGCAACGATATTTTATTGATTTAGCTTATGACGGTACCGCCTATCACGGCTGGCAAATTCAGCCCAATGGCGCAAGTGTGCAGGAGTGTCTGATGAAGGCGCTTTCCACTCTGTTGCGCCGGGAGGTGGAGGTGGTGGGAGCCGGACGCACCGATGCCGGGGTGCATGCTTCGCTGATGGTGGCGCATTTCGATAGTGACGAACCGCTGGACGAGGCTTTCATGACCGACAAACTGAACCGCTTGCTCCCTCCTGACATTTCAGTTTACCGGCTGAGGCGGGTGCATCCGGAAGCGCATGCACGCTTCGACGCTACAGCGCGCACCTATAAATACTATGTCACCACCGCTAAGACGCCTTTCGACCGTCAGTATCGCTGCCGCCTCTTTCAGACACCGGACTTTGAACGGATGAATGAAGCCGCACAAACCTTGTTCGACTATACGGACTTCACCAGTTTCAGCAAGCTGCACACTGATGTCAAGACCAATAACTGCCGGATAATGCACGCCGCCTGGACGCAGATAGACGAAGTAACGTGGGTATTCACCATTCAGGCCGACCGCTTTTTGCGTAATATGATGCGGGCCGTTGTCGGCACCCTGCTCGAAGTAGGTCGTGGCAAACTTACCGTCGAGGGTTTCCGTCGCATCATCGAACAGAAAGATCGTTGCCAAGCGGGAACCTCCGTCCCTGGCAATGCCCTCTTCCTCGTAGACATCGCCTACCCGGACTCGACCTTTAATTTTTAACTTTTAATTTTTAATTAAACACATGTGGTTATTACTCGCCTTCCTCTCCGCTGCCTTACTGGGATTTTATGATGCCTTCAAGAAGCAGTCGCTCAAGGACAACGCCGTGCTCCCCGTCTTGTTTCTGAACACGATATTCTCCAGTTTGATATTCCTGCCGTTCATTCTTATTTCCGCTTTTGCACCGTCGGTGTTGGGCGGCACGATGTTCGATGTTCCCGTAGTGGGGTGGGAGGTGCATAAGTTTATCATCATCGAGTCGTTCATCGTTCTTTCTTCGTGGATATTCGGCTATTTCTGGATGAAGCACTTGCCACTCACCATCGTAGGCCCGATTAATGCTACCCGTCCGGTGATGGTGCTTGTGGGGCGATGCTGGTATTCGGGGAACGGTTGAACCTCTATCAATGGATAGGTGTCCTGCTCGCCATACTTTCATTCTTCATGCTGAGCCGCTCCGGAAAGAAAGAAGGGATTGACTTCAAACATAACAAATGGATACTCTTCATTGTGCTTGCCGCCGTGACGGGTGCCGTCAGCGGACTGTATGACAAATATCTGATGAAACAACTGCCTCCGATGGTGGTGCAGTCGTGGTACAATGTCTATCAGGTCTTTATCATGTGCCCTATTATCTTGCTGCTATGGTATCCTAAGCGCAAGGAAAGCACCCCGTTCCGGTGGGACTGGACGATTATCGGTATCTCCGTCTTTCTATGTGCGGCAGGCTTTGCCTATTTTTACGCCCTGAGCTATCAGGACTTCATGATTTCCATCATCTCTATGGTGCGTCGTAGCAGCGTGGTGGTTTCCTTCCTGTTCGGCGCCCTCTTCTTCCGTGAAAAGAATTTAAAAAGCAAGGCGGTCGACCTTATTTTGGTGTTGATTGGAATGTTCTTCCTATATTTGGGAAGTAAATAATGGTTGAGAAGAATTATGGCAGAAGACTTATACATAGGTGAGGGCAGCAAGGAAGAAAAGTATGGCGCACTGCTTCCGCAAATCAAAAGCCTGATTGAGGGTGAGGATGACCTTATTGCCAATCTGGCTAATGTCACGGCTGCACTGAAAGAGACTTTCGGCTTCTTCTGGGTAGGCTTTTATCTGGTGAAAGGAGAGGAGTTGGTACTTGCACCTTTTCAAGGCCCGATAGCCTGCACGCGGATCAAGAGAGGACGAGGCGTTTGTGGCACAGCATGGAACGAGGCGAAGATGTTGGTAGTGCCCGATGTGGATGCTTTTCCCGGACATATAGCGTGCAGTTCCTTGTCGCGTTCGGAAATAGTGGTACCGCTTCTTAGTGCCAGTGGCGAAGTGTGGGGCGTGCTCGACATCGACAGCGAAAACCTAAATAGTTTTGATGAAACGGATGCGAGGTTTTTAGAAGAAATATGTTCTTACTGTATGGGAGGGGACGCCCCTCACTCTCCCAAAGGGGAGGATGAATACTTTGATATATAAACGAACTATCAATCTTCCACTTTAGGGGAATGAGGGGTAAAAAATAAATGATATGATGAAGAAGTCGGTAATCTTTTTATTTATAATATGTATGTGGATAGTCTCTGTGCAAGCGCAGCAGGCAAAGAAATGTTTTACTAATATGCCTGACTCTCTGAGCCCGCTGCTCACCGCCGTGAACCGTGCAGACTGCATCGACTTTATGGAAAGCAAGATGAAAGCGGAAGTAACCAACCGTTTCGGCGGTAAATCGGAAATGACGGAACTGACTCCCGACTACATCCGTGTGCAAGTGACGCCCCAAAGTTCCTGGCAAATGAAACTGCTGGCCCTGAATGACAGCACAAACATTATCTGTACCGTTTCTACCGCCTGCGCCCCCGCCTGCGACAGCGGCCTGCACTTCTACACCACCGACTGGAAAGAGCTTCCGACTACCTCTTATCTGCCCGCACTGCCTGCCATGAACGACTTCATTGTATCCGCTCCCGACACGGTAGATATATACGAGTATCAAGAAGCTATTCGCCAGGCAGACATGCTCTTGATGAAAGCCGACCTTTCAGGAAAGGATGCCACCCTGACTTTTACGTTCACCACTCCCGATTATATGGAAAAAGAAGCGGCAGAGAAACTGAAACCGTTTCTCCGCCGCCCGATAACTTATACTTGGAAAGAAGGACGTTTTACTTCACTTTAATCTTATCAAATCCCTCTCCGTATACCCCGATAACCTGGCTTTGCGATACAAAGGCATTGGGGTCTATATCTTTTATTAACCGGAAGATAACGGTAGACTCACGTTTCTTGGCGAGGACAAACAGCATCTTTATCTCCTTGCCGGTATAGAAACCTGAGGCGTTGATGACCGTTGCACCCCGATGAGGATATACGTTGATGTGGCTGGCAATCTCTGCATACTTCTCGCTGATGATGAAGAACTGTACGGACTGGCGGGCACTGTTCACCACCTGGTCCAGAACGAAGCTGCAAATGTAAAGAGTGACGTAGCCGTACACCACCTTTTCCCAATCCTTCAGGACAAAGTAACTGGAGGAGATAATGATTAAGTCGCAAATCAGCATGACCCTGCCCAAGGTTATATCCCGGTACTTGTTGATGATGGCGGCGATAATATCCGTTCCACCCGTACTTCCGTTTGAAGTAAACGCAATGCCGATACCACCCCCGCAGAACGATGCACCGATGACGCATGCCATGAACGGTTGGTCGTGCAGTAACTTAACACCTGCCGTCAATTGCTGGATAAGCGACAGGAAGAAAGTCAGCGTGAACACCGCAAAGATAGTCTTGATGCTGAACTTCCACCCCAAAATGCGGATGGCGAGCAACAGCAGCAGGAAGTTGATGGCGAAATAAACATACTGTACAGGTAGCCCTGTCGCGAAATAAACAATGGAGGCAATACCCGGTACACCCCCCCCCGTCGTAATGTCATTGGGCAACAGGAAAACCGTCCACCCGATACCATACATAATCATGCCTACGGCAATCATCAAATAGTCTCTCAGTTCGTGAAATACGTTCTGTCGAGAAGGAATAATCACATTCATTTGTAGTCTGTTGTTAAATTTGGCGCAAAGATAGATAATTTTATTCAAAAAAAGCTTACTTCCCACTTTCTGCGGGTAAGTAAGCCTTTTACGTTTAGAGTTTAAATTTAGAGATTGAGAGAATTATGTTTAGTTATGCGTCGGATTTTGTGTCAGAGGTCCCGGATATGCATTGATTGCATTTTGCGGGATGTAATATACTACGCGGTAATCCGTTGCCGGAATATCCTCAAGCTGTCTGTGGGGGCCCGGATAGCGGCGAACTAACGGATCACCGTTTCGGAATACATCGTAGCTGCGTTCTGCCTGATAAGCTAACTCCAACTTACGTTCTTTGCCAATGCGTTCTTTGGCATTGCTTGCATCCAGAGATGTATAACTGCCACCGACAATGGCACGCCCACGTATCTGATTTAAATCATAAAGTGCTTCTCCATATTTGCCTTGCTTGGCATATGCCTCGGCGCGGTTCAGATAAACTTCACCCAAACGGGAAATGACAGGTGAATGCAAATGAGAATCTTCACCTTCGCGAGAACACTTGGTGATATAGAATTGCGGGTAGATGCGGTTCAATGAGATAAAGTAATCCTCTACACCCGTTATGTCCGTCAGAATGGGAGTAATGTTTGTTCCGGCATTGTAGTTTAATATCTTGAAGATACCTTGTCCTGCATCCACTACTTCCAGCTCATATTTGAAGTCTTTGGTTTCTGCCAAAGCCTCTACCTTGGACGCATCCTTGGAGCTGACCTGATATTGCGTAACCCCTTTCTCAATGGCATAATACTTGCCGTTCTCTTTCACAAAATCGGCTTGTACATAATTATAGCCGGTAAGTTTATCCATTGAAATATTCACCTCCAACGGGAAAGTCGGCTTAATGAAACGGAATACCTCGGTATAATTACCATTATCGTCCTTTTCGTAAGTCGGTTCTATGAAAGCTGCACGTGCGTCTACTATGTTGTAGTGATCACCACGCCAGTCGTTCCGACCGGTTTCATTCAGCAAGTCGATATACTTGGCACTGGCATACATTTCGCCCCAACCCATACCACCGATGTTGGCATACATACCGCCGATGCCATAGTAATGGTCATCACCGGAGAATTCGAATGCTACTCGTTTGATGGCGAAGATTGTTTCACTGTTATCTTCGGGCACAAAGGTGTTGTATTTCATGAAGTCTGCACGAGACAACAATTCATATTTACCGGAACCGATAACTTGCGTGGCAAAGTAGGCGGCAGAGTCTGCATAGATTGTATTCGGATTTTCGTAAGTGCCACTCATGTACAGATAGACCCGTGAAAGCATGGCTTGTGCGGCTTCTTTGGATGCATAAATCGGGCCATTGTCCAAGGTCATCATGTCGGTAGCCTTTCTGAGGTCAGTAACAGCCTGTGCATAAGACTCTTTTACGGTAGAACGATCCGGCAATCTCAGGTTGTCCATATCAGTAGGAGTACCGTTTACGATGGGTGCACCGAGATTGGCTTCCGGATTTTGGGCATAGGGACGGTCATAGGCACGGCACAGGTAGAAGTAAAGCATACCGCGGATGTAATAGCATTCGCCTAGTTTGTTGTCAATTTCTTTGTCTTTGCCTTCTTCTATCATATTGATGATGTTGGAAGCTTGTGCGATGGCTTGTAACTGTAGTCCCAGAAGTTCTGCAAACGATAGTTCTGCGGAGTACGGCTGAATGATATGAATTCATAGAACGCATCGGTCGATGAACCGCGTATCATCATGTTGTCTCCGGCATATTCACCACAACGGTGCATGGGGTCGGACCAATGTTTGAGTTGCGCGTAGCAACCGTTTAGTAGAGACTCGAGCGAGGTATCGGGGTCGCCCATAACATCTTCGGCTATTATAGAGCTGTTGGGCAGACGGTCAATATCGCAGGCAGTGAATGAAACTACCGCCAATATGATTATTATTAATTTCTTCATAATACTGTTTCTTTTTTAGAATGTGAGATTTATACCAAACATGAATTTCCGTACAGACGGATAAACAGAAGGACCGGCTGTGCCCATTACTGCTCCCGTGTCATCATTAGGCGGCAGTTTCGGATCTACTCCGGAGTATCCGGTAAAGGTCAGCAAGTTTTCTCCGGTAAAGAAGATACGCATGTTTTGGATATAATATTGAGGCAGTTTCAAATTATAGCCCAGACTTATAGAACGTAATTTCAAGAAATCGTTGCTCTCGATATAGCGGGAAGACAATTTGTTGGAATTGCTTGAATTGTTGTAAGCTGCCGCCGGATGAGTGGCAATATCTCCGGGTTTCTCCCAACGGTTCCAACCTTTTTTCAACTTCATCTGGTTGCGGTCTGTATAAGTACCATCCGAATCATATTCCTGGCGGGAGTAGTTGTAGATGTGACCACCCAATGAATAGCCGAACGCAGCATTGAAGTCGATATTCTTCCATGATAATGCTGTTGAGAAACCGCCGAAGACCTTAGGATTGGAGGTTCCGCATTTTTGATAAGTGGCGTCTGCGTATCTGCTGGTTGTGGTGCGAACTTCGTTGCCATTGGCATCTTTGCTCACTACGTACCACATCGGTGCGCCATCGTCAGGATTTACTCCTGCCCATTCGGGCATATAGTAAGTGTCGATAGGAGAACCTACTTCCAAAAGGCGGTTGGCGCTTCCTGCAATGTTGGAACCGTCACCGATAATGATAGTAGCCGTACTGTAAGTTCCGTCTGCATTAATGGTTTTGAATAAATCTTTCAGCTTGTTGCTGTTGTGTCCCATATTGGCATCTACACTCCACTGCCAGTCTTTCGTGCGGATAATGTCACCGCCGACGGACAGCTCGATACCGGTATTCTTCATCTTACCGATGTTTCTCCATCTGCTGGTCACACCGGTCAGGCCGGAAACAGGCACTTGGTAAAGAATATTGTCCGTATTCTCCACATACCAATCAAAGTTAAAGCGGAAACGGTTTTGCCACATGGACAAGTCTAAACCGACGCCGGTGGTGAAGGTCTTTTCCCAAGTCAAGTCTTTGTTGCCGATTTGGCTGATAAGTACACCCGGCACACCGTCATAGCTGTAGCTGGATGATGCGGAGTAAAGATCGTATTGCGGATAAAGACTGGTGGGACGGTTACCTACCGAACCATAGGAGGCGCGCAACTTCAGATTATCCACGAAGTCGAAGTTGAACCATTTTTCACGGTTGATGCTCCATCCGGCGCTGATAGAGAAGAAGTTTCCGTATTTATTGTTGCTTCCAAAATTAGAAGCATCGTCACGACGGAAAGAAACCTGTGCCAGATATTTGCCGTCATATGCATAGTTGGCATTGAATATATAGGATTGTACGGCCCATTCATTGATGCTGCCTTTAGCTTTCTCCGGAATGGCTGTCGCATCGAGTACTTCTATTCCCGAAGCCATACCTGTGCCATATACATCCAAGACCTTTGCCCAATAGTCATTAAATTCGTACATCAGCAAACCATTAATGGTATGTTTGCCAAAGTTCTTGTTGAAGCGGAGAATTTGGTTGGTATAGCGGCGTGCCACCTCGCTGCGGTAATCTCCGATGCGACCGTTGACACCTTCGGCGCTGTCAGAGCGTGGGTGGTGTAACTTTCGCTTGCATAAGAGATATACTTGTAGTTGTTTACTGAAGAAAAAGTCAGCCAATCGGTGATTTTGATGTCAAAGTCAAAATTGCCCATAAACTCCAGGTTGCGCGAACTGCTCTTGTCGCCATAGCTCAAATTGAGCAGATAGTTTGTTGCGGTATTGTTCACCCAACCCGAATAGCGGTGAGGAACCAAATCACCGTTGGCATCGTAGGGGCTATCCCATGGGAACAGTACATAGCGGTTACACTGTATTGTGAATCTTCGATTTCGCGGCGTGAACCGGTTATAGAAGGTTTGAGGGTCAACCATTCAAACGGTTTATAAGTGGTTTTGAAACGGAAGTTGTAGCGAGTATAGTCATACCCCCTTACGGCGCCATCTTCATCATATACGCCGAGCGAGAAGAAAGACTGCATCTTTTCGTTACCGCCTTGTATAGATACATTGCATTCCTGCGTAAAGCCGGTTTGGGTAGCCAAATCCCACCAACTGAAATCGCTGTTGCGCAAATCGGTATTCCACCGTGGGAAGCTGATGTCGCCGGCATTGGTGAAGGAGTTGCATAAGTCGTATAGTTCCGCACCGTTCATCATCTCCAGCTTTCCATTATTCAGGTTGCTGATACCGAGTTTGGCAGAAACGTTGACACTCATTTTCTCTGCCTTACCGTTCTTGGTGGTTACTACGATAACACCATTGGCTCCTTGCGAACCATATATGGCAGTAGAAGCAGCATCCTTTAGGATAGTCATGCTTTCCACATCATTCGGATTTAATTATCCGGCATTGGAGCCTACAATTATACCGTCAATCACCCACAAAGGGTCGGTAGTTCCGTTTAGCGTTGCCTGACCGCGAATAACTACTGCACCAGATGAACCCGGACGTCCGGAATCTGGGGCTACGTATACTCCCGGAACTTTGCCATTCAGCATGTTCTCTATGGAGGGAGTAGCGATGTCTTTCAGTTTGTCGCCTTTGATGTTCTGCAACGCTCCGGTCAGACTTTCCCTTTTCTGCGTGCTATAACCCACAACTACAACTTCGTCGAGCGTCTGGGCATCTTCCTTCAGCGTCACATTATATTGGGTAACGCCGGGTTTCAGGGAAATCGTTGTCGAGGTATATCCGATGTAGCTGATGGTCAGTTCCGCTCCTTCGGATACGGTCAAGGTGTATTGGCCATCAAGGTCGGTAACAGTACCGTTACCAGGGACGCCTTTTTCTACAACAGACACACCGATGATAGTCTCCCCCAGCGGGTCTTTGACCACTCCCTTTACAGTCACCTTCTTACTCTGCTGTTGCACGGTAGGCGAGGCACTTTCTTTTGCCCCGTTTTTCAATATGGCTTCGTTGCCTTTAATCACATATTCGATGTGATTGTCTTTAAATACGGTAGCCAGTATTTCTTCGATATTGCCTTCGCAATCCACATCTAGCTTGCCTGTCTGGTTTAAATCTGCAGCTTTGTAGAAGAAAGTGTAGTTGCTGTTCTTCTCAATCTGCTGAATAACTTGCTTTAACGTAAGCGATTTGCCTTTGACCACAATCTGTCCTTGAGCTGCAAAGACAGTGGCAGGTACAAGAAGCACTAATAGTAGGATTGCCTTTTGAAGGCGTTCCTTAAACGTGTAAAAACAACTTCTCATGCTTTTCTGTTTTTAATTTTTAATTAGGCTTTGGTTTAACGTTCTCTCTAGGTTTATAAATAATTAATCTGTTGTTCTCTTTTTTATATTTTAAGTCCATGACGTAGCATATCTTTTCTGCAATCTCTGTCGGGCGTTCGTCGTAGCGTATCATGCCGCCGAACCGGTTGTAACCGGGCACTCCCGCAGACAGTTCTATTTCCGTGTTGCTAATCCCCCGGATGATACTAGTCAATGAGTCCAGTCTCGTGTTGCTGAACTTATACGCACCGTTTTGCCAGTTGATATTGTTGGCGCTGTCCACTGTAATCTCTCCATTGGAACGGTAGGTGAGGCATTGGCTCGGCCTCATGGTGATAAATTTCCCGTCTTTCTCAGCGTGAAAGTCTATCCGGCCGTTGTACAGCGTCACTTTGCTTACGTCTTTATCTTGGTTGCTTATGCGAAAGGCGGTTCCTTTCACTTCTATGAATACATGGTCGATGTAAACTCTGAAAGGCCGATCGGCTTGTTTGGTGACTTCAAAGATGGCATCACCCTTCAACCATACTTCCCGATTGTTGTCGAACTCTTGCGCATATCGGATCGAAGTTCCCGGCTGCATCCACACTTTGCTTTCATCGGGCAGCGACAGAGTGCGGGGTTCATCGGCTATAATACTCAGATACTCTATATTCGGGCGCTTTTCATTCTCTTGCGCTAGCCAGAAGCCACCGGCCAACAATAGGGCAACTACACCTGCCGCATACCATCTGTACACCTTCCTCCGTATCGGGCGGTCTTTATCCAATCGGCATTGCCGGGCTATCTTTTTCCAAATCCGTTTTCCTATTTTTGTGTCAGCGGGTGCATAGCCGTTATTATCCCACTGCTGTTTCATAATCATTTCCACCTCTTCCGTCTCTGCCAGTTGTATCCTTTCCGACGGTGTAGCTTGTCCCTCCAGAACTTTCCTGATTAAATCCCTGTCACCTTCTTGTTTCATACCTAGTTTAGTTTATGTGCTGGTTCTGTGATATTTCACCTGTTTATTGTAAATACACACAGGAGTGCGTGATACCCCCAAAGGATATTTCACTTTTTTAAAAGAAATATCACAGAGTAGCCCTACAACGTGCTGTAGCGGCATATAGTGGAGAAATCTTTTTAAAGAAACTTTAGATTATAAATAGTTTTATTATTTTTGTCCCATGACATTTAATTATATAGACCACAAGGAGATAGTACTTGCACTGAAGGCCGGAGACAAAAGGCATTTGAGTTTTTGTATCACCGCTATTGGCAGAAAATCTATAATTTCACGCGTCTGTATAACACTTCTTCCGTAGAAGTGGAAGAGGTGATACAGGAGGTCTTCGTGAAACTCTGGGAGGTACGTGCGTTTCTTGACGAGAATAAAAATATCGAGGGTCTTCTTTTTATCATTACCCGCAATCTATCTTTAATAATTCACGTCGTTCATTCAACGAAGCTTTCTATCGGGTGACCATACTCGAAGCGATGGATGAATCTACTGACCACGATGTGGAAGGGGAGTTGGCGGCTTCCGATTTGTTCGACCATCTGAAGGTGCTGTTGGAACTGCTGTCGCCGCGGCAGCGTGAGGTCTTTATATTAAGCCGCAAAGAAAATCTCACTTATAAGGAAATAGCGGAACGCTTGGAGATTTCCGAGAAGACGGTGGAGCGTCATATGGGGGATGCGCTGAAGTTTTTGCGAAGAAACTTATTGCTTTATTCTGTTTTTTTCTCTTTCTAAAGAAACGCTGTAGGCACAATTTGTGTAGCTTCTTTGTGCTATAAGAAAGTGCTGTAGTTTATATTCTTATCATTATCTTTATTGAAAGAATACAAGACAGCAGGATTATACTTGCTCTCTTTCGTTTCGTTGAGCGGAATAACAAGTCCGCTTGCCAGAACTTTCCGTTGAAAGTTTCTTCTGTCTAGAGTCTTATCCGATATAATCTCATATATCTTTCTCAGTTCGCTCAGGGTGAACTTTTCGGGAAGCAATGCTTGCCCGATAGGGAGTATTGCCAATAATCCCTTGATTGTCTTCAGAGCTGTTTGAATAATATTCTCATGGTCGGAATAGAGAGACGGCAGTTGGTTGATGTCGTACCATTTAGTCGTTTTGCTTTTTTGCGGGTCTATCTTGACGTCGTTATACTTAACTAGCGCATAATAACCCAGACTGACGTATCGCTGCATCAGCCATTCACCACCATATCCCATAGAAGAAAGGTCACGGTTCTGGTTCATTTTAACCCGGTTCGGATCGGAAAAAAGATAGAACTGCTTGAGGTAAATATCAGTCAGTCCCGTCCAGGTGCGAAGAATTCTGTTGGCTGCTTGGTCGGCATCTTCTTTTTTGAGCATAAAGCCGCCCGGTAATTGCCATAGGTTGCTGCTCATGAATTTGTTCAGAAGCACATGGAGCTTTTTCTTGTGAAAACTGAATATGACGCAGTCCACAGAAAATCCCGGATGAATATCATCGGCCGTATAGGGGGTAATAATGTCTATAGTATAGTCATCCATGTGAATATCAAGGCTAAAGAGTTGGTTATTATTTAGTCTGCATGGCAAAGATATAGAAAAATGGCACAAATTGCGTTTAAGCTACGCAGTTTTTTATGTTATTCAGCATAACTGTGTAATATTAACGCAGTTTTATTTGGATGTTACTTCTGTAATATTCATATTTGTGTCGTATTAACGCAGAAATCTATATCTTATATATAATATTATGAAGAAACTAACATTATTTATTTCAATTATGTGTGCTTTGCAGAGTTGCCATACAGGAGAGCAAAGGAACTACGTGACAGTTACGAATGACAATGGTCCGACGTTGGGTTATAATCCGGAGTCGGGAGTGAAGATACTTACCATTGACGGGCTCCATTTCAAAGACCTTAATAAAGACGGCAAACTTGATAAGTATGAAGACTGGCGCTTGCCAATCGAAGAGCGTGCCAAAGACCTGGCCTCCAAAATGTCGGTAGACCAGATTGCCGGTCTGATGCTGTATAGCATCCACCAATCTATACCCGCCAATGAGTCTGGATTTGGTGCGGGAACTTATAGCGGAAAGCCTTTCAAGTTGAGTGGTGCCAATGCTTGGGACCCGACCGATGAACAGAAGAAATTTCTTCGCGATGACAATCTGCGCCATGTTTTAATTACCAATGTAGAAAGTGCCGAAGTTGCCGCCAAGTGGAACAATTCGATGCAGGCTTTTCTGGAAAGCACTGACCTGGGTATTCCTGGTAACACGAGTTCCGACCCGAGACATACGGCAACTACCAATGCCGAATTCAATATAAGCGCAGGAGGTGTTATGTCGCTTTGGCCCCGCGAACTGTGATTGGCGGCAACGTTCGACCCGGAGGCCGTGAGACGGTTTGGCGAAGTGGCTTCTGCCGAGTATCGCGCATTGGGCATCACGACAGCCCTTTCCCCCCAGATAGACTTGGCAACCAAACCCCGTTGGTTCCGTCTCGGAATGACTTTTGGCGAAGACCCGCAACTGGTAACAGATATGGGAAAAGCCTATGTCGAAGGTTTCCAGACATCCACCGGGAAAGATGAGATTGCAGACGGATGGGGATACAAGAGTGTCAATGCAATGGTGAAGCATTGGCCCAGCGGCGGACCGGAAGAAGGCGGACGTGACGGTCATTGGTCGTTCGGCAAATTTGCGGTTTACCCCGGCAACAACTTCGAGGAGCACCTGAAACCTTTTGTGGAGGGCGCGTTTAAGTTGGATGGCAAAACACAGATGGCGTCGGCCGTCATGCCCTACTATACAATTTCCTATAACCAGGCCGCAGACGGTACAAACTACGGTAACGGATTTAGCAAATATATCGTGACCGACCTTCTGCGTGAGAAATACGGATATGACGGCGCTGTCTGCACCGACTGGCTCATCACGGGCAATGAAGGTAAAACGCCGGATGCCTTTGCCGGTAAGCCGTGGGGAGTGGAAGAGCTGTCCGTAGCCGAGAGACACTATAAGGTTATCATGGCAGGATGCGACCAGTTTGGAGGAAACAATGAGAAAGGTCCGGTTCTCGAAGCTTATGCTATGGGAGTGAAAGAACTGGGCGAGGGGTATATGCGGAAACGTTTCGAGCAGTCGGCAGCGCGGTTACTGAAGAATATCTTCCGCTTAGGGCTATTCGAGAACCCATATCTCGACCCGCAGGAGAGTGCATCCATCGTGGGCTGCCCGGAATTTATGAAGGCTGGTTACGAGACGCAGTTGAAGTCGACCGTCCTGCTCAAGAATAAGAAGAACGTGCTGCCCGTAAGAGATAGAAAAATAGTCTTCATTCCTAAAACCTACGTACCCGTCACCAAGAATTTCTGGGGGCAATGGACCGAGGCTAAACTTGATTATGTCGTAAATCCGGACATCGTGCAGAAATATTATGATGTAACCACTAAGCCCGAGGAAGCCGACTTTGCACTCGTATTTGTGAGCAATCCGCAAAGCGAAAACGGTGGTTACTCTCTGCTCGACCGTAAAATGGGAGGAAACGGATACGTACCCATTTCCTTGCAGTATAACCCATACACAGCGGTCGATGCACGCGAGCATAGCATTGCTGCCGGCGACCCGGTGGTAGATCCCGAAATAACCAACCGTTCCTATCGTGGCAAGTCAGCCCGCACCAGCAATGCCAACGACCTGGACGTACTGCTGAAGACACGCGAAATGATGGGCGACAAACCGGTGATAGCCGTAGTCGATGTATCCAATCCGATGGTTTTCGGTGAATTTGAACCTTACATGGACGGCATCCTCGTCCGCTTTGCCAGTTCCGTGCAGTCCGTGCTGGACATCCTTTCAGGCAAATACGAACCTTCGGGCCTGCTGCCGGTGCAGATGCCTGCCGATATGGCAACGGTGGAGAAACAGCGGGAAGATGTTCCCCACGATATGGAATGTTACCGCGATACGGAAGGAGATATCTATGATTTTGCTTTTGGTCTGAACTGGAAAGGCGTCATAAAAGATGCCCGCACTGATAAATACGGAAAGAAGTAACCTTATAATACTAGTTCTAATTTAATACTTAAAAACATGAAGAAAAAAAGTTTTTCTCAAGCTATGACCTTAGCCTTACTTTTGCTGGGCGGCACCACCGCTATGGCGCAGAGTAGCGAAAAAGTTGCTAAGACAGATACCGTAGCGGCTCCAAAGGCGGGTGGAACCGTAAATATGATGCTGAATGCATCAGCCGACAATGGTCCGCGCGTTGTGAACATCGGTTTGCCGGCAAGTGTCGGCGGAACCACCATTCTGGAAAACGGTTTGCCCGTGTCTTACGATTATATGGGAATAATGCCTACCTCCTTGTGGCGCCAGGATGCAGGTATACAGAAATTTGAAGTCTTGAACGTGGTCCAGACAGCACTTTTGGCAAGTGATGTCGGCGTGTCGGTCAGCACCTATACCAATCGCGGAACCAGTAAGTTCAGAGGTTCGGCAGCATTCAACACCAACTCCTTCGGTTTGTTGAGAGGGGATGTCGGTGTCAGCGGTCCGCTGAAAAACGGTTTCCAATACTCACTGACAGCTTTTGTCAATATGGACCCGGGTACTTACCGTTCCAATGTGGCAACCTTCATGGACCAGACCCAGATATATAAGGGTGTACTCAATAAGAAATATCGCTCCGGTCAGATAGGCCTTCAGTATAAGTTTGCTTACTGCGCCACCATCAGCGCCAAGCAAAGCTCTTATATCTACCGTTCGAACGGTAAGGTAGATGCGCTGCCCGGATTTAAAATCGGACGTGATGCCTATCTCGAACAGTTGGGCGACCTCCACGTCATCAATCCTCTGACCGGTGAAGCGGAAGTATGGGATGCCATGTCCGACTTGGCGAGCACGTCGCACGTTGTCGACCTTTTCGGCGACCACCACTTCAACAACGGAATGGTGCTGGACTACACCCTGCGCTATCAATATTCCAACTCCGGTCTCTACAATCCGTACCTGACTTCCATTTCTCCCAATACGATTACCCAGGACGCCAGCGGCAACTACGTATATCCTTACTATTATGCCAACAATGTCAACGGATACGGCTCCGGACAACTGTCACCCTACACGGGCGAGTACGTGCAGAACGGTATGATGATTGCCGCTCCGAGCTCGGAGAAGAACACGGTTATGGCACGCTTCGAGTTGAGCAAGATAACGGATAAGCATCATTGGATGGTGGGCTTCCACAACTGGTATTACAATGCCAATAAAGTGACGATGGCCACATACAACTACATGTTCGAAGTAGCGCCCAATCCTAAAGGTTTGGTCGGCACCAAGTCCGACCAGTTCGGAAATTCCAGCTATAATGCCGCCATGCAGTACTACAATGGTATAGACAACAAAATGGCACTGGTAGCCACCGAACGGTGGACACCCAACCGCAAGTTGGACATCGACCTGGGAATCCGCCTCGAATGGCAGCGCATCGACGGCGACTGGTACTCGGCTGCCGACCGCAAGGCTGCTCCCGATGCTACTTGGATTTCAGGAAACACCACCGACGTGAAGAAAGACTGGTTCAATGTAAACTTCACAGCCAATGCCACCTACAAGGCTTTCAAGAATACAGGTCTGCTGGGCGAAGTGATGTACATCCAGCAAGCCGGAAAGCTGAGCTCCTATGCCGGAGCCGATGACCCGAATATCGAAAAGTGCGAAATTCCCGGCTTCTCGCTCGGCTTGTACTACAACAACCCTTATTTCAGCGTAGTCTCCAAATTCACCAAAATCAAACGTACCAACTTTAAGAACAACTCAACCTTCAACGCCACCTGGACAGACGACCAGTATCCGGGCGAGACATTCTCCGCCACCACCAAGCAAGCCAGTAGCTACGATGTAAGCACCATGGGCTGGACTACCGACGTGTTGATTACACCCTTCAAAGGTTTCAACCTCCGCCTGCTGCTGACTTTGCAAAATCCGAAGTACGAAAACTATGTCATGACCATCAACTACGAGGCCAAGAGCCAGAACGGCGGCACTTCTACCTATCAGGAGATGGTCAACAATAACGGCAACGTAGCCCGTAGCGTATCGAAGACTTTGATTGAGATAGACCCGAGTTACTCTTTCGGCGACTTCCGCGTCTGGGCAAGCGCCCGCTACTTCAGCAAGGAGTATGCCAACTATCCGAATACACTGACCTTTGCCGGACGCTGGGAAACCTTTGCCGGAATAGATTATAAGTACGACAAGAACGTCAGCTTCAGCATCAGCGCCGTCAACCTGCTGAACCAGAGTGGGGCACAAGGCTCCATCTCCGGCACCAACACCACTACTGCCGAAATGGCGACAGCGCTCTATGATAAGCCCTTGTGCGGTACTTACATCCGTCCGTTCACCATCGAGTTCAAAACAAAAGTTAGATTTTAACCTATAAATCATGAATATTATGAGAACAAACCAAAGCATTAAGTTTGCAATTCTTCTTTTCGGACTATTCATTTCGATGAATGTATTAGCCCAAGAAAAAACATTCAAGCTGATAAGCTACAATGCCTACTGGAGGGGGTGAGGCAGGACAGCACAGAGAGCAAGTCCAAGTTTGCCGAATGGATTAAAGAGTAAAATCCCGATATTCTGGCCTTGCAGGAGATGAACGGATTTACCCAACGGAAGTTGCAGGAGTTTGCCGAGAGCTACGGCCATCCGTATGCCATTCTGGTGAAAGAGCCCGAACCTAACGGCAGCATTAGTTTCCCCGTTGCCATCACTTCCAAGTACCCTATTGTAAATGTGCAAAGGGTGGTCGATAATATGATACACGGTCTGATTATCGCCGAGATAGAGGGATATCATTTCATGGTTACCCATTTCCACCCCTTCTCTGCCGAGAGGAGAGGATATGAAATCGACATGATGCTGGCTTCTGCCAAGTCTATAGCACCACAAGGCAAGTGGCTGATAATGGGTGACCTAAACTCTGTTTCTCCACTCGATAAGGAAGGGTATGACAATGGTCTTGTCCTGAACCACATCCGCGAAGACATGAAGAAGAAGCCTCATAACCAGAACCTGATAAACAACGAGTTGGACTACACCGTGCAGCAGAAAGTGCTCGATGCCGGCTATGTGGATGCTTTCAAGTTCTATCATCCGCGCTTCGAGTCTTCCGCACCCACCAAGTTGTTCTACGACCAGTCCAAATACCCGCTTCGCTACGACTATCTTTACGTCAGCGGCAATATGAAGAAGGATTTGGTGAAGTGTGAGATAATCAAGGATAAATTCACGGATGTCTATTCCGACCATTATCCTGTAGTGTTGTTCTTCAAGAAATAAACTAAAATAAATACTGATATGAAAAGAATGATATACATTGTGCTGGCTGCTTTGATAGGATTTGCTCCGGCAACTTTTGCACAGAAGAAAGCCAAGACGGCTAAAGACAATACGGTGGTTCTTTATATTACCCGCCACGGGAAGACGATACTCAACACGATGGATCGTGTGCAGGGTTGGGCGGATACTCCGCTGACTCCTGCCGGTGTAGAAGTGGCCGAGTATCTGGGTAAAGGTTTGGCTTCGGAAGAAGTCGAGTTCAAGGCGGCATACTCCAGTGATTTGGGCCGCGCCCGCCAGACCGCCCGCATCGTGTTGGACGCCAAAGGGCAGAAGGATATACCGGTAATTGAAGTTCACCAAATACGCGAAACGAACTTCGGCAGCTATGAGGGCGATTACAACACCAAGATGTGGAACGATGCCGCCTTGTATCTACACTACAAATCCTACAAGGAACTGATGGCGGACATGGAGCAGAAACCCGAACTGATGGAACAGATGGTAAATACCTTTAAGGCTTTGGAAACTCTCGGCATAGGCGAAGATTATAATGAAGTGAAAGCCCGTGGGCAAAAGGCATTGAAAGAGATTGCCGAGAAAGAAGCTGCCAAAGGCGGTGGAAATGTGCTGGTAGTGGGGCATGACATATCCATCGGCATTTTCCTCTCCGATTTGGATAGCTTCGGCAAGAAACCTTCTGCCGGACACATGGGAAATGCTGCCGTGTGCAAGGTGACTTATAAGGACGGGAAGTTTACGCTGGACTCCTTTGGCGACATGAGCTATGTGGAGAAAGGAAAGAAGTTGAGCAAATAAAATACTCGTTTTTACCATCACCATCACCTTTTTGCGGATAATGTATTGTCAATAAGTGCTTTAATTGGGTGATGGTAACGGTTGTGGTAGGTGATGGTAAACTCTTACCATCACCGAAAAAGTATCAATTAGTTACGGAATTTGGAGTTAATAGTGTGCTAAATAGACACTTAAGGTAGAGTATGATAGTTTGTAAAAAGCAGTGAAATCATCCGGATTTCACTGCTTTTCTGCTATATCCTACTGCTTTTTGCCGAAACAGCCATAGACTAGTGTCGTGTTCCCTTGTTTCGAGCACTATTTTGCCCTGCATTAATGCCGTTCAGCCTTGTGCGAAATGCCATTTCGTGTAGTGTACTGAATAAGTTTACACTTTAAACTTATACAAAGTATGCGTAAAGAA
>JAJQAY010000031.1 GCA_021203515.1 Bacteroides sp. | reverse complement strand
TTATTTGAATTATGCAAGATTAAAACAGGCAATTCCGTAAAAAAATTAATTTATGACGAAAAATACAGAAATGAATTATGTGAAAAAGGATATTTAAATGCAAAACGTTTTGATATAAAAATATATCAATTCAATATGTACAATTATATACTATGTAACTTTATAACAATGAATGTTTTTGTTGATTACCATGTATTTGATGGCATATTTCAAGGTTCTCGTTCTTATATTAAAGGGCTATATTCTGAGGTTTTAAAAAAAAGCACCCAATATTCATTTTTATATGGCGGCTAATGATGTTTGCAACTTAGCAAGTGAGTTCGGAGTGAGTTCTAATATTACCTATTTGAAGTATAAATCTACGAATAAGTTTTATAGATTAGCTTTCGATATACCTTTTCTTATTAAGAAGTATAAAATTGATTATGCTCATTTCCAATATATGCTCCCATTGTTTAAACAATGTAAGGAAATAGTAACAATTCACGATGTTCTATTTTTAGATTATCCTCAATATTTTACTTGGAAGTATAAAGTTCTATATAATTTTCTTATTAGATTGGCTGCTCATCGTGCGGAGCTATTATTAACGGTATCTGAATACTCTAAAAATAGAATTATTAAATATTATGGCATAAAAAAGGATGAAATATTTGTTATTTCTAATGGCGTGGGTGAAAAACGGGTTAATAATAAATTACCTAAAGTTTTATCTTCTCCTTTCATCTTGTTTGTAAGTAGGATAGAAGAACGTAAGAATCATTTAGGTTTAATAAAAGCCTTTGTTAAATCGGAACTGTGGAAGAATGGTATAAATTTAATTTTGGCAGGTCGTAAAACAGCATGTGTTCCGAAATTTGATGTCTATATGGCAACATTGCCAGAAGTGATAAAGCAGCATATCATATTGTCTGTCCCGTCAGACGAGGAGCTAGAAATGCTTTATACTAATTGCTTGTTTTTTGTATATCCTTCGTTTGCAGAAGGTTTTGGCATACCTCCTTTAGAAGCCGCGATTACACATAAACGTGTCACATGTGCTGATGTGACAGCTATGCAAGATTTTAAAGAATTGGGCTTTACAATGTTCTCTCCCGATAATATTGATGATTTATCAGCAAAGATGATTTTGCCAGCTAAAACTAAAGAAAATGAAACAGCCTTGAAGCAGATAGCAACTAAAGTTTTAAAAAAAATATAGTTGGAATAACATTGCAGAATCTTATTTAAAAATATTATCAGAACACAGCTGCAGGATTTATAAATAACACTTTGGTTTTAGTTATGGATAAAAGGAAGCAAATAGCAGTTCCTATATATTCTTTTTTAAGAGTATATAGAAAGTTATTATTAACATTGTCTGTATCTCCTATTTTTACAGGAAATTTTCGCAGTAAGATATTGAGGTGGGCAGGAATAAAAATAGATGGTAAATCGTTCATTGGCACTAATGTCATCATTGATACTTTGCATCCAGAGCTAATACATATTGGGTCCGGTTGTATCATTACAAGTGGAACTTGTATTTTATCTCATTTTTATTCTCCTTGAAATACCAAATTTTATTTAGGAGAAATCTATATCGGGAAATGTGTATTTATTGGTATGAATACTATTATTGTAAAAGCAGTAACTATAGGTGATAATGCGGTAATAGGTGCTGGCTCAATAGTAACGTGTGACATACCAAGTGGAGAAGTTTGGGCTGGTAATCCTGCTAGATTCATAAAAAAGATAAGAAGATGAAGGTTATATCGATAATTGGCACGGTAGGTGTACCTGCTAATTATGGCGGTTTTGAGTCTTTAGTGGAGAATATTATTGGAGATAATTTCTCAGAAGAAATCCATTATATAGTTTATTGTAGTAGTAAAAGCTATTCTCAAAAGCAAACATCTTATAAAGGTGCTGATTTGAAGTATATTCCATTGAATGCCAATGGAAGTCAGAGTATTCTATATGATATATTTTCTTTGTTGAGAGCCACAAGAAGTAGCGATGTAATCCTTGTTTTGGGAGTATCAGGTTGTTGCTTTCTTCCGGTATACCGCTTGTTCTCTCGAAAACGTTTAGTTATCAATATTGATGGTTTGGAACATCGACGTGATAAATGGGGAAAATGGACGAGGCGTTTCTTAAAGCTCTCCGAGAAGATGGCAGTGAAGTATGGTGATGTAATAGTAGCAGATAATGAAGGAATTTTAGATTATGTGGCGGAGGAATATGGCAAAAAGGCGGAATTGATTGCTTATGGAGGTAATCATGTATTGTGTGATATTTCGGATGTTGAAAACGAGATATTAGAGAAATATTCTCTACATAGTCAGGGCTATTCTTTTTCTGTTTGTCGAATAGAACCGGAGAATAATGTTCATATCACTTTGGAAGCTTTTAAAAGAACCGGAATGAAGTTGGTTTTCGTGGGGAATTGGGATGGGAGTTTGTATGGCAAAAGGTTGATTGATGAATATGGTAAATGTGAGAATATACGTTTGCTTTCGTCTGTATATGATTTGAAGATATTGAATGTGCTGCGGAGTCATTGTTCATTTTATGTACATGGGCATAGTGCAGGCGGAACAAATCCTTCGTTAGTGGAAGCAATGTTTTTCCAAAAGCCGATATTGGCTTTTGATGTTGTATATAATAGGGAAACAACAGAGCAAAAGGCGAATTATTTTTCTTCAGTCGAAGATTTGGTGGGGTTATTAAATATTCCATATGCTTCCTTTAAAGCTAATGCTGTAGATATGGAAAGAATAGCTCAGAAACGTTATCGCTGGGCAGTTATAGCACGACAATATGAAGCTATTTATTGATGTATGAACGCGAATTATAAAGTTCTTGATACCCAAAGAATTATTGATTATATAAGCCTTTCTCTTGATGGGGTTCAAGTTGCAGATATTTTGAGAAATTCTGGCGCTGATAAACTGCGTGTATATCCCGTCATTTTTGAACTGGAACAGGATGGTTTCCTTGAAGTAGTGGAGTGTGAGGAACTTGGAGCACCGTTAGTTGTTTGCGTGAGAAGAGATCCTTCGACAAGTTCAGAATGACATGAAAGAATAAACGACAGATAACAGCGGTTATTTTGTTTTAGGCGCAGCCGGAATTGCTTATTAAAAGTGATTTCGGCTGTTTTTCTATAATTATCATAGAGAAATGACCGATTTATAATTGATAGAAAATCAGCGTATTACAAACTATTCTCAGAAAACAGCTTGTAGCGGGCTGTTTTCTTTGTTTATGCCCGTACATATCCTCACCTTTGCATCGTTAATCAACGAAACGAGGATTGAAAAGAAGTTTAATTTAAAATGTGAAGGAGAAAAATTATGCCTTTATTTTATGATGTAAGACAGTCGCAGATTGCGACGAAAGATGGGGTGAAGACTTGGCATCTGAGTTTGAAGAAAGTGGGAAAAACAGTGGACACACAGTTGTTGGCGGAGAATATTGCGGAGAAATCTTCATTGACGCCGGGTGATGTGCAGAATGTAATCCGTAACTTGATGACGACGATGAGAACGTATTTGCTGAATAGCCGCACGGTGCGCTTGAATGGTTTGGGAACGTTTACAATGAAAGCGCGTACACGTGGGAAAGGAGTGAACAAGCCGGAAGATGTAAACCCGAATCAGGTAACGGCTTTGCGTTGCCAGTTTACTCCGGAATATACACGTCCGGCAGCCATTGGCACTACTCGCGCCTTGTTGGAAGGTGTGGAGTTTGTGAAATACGCAGGGGCTGCATCGGAAGGAAGTGCCGATGATGGTGGCAATAGTGGCGATAACACCGGTGGCGGTGATGATGACCAGGAAGAGAACCCACTCGGGTAAATTAAAAATTGAAAGTTAAAAATTAGAAAGATTATGAGTATTAAAGTCTCTGTTTGGGATAAAATCCTGAAAGTAATTATTGCAGTGGCAAGTGCTATTGCGGGAGTAATCGGCGGAAAAGTGATGGCTTTTTAAGCAGATGGATATATAAGTAATGCGTTATACTTGTAGATAAGGGGAGAGCCGCTGTCAGGGTTACTGATATGCGGCTCTTTTTATGTCACAAAGCCTTATTGCACTGTGATTTCCCCTGCAATAGACCGTCCCATCAGCCTGCGCACTTCATCAGGAGAATAGTTGTGCCCTAGCAGGAACATGAGTTTTGTAACCGCAGACTCTGTTGTGCTGTCGTATCCGCAGACAACACCGGCTTGCAGCAGGCGATAGCCGGTTTCGTAGCGCTCCATTTCCACCGTGCCTGCACTACACTGGGTGACGTTGACAATGACAATGCCTTGTTCGGATGCATCGTGCAAGCGTTGGAGGAGCCATTCTTTTCGGGGTGCATTGCCCGAACCGTATGTTTCAAGCACAACTGCTTTCAGCCCCTCGATAGAGAGAATGGCGTCCACGACATTCTCTTGAATACCCGGAAAGAGTTTCAGTACGGCGATGTTGGTATCAAGCAGGTAATGGGGAGTCAATTTATCCCGCCCGCTTACGTGGATTTGCACGTTATTAAATTTAATATGTATACCTGCCGAAGCAAGTACCGGATAGTTGAACGAACGGAATGCGTTGAAGTTTTCGGCATTTATCTTGGTAGTGCGGTTGCCGCGCATCAAGTGGTTTTCGAAGAAGATGCAGACTTCGGGCACAATGGGGCGTCCGTGAGGACGACCGTTGGAATGGCAAGCGGTGGCAATCTCGATACTGGTCAGCAGATTTTCCTTGCCGTCGGTGCGGAGCACACCGATGGGAAGCTGCGAGCCGGTAAGAATGACGGGCTTGTTCAGTCCTTCGAGCATGAAGCTGAGGGCGGAAGCGGTATACGCCATTGTATCAGTGCCATGAAGAATGACGAAACCTGTGTATTGGTCGTAATTATCGCTGATGATACGCACGAGTTTGCGCCAGGCATCCGGGTCCATATCCGAAGAGTCCATCGGTGGGTCGAACTGGTAAGTGTCGATGCGGAATGCAAACTTCTGAAGTTCGGGGACGTGTTTCTGTAGTTGTTCAAAATTGAAGTTCTCCAATGCACCGGTTTCGGCATTCTCTATCATTCCGATAGTTCCACCGGTGTATATTAGCAAAACGGAAGTTTCATCAGGGGCCATACTCATAACTCTTACATAAATTCAATGCAAATATAGTGATATATCTTGAATTTGATAACAAAATGATAGAAAACCATGTTTGATTTTGCATTGTATAGGCTCTAAAAGTGTGAATATGTAAGTTTCTACATGTGCATATTTCCACCCTTTGCAGAGGCTTCCTATATTTTTATCGCAAAAAAAGTCACAAAAAGTGATAGATTGAATGTTTTTATTGTTACTTTTGCAACACTTATCAGAAACGATAGAAACAAAAGAGAATGAACAAGTACTATCAACATGCAGTCACATCCATGTGCACCATGACCCTTAGGGGTTAAGGGATAGTATTTGTGTTTCTACGTGTTACACCATTTTCAACAGATTTTTTTAAGGAGTTATCACTTCGTTCAGGAGTTAAAGGAGTCATCAGTCCGTAAACGGACTTAGGGGTTAAAGCCAATACCCCTGCGAAATGATTTTAAAGCTATCGGCTTTAACTCCTGAATGAACGGAGCGAATGATAACTCCTTAAATTCCTCTAACTCCTAAATATAGTAATAATATAAACATACCATAAATGAAAGTATTAAAGTTTGGCGGTTCGTCCGTAGGAACCGCAAGCAGCATTTTGAGTGTCAAGAGAATTGTAGAAGCAGTGAACGAACCGGTGATTGTGGTAGTGTCCGCGTTGGGCGGCATTACGGACAAGCTGATTAACACCTCGAAGATGGCGGCAGCCGGTGACGCTTCCTATGAGAATGAGTTCCGCGAAATCGTTTATCGCCATGTGAAAATGATAAAGGAAGTAATTCCTGCCGGCGAAGAACAAGTGAAGCTGCAACGTCAGGTGGGTGAGTTGCTCAATGAACTGAAAGACATTTTTCAAGGTATCTATTTGATAAAAGACCTTTCGCTGAAGACTTCCGATACGATTGTCAGTTATGGCGAGCGTCTTTCATCCATCATTGCCGCACAGTTGACGGGGGCGGAATGGTTTGACTCCCGCAAGTTCATCAAGACGGAGAAGAAGCACTCCAAGCATGTGCTGGATACGGAATTGACCAACTCATTGGTGCGCGAAACGTTCGGCAAGTTGCCCCGGCGGGCATTGGTTCCGGGTTTTACCTCTACGGATAAGACTACGGGCGAAGTCACCAACCTGGGCAGGGGCGGTTCCGATTATACGGCGGCCATCATTGCTGCTGCGCTGAATGCAGACAGTCTGGAAATCTGGACGGACGTGAACGGGTTTATGACTGCCGACCCGCGCGTGATTTCTACGGCGTATACTATCAGTGAGTTGAGCTATGTGGAAGCTACCGAACTTTGTAACTTCGGTGCGAAGGTGGTTTATCCGCCGACGATTTATCCGGTTTATCACAAGAACATACCTATCTTAATAAAGAATACGTTCAATCCCGAAGGCGCGGGAACGGTTATCAAACAAGAGATTTCCAATCCGCAGAGCAAGGCGATTAAAGGTATCTCCTCCATTAACGATACGAGCCTGATTACCGTGCAAGGTCTCGGTATGGTAGGTGTTATCGGTGTGAACTACCGCATCTTCAAGGTGTTGGCAAAGAACGGTATCAGTGTATTCCTCGTGTCGCAGGCGTCTTCAGAGAACTCTACTTCTATCGGTGTGCGCAATGCCGATGCTGACTTGGCTTGCGAAGTGCTGAACGAAGAGTTTGCCAAAGAGATAGAAATGGGAGAGATTTCACCCATTCAGGCAGAAAAGAATCTGGCTACGGTGGCTATCGTCGGTGAGAACATGAAGCATACGCCGGGTATTGCTGGAAAGCTGTTCGGTACGCTGGGACGGAACGGTATTAATGTGATTGCGTGTGCGCAGGGTGCTTCGGAGACGAACATCTCGTTTGTAGTCGATAGTAAGTCGTTGCGTAAGTCACTGAACGTTATTCACGATTCATTCTTCTTGTCCGAATATCAGGTGCTGAACCTCTTTATTTGTGGAATTGGAACGGTGGGCGGCAGCCTGATAGAGCAAATCCACAGCCAGCGCCAGAAGTTGATGCAGGAGAATGGCTTGCAACTAAATGTAGTGGGTATTGCCGATGCCGACCGTGCCATGTTCAGCCGTGACGGTTTCGACTTGGGACGCTTCCGCGAAGAACTGAAAGAGAAAGGCAAGGACAGTTCGCTGGAAACACTGCGCAATGAAATCGTAGGAATGAATATCTTCAACTCCGTGTTTGTGGACTGTACGGCAAGTGCGGGCGTGGCATCCCTGTATAAAGACTTGTTGCAACACAACGTATCCGTAGTGGCCGCCAACAAGATTGCCGCTTCTTCGGAATACGAGAACTATCGCGAGTTGAAGCAGATAGCCCGTCAGCGCGGTGTGAAGTATCTGTTTGAAACGAATGTGGGAGCCGGACTTCCTATCATCAATACGATTAACGACCTTATCCATAGCGGTGACAAGATATTGAAGATTGAAGCCGTGCTGAGTGGTACGCTGAATTACATCTTCAATAAAATCAGCGCTGATATTCCTTTTAGCAAGACCATCAAGATGGCGCAGGAAGAACGCTACTCCGAACCGGATCCACGCATAGACCTTAGTGGAAAGGATGTTATCCGCAAGTTGGTAATCCTGGCACGCGAAGCAGGTTATCGTCTGGAGCAGAGCGATGTGGAGAAGAACCTCTTTGTGCCCGATGATTTCTTTGAAGGTTCGCTGGACGACTTCTGGAAAAAAGTGCCGAGCCTTGATGACGACTTTGAAGCACGCCGCAAGGTGCTCGAAGCCGAAAACAAACATTGGCGTTTCGTAGCCAAGCTGGAGAACGGCAAAGCATCCGTCGGTTTGCAGGAAGTAGGTGCCAGTCACCCGTTCTACGGTTTGGAGGGCAGCAATAACATCATCTTGCTGACAACGGAGCGCTATAAAGAATATCCGATGATGATACAAGGTTACGGTGCCGGTGCAGGTGTGACGGCGGCAGGGGCATTTGCGGATATTATGAGTATTGCGAACGTTTAATTCAAGAGAAATGAAGCACATTATTATATTAGGTGACGGCATGGCCGACTGGCCGGTGAAGTCATTGGGCGGTAAGACGCTGATGCAGTATGCCAGGACGCCGTACATGGACAAGCTGGCAAGCATGGGGCGCGTGGGACGCTTGCAGACGGTTGCCGAAGGTTTCCATCCGGGCAGCGAGGTGGCGAATATGTCCGTGCTGGGCTATAACCTGCCGAAAGTGTACGAAGGTCGCGGTCCTTTGGAAGCCGCAAGCATCGGAGTGGACCTGAAGCCGGGTGAAATGGCGATGCGATGCAATATTATTTGTATTGAAGGAGATGATATAAAGAACCATTCCGCCGGACACATCACGACCGAAGAGGCCGATGTGCTGATGAAATATCTGCAAGAGCAGTTGGGCGACGAACGTGTGCGTTTCTATACGGGCGTGCAATATCGCCATCTGTTGGTGATTAAAGGCGGTGATAAGCGCATTGACTGCACGCCTCCGCATGATGTTCCGCTGAAACCTTTCCGTCCGTTGATGGTGAAGCCGATGCCCGGCACGGAGAACATCGCTGTTCCCGAAGGGCAGGCGGACTTAACTCCCCGGCAGACTGCTGACCTGATAAACGACCTGATTATGCGTTCGCAGGAGTTGCTGAAAGACCATCCGGTCAACAAGAAGCGCATGGACGAAGGAAAAGACCCTGCCAATAGCATTTGGCCCTGGAGTCCCGGCTATCGTCCGCAAATGGAACGGCTTTCCGATAAATTCCCGCAAGTGAAGAAGGGCGCTGTTATCTCTGCCGTAGACCTGATAAACGGCATCGGCTACTATGACGGATTGCGCCGCCTGACGGTGGAAGGTGCTACCGGACTCTACGATACTAACTATGAAAATAAGGTTGCCGCCGCCCTCGATGCGTTGAAGACGGATGATTTCGTCTATCTGCATATCGAAGCAAGCGATGAGGCGGGCCACGAAGGCGATGTGCCTTTGAAACTTCGGACTATCGAAAATCTGGATAGCCGTGCCGTAGGCCCTATTTATGAGGCGGTGAAAGATTGGGACGAGTCCGTTGCCATTGCCGTATTGCCCGACCATCCAACCCCCTGCGAACTTCGCACACACACCAACGAACCCGTTCCATTCTTTATCTGGTATCCGGGCATCGTGCCCGACGAGGTGCAAACCTTCGATGAAGTGGCCGCCTGCAACGGTAGTTACGGGTTACTGAAAGAAGATGAGTTTATTAACGAATTTATGAGTTCCACCACGGATTACACAGATTAACACGGATTAAAAAATCAAAGAGATAAATCTGTGTTAATCTGTGTAATCTGTGGTGAAAAAAACATATCACAATGAAATATTACAGTACAAACAAACAAGCCTCCGAAGCGACTCTTGAAGAAGCCGTAGCAAAGGGATTGGCAGCAGATAAGGGGCTCTTTATGCCCTATGCCATCAAGCCGCTTCCGCAGGAGTTTTACGACAGTATCGACACGCTTAGCTTTCAGGAGATAGCCTACCGGGTGGCCGATGCTTTCTTCGGTGAAGACGTTCCGGCCGATACATTGAAGCAGATTGTATATGATACGTTGAGTTTCGATGTTCCGTTGGTGCAGATGACGGAGAATATCTACTCCCTCGAACTGTTTCACGGGCCTACACTTGCCTTTAAGGATGTGGGCGGTCGCTTTATGGCACGCCTGCTGGGCTACTTCATCAAGAAAGAAGGCAAGAAGCGGGTGAATGTGTTGGTAGCTACTTCCGGTGATACGGGTAGTGCCGTAGCCAACGGTCTCCTTGGGGTGGAAGGCATTCATGTCTACGTGCTTTATCCGAAAGGAAAGGTCAGCGAGATACAAGAGAAGCAATTCACTACGCTGGGGCAGAATATCACCGCCCTTGAGATAGACGGCACGTTCGACGACTGTCAGGCTTTGATGAAGTCCGCTTTCATGGATAAGGAACTGAATGAACATCTGCAACTCACCAGCGCCAACTCCATTAATGTGGCCCGCTTCCTGCCGCAGGCTTTCTACTATTTCTATGCGTATGCCCAACTGAAACGTGCGGGCAAAGCGGATAATGCCGTTATCTGCGTGCCCAGCGGCAACTTCGGCAACATCACTGCCGGGCTTTTCGGCAAGCGCATGGGATTGCCGGTAAAGCGTTTCATCGCGTCCAATAACCGCAATGACATATTCTATCAGTACTTGCAGACGGGTGTCTACACACCGCGGCCCAGCATCGCTACCATTGCCAACGCAATGGACGTGGGCGACCCGAGCAACTTTGCCCGTGTGCTCGACCTTTACGGAGGCAGCCATGAGGCTATCTCCGCCGACATCAGCGGTGCTACCTACAACGACGAACAGATTGCCGAGACGATGAAGGAGATTTGGAAGAACGAACACTATCTGCTCGACCCGCACGGTGCTTGCGGTTTCCGTGCCCTGCAAGAGGGACTGAAACCCGATGAAACGGGTGTGTTCCTCGAAACGGCTCATCCGGCCAAGTTCAAAGATACGGTAGAGAAGATAATCGGTGAAGCTGTAGAGATACCGGAGAAGTTGCAAGCATTTATGCGTGGCGAGAAGAAGAGCCTGCCGATGTCGAAAGATTTTGCAGACTTCAAAAAGTATCTGATGGAGATATAAAGAAAAGGGTTGTGCAGTAAGAAAAGTGCAGAAATACTTGACATCGCCTTTCGGATGTCGTATATTTGTAACTGTAATCTTAACTCAGATTCGATTTTAAATTAGCATAAACGGAGAGGCATCGCTTCTCCGTTTTTTTTGTTTCTTCCTTCCCTTCCATCTCTAAAGTGGCACTTTAGCATCCTAAACCATGCACTTTAGTGTCCTAAAGTACAAGGCTGAGTAACTGAAACCACGCAGCTCAACAACCGAAATGAACGTGGTTTCGGCCGTTAAGCTGCGCGGTTTCAGACGATGAGCTGTGTGGTTGGAAATGTTTCCTCGGAGGAAACACATGATATGTTCGGAGCAAATGCATCATGCGTTGAAGGCAACAGATGATGTATTCGGAGCAAACAGACCATCTGTTTTTTGCTTTCGCATCTTCTCTTTGAAGGCGCTGCATGGAGGGCAAGGTTAATAATACATAAATCTGCTCTTGACAAGATTTGCATCTTCACCTCGCTTTTAGTCCTCTTTGGTTACTGTCTTTATGGTTCCCGCTTTATACTGATTGTGCCAAATGACAAGGACGTCAATCTTCTGGAGACTGTGCCGATAGAAAAGGGTATAGTCAGGATGGGGAGTGACGTATCGTATGTTGTCGGCTTCGGTGGCTTGGCCGATGAACGGGTTCAGGGTGACACGGTGGAGGGCGTTTTGAAACAGCCTGTACAGTATTCTGCCCTGCTGCCTGCCACCGCTTTTTTGTTGTGAAGACAGCAATAGGCTCTTCAGCTCTTCTTTGGCGAGCGGCGACCAGTTCAGTTGTTTAGCCATACGTCTACCTCCTTGTTGATGGTTACTTCCTCTTGTCCTTCTCCTTGTTCCAGTTGCCGGCAGGCCTGCCGGATTTCGTGACGCAAGCGGGTGGAGAATACGAGGATTTGTTTCGCTTGTTTCGGCGACTGTTTTTGTTCTTCTTTCCCCATAGTCTAATTTCCAGTTTCTCTAAAAACATTTCAAAGTTACGAATTGTTTGAGCAATAAAAAACAACCTCATGAAAGATAAGAAACTGGAAGCCAATTTCAGTATGGTTGCATCGCGCATCATGGCGGGCCTGAATATGAACGGATTGAAGTACCTGCTGCCCTTATGGATGGGCGCGTTGACGGGTGTCACCGTGCGCTGTTTGTTTGCAGCCCTGGCGTTTTGGGTTACGAGCTGGTTTGTGAAGGAAGCGCCCGTCACGAAGAGACAGCGCACCGGACTGTTTTGTCTGGGAGCGTTCGGACTCTACGGGTTTATGTTCTGCTATTTGCTGGGCATCAGCAAGACGACTCCGGTTTTTCAGTGCGATATTCAACTCCATGCAGCCCATCTGGGTATTTCTTATTTCCGTCTTTTTCTTGCACGAGAAGGCTACGGTGATGAAGATTGTGGGTATTGCCTTAGGCTTTGGCGGTGCGTTGCTGTGCATCCTTACGCAGGGGAGCGACGACCTGGCGCACGATGCTTTCACGGGAAATGTGCTTTGTATGGCTAGTTCGCTGGTCTTTGCCATCTATCTGATTGTAAGCAAGAAGTTACTCGAAGAGGTGGGAGTGGTGACGATGATGAAGTATATCTTTGGCGGTGCGGCTATCTCGGGGTTGATTGTTTCGACGATTGTAGGCTGGGATGCGCCGATGTTTGCAGACGCTTGGCGCGGAGAGTGGCATTGGACACCGTGGGCGGTGCTGGCATTCATACTTATCTTTCCTACTTTCCTCAGTTATTTCCTTGTTCCCATCGGCTTGAAGTATCTGAAAACCACTGTTGTTGCCATGTACAGTTATCTGATATTGGTAGAGACTACCATTGTGTCCCTTTCTTTGGGGCAAGACCGTTTCAGTTGGCCGCAAGCCATTGCCATTGCTATGATTTGCGTCAGTGTGTACTTTGTAGAAGTGGCGGAAAGGAAGAGAGATTAGGTATTAAGTATTAGGTATTAAGTATTAGGCTGCGCAATGATGCCGCATGGTTAATACCTAATACCTAATACCTAATACTTAATACCTAATACTTAATACCTGATACTTAAAAATATCAGATATCCCCCTTCGGCTTCAATCGTAAACTCCGTGCCGGTGCATTCGTTGAGCGTGCCTTGCCACCAGTTGGTGAAGTCGCTGAGGGGATATACCAGGCCATGACCGCGCAGTCCGTGGGCGGTGAAGTTGATGATGGATACTTGTTGCCCCGGTTGGCAGGGAAAGGTGCGCGTGCCTTGGCAGGGGATGAAGATGCCGTAATCGGTATAGGTGCGTACATCGGCTCCGGCACGCATGTAGTCGATGAGCAGACTGATATTGCCCAGTGTGTGGTCTTCACGTTTGCCGGTGGCTCCGGTGATGGCGATGCGGTGTTTACCCTTCGACAGCAGGTAGTTGACGGCCTTGGTCTGGTCGTTGGTGTCTTGTTCGGTGATGCGGTGAAGCAGATGCCAGTATTTCTTCCGGTTCTCTTCGCTCAGGGAGTCTCCGTCGCCGATGATGAGGTCGGGTAGATGTCCCTGACGAATATATTCGTCCGCACCGCCGTCGCAACAAACCACGTAGGGTGCTTTCTGTAAAATCTGCAAGGGCAGGGGATGCGTGGGGTATTCGCCGTTGGCCAAAACAACAGCCTCTATTTCATCGCAGGGAGCATCAAACTTCTTATCTTCTTCCATCACCAATCACTAATCGTTAATCACTAATCACCAATATTCATCAACGTCTTCCATTTTAAGTAGCCAAAGATAGCGATTATTGTGTAAATGCCGTATAAGGCGGCAGTAAATTCAAGCCCTTTGTATATGTACAGTCCGGTGCTGACGGCATCTACCAAAATCCACGCCCACCACTGCTCTACATATTTTCGTGCCAGCATCCACATGCCGACGATGCTTAGTGCGGTAGTAAATGAGTCCATCCAAGGCACATTGCCGTCGGTGAAGTTTATCAATATCCATGCAATGCCCAGCAGGGCGATAGCAAATACGGCAACAAGAGGGAACAGATAGCGCAACGGCATCCGCGTGATGGGCAACTCTTGTGTTTCTTCACCGGAGGCTTTCTTCCGCAAAATCTTCCGGCGCAGGAAGCTGCCGTATTTCCACATCATCCAGCCGTAGATGGCAGCGCCCAAGTAATAGATATTGATGCCGAAGTCGGCATATAGTCCCGCGTAGTAGTAAACAAAGATATAGATGGCAGGCATGATGATACCCGCCATCCAGAGGTAGATGCTTGCGCGGTATTCCAGCCAGAGGTAGATGAGGCCGACGAAGGCTCCTATGATTTCAAGGGTTTGTTTCATTTGTTTAATTGATAATTGGTAATTGAGAATGAAGAATGAGGAATGAAGAATGAAGAATTTGGCTGCGCTATTACGCCGCATGGTAATTCTTCATTCTTCATTCCTCATTCTTCATTTAAAAGTTCATCGAGATATGTCCCAATACATTCGTCCCGGCTTGTGCGGCATAACCAGCATCATTCTTTCGGTTTTGCGGCGAATTGCTATAGCTGCTGGCTGCCCAACCGTTGTTTTCATACTCTTCGTTGAAGAGGTTATAGATGGTGCATCCCACAGTAATGGACTTGAACTTCGGCAGTTTGAAAGTATATGCCAAATCCAGGTTGCTCACGAAATAAGCATCGAGGCGATAGTCTTCAATGTCCATATTGCTCATGTACTGCTTGCCCACATATTGCGATTGCAGCGAAACATCCAGTCCCTTGTATGTATAACCGAAGCGGTTGTTCAGGATGAAATCCGGAGAGAATGCAATGTGAGTAGTGCCGTGATTGATTTGTACGGCAGGCAATTCGTTCCAGTCGTCGTCATAGCCGTAGATGGTTTCTACGAAGTCTTTGATGCGGTTGCGGCTCAGCGTGGCATTGATGTCCCATTGAAATCCGCAGGGCAGTCTCAGTCCTGCCATCAGTTCGATGCCCATGCGGTAGCTGTCGGGCACGTTGGCAGCTACTGCCTCGCCTATTTCGTTCAACTCTCCGGTCAGCACCAGTTGGTCTTTGTAGTCCATATAGTAGAGGTTGGCGCCCAGGTTCAGCCATGAGTTGGAGAAAGTATAACCAAGTTCGTAGTCGAACAAACGCTCTGCCGTGGGGTGCTCGTCAAACTTTCCGTCCGTGTAGTTGTTGCGCGTAGGCTCTTTATGTGCCACGCTGAACGAACCGTACAGACGGTTGTTGGCATTGATTTGCCAGGACAGTCCGGCCTTCGGGTTGAAGAAGTCGAACTTCTCGTGGATGGCGAGTTGTTGCAGGCCGTCGTTGGTGACGCTGTTCCACTTGTCGTTCTGTCCGTACATCTTGTAGGAAATGTGGCGATATTGCAGGTCGGCATATGCGCTGAGGGTGTTGCTCAGTTGGTAGTTGGCTTTCAGGTAAACGTTCCCGTCGTTCTTGGTGGCGTTGTTGCGATAGTAGTCGCGGTCGGGGTTGAGGTTGCCGAGGTAGTTCTTTATCCAAAGCACCTTGCCGAAGTGGTCGCCGTCGTAGCGGTTCATGCTGCCGCCCAAGGATGCGTGCAGGCGGTCTCCGCTGTAGTTCACGGAGAAGATGCCGCCACCGAACCAGTTGTCCATTGCTTTCTTGCGGATGAGGTCGCTCTTCTTCACGGTTTCTCCTTCATGTTCATAGGGAGTCAGGCCATACTCTATCAGTTTGCGGTTTAGTTTGTATTCTTGATAGTAACCGTCTCCCTTGGTGTAGTGCAAGCCTACGTTCAGTCCCCATTGGCGGGTGAAATTATGATTTATCAATAGATGGTAGTTCTTCTGCACATAATTATCGGTCTGGTCGTCATAATAGTGGAATGTTCCCCCGTCTTTTATAAGTTGCTTTGCCTCTTCAATGCCATAATCGTAGTCAATTTCCGGTTGGTGCATATTCCCGCTTTTGTCGGCAACATACATGTATCCACAAGAGTTGAAGCGACGTCCGAATGCTTCCATCTGCGCCTTGGTGGCATAGTTCCAGGCATGGTAGGTGCGCTCTTTGCCGCCAAAGGTAATCAGCTTGACGGAAGTGTTGTCGTCATAATATCCGCCTTGCAGATAATACGAGTTCAGCCCCACCGATGCACGGTTGAGGTAACCGTCCGAACTGATGTTGGAGAGGCGGGCGTCGAACGACCAATGTCCGTCAATCAATCCTGTCCCTACTTTTACCGTCTCTTTATGGGTATTGAACGAACCGTACGAACCGTTCAGTTCGGCATACGGCTTCAAGGAGAAATCGCCCGTCTGCATGTTGATGTTGGCTCCGAAAGCACCCGCACCGTTGGTGGAAGTTCCCGCTCCGCGTTGCATCTGCATGTCCTTTACGGAAGATGCAAAGTCTGGCAGGTTTACCCAGAACACAGTATGACTTTCGGCATCGTTGATGGGAATACCGTTGGCAGTGACGTTGATGCGCGTGCCGTCCGTGCCGCGCACCCTCAACGTGGTGTATCCTATACCTGCTCCGGCATCGCTGGTGGTGATGGCAGACGGAGTCATACTCACCAAGTATGGCAAGTCTTGGCCGAAGTTCTGCTTTTTAAGTTGTTCTTTACTGATGTTGGTGAATGCCACGGGGGTAGTTCCCGTAGCGCGTGTGGAAATCACCTCTACTTCTTGCAGGTTTATCACCCGCAGGCTGTCCTTCTCTTTGGTCTGCGCACAGACACTTAGTGCTGCCCCCAATAGGCAAGCTACTACTGCATACTTTTTCATTTGCTATTTTTTTGTTTTCCTCCGCCGGCATTACCCGGATCAGGTCTATGGGTATGTTCTCAGCCCGTCATATTGAGGCACCCCTTCCTTGGAATTGGGGGCAAAATTATGGCTTTTAGCTGAAAGTCACAAGCAAAGTAGCCGAAAAAGTAGATTTATTTGTTAATTTTGCAGCTATTAATCAATTAAATATAAAACTATTATGCTATCATTTTCATTAGTGGCGATGTTCGCCGGAACGGTTGCTGAGGACGGTTTCAGCAAAATTCAGATACTTATTCAACAACTGATAGACTGGAGCGTGAGTGCCGGCGGTCGCATTATCGGTGCTATCATTATCTTTGTGGTGGGACGTTTTCTTATTTCTTTTATCAAGAAAATTCTTTTCCGTGTTTTGTCAAAGAGAGACATTGATACCGGCGTGCAGACTTTTATAAAGAGTCTGACTAACATCCTGCTGAATATTTTATTGATTATTGCCGTCATCGGTAAGCTGGGAGTGGAGACTACTTCGTTTGCTGCCCTGCTGGCATCTGCCGGTGTGGCTATCGGTATGGCGCTTTCCGGAAACTTGCAGAACTTTGCAGGCGGGCTCATCGTGCTGATATTTCGCCCCTTCAAGGTGGGCGACTGGATTGATAGTCAAGGCGTGTCGGGCACGGTGCGCGAAATCCAAATCTTCCACACCATTCTTACTACCGCGGATAACAAGGTAATCTATGTTCCTAACGGTGCGTTGAGCAGCGGTACGGTTACTAATTATAGTCGTGAAGACACCCGCCGGATTGAGTGGATTATAGGAGTGGAATACGGTGAGAATTATGATAAAGTGGAAAGTACGGTGCGTCGCATCCTTGCTGCCGACAGCCGTGTGTTGGATACACCGGCACCTTTCGTCGCCATTCATGCGCTGGATGCCAGCAGTGTGAATGTCGTTATTCGCGTGTGGGTGAAGAGTGCGGACTACTGGGGCGTTTATTTCGATATGAACAAGACGATTTATTCCGTATTCAATGAAGAAGGTATCGGCTTCCCGTTCCCGCAGTTAACGGTACATCAGGCATAAATAACGGTGATAGGGTGGTAGGGTGATAACGTGATAAGACGATAACGTGATAACGCAGCTGTCAGAGTAACATCCCACTACCACCCTATCACCTTATCACCCTATCACCTTACCACCCTATCATCCTATTGCGGAAGAACTCTTTTAAAGTAACCTTCGATGCGATGTCCCTAGGCCATCGTTGCACAAGATGCCATCTTGTACAACACAAGTTGGCATCTTATGTTGTACAAGATGGCATCTTGTGCAACGATGATTGGAGAGGTACAGGAGGAAGGCAGGCGTCTTCCTGGTTATACCTAAATGTCTAATACTCGTAAACTCCTAATTCTTCTTCTATTTCCTCGCAAGTGTTTTGCTCCAATTTCAGCAAACGGTTTATTTCTCTTCTTTTCTCTAAATCTGTGAAGTAGCTTTCTACTACTGCATATAGGTTGAAGCCCGTAGTGGAACCGGCAGCAAGGTCTAATGACTCAACCATTTTCTCTACTGCCTGATGAATGCGTTTCTTATCTATGAAATGCAATTCATTACTATGAATTAAGTTCTTTTCCATGATAAATTCTCTTTTAAGTTAATTAAGAATATAACGCTCTGCCGGATAAGTTAGTTCATACGTTTCATGTTCTCACTTTAATTAATATCTTTGCCGTTGTTCTTCAATACTTAATCCGTATTTAATAATCCTCTCCTAATAAACATAAACATGAAAGCAGTAAAAAGAATTTTTAAGGTAATACTTTGGGTCATAGGCATTTTTGTGGGACTTGTTGCGATACTCCTGTTGTCAGTATGGATATCCGGTGGAAACACGCCGGAGGGTGAAACTAAGATAGCAAAGAAAGGTTGGGCGGAAATCGGAGGTGTCAGGCAGGGATATTTCATCCGGGGAGAAGATGAACGAAATCCGGTCATTTTGTTTCTGCATGGTGGTCCCGGGAGTCCTGAAATAGCGATGATTAAAGATACCGAACTGGAAAAACACTTCACTGTCTGCTATTGGGAGCAACGGGGCGCGTGTATGTCGTTCAGCCCTGATATTGACCCGGCAACGATGACTCCGGAGCAATTTGTGGAGGATGCTTGCCAGATGACCGACTCGCTGCGAAGCTGGTTTGGAGTGGACAAGGTTTATCTGGTGGGACATTCGTGGGGCTCGTATCTGGGTATCAAAACTATTGAGAAGTATCCGGAACGATATTATGCTTACATCGGCATCGGACAGGTGTGCAATCAATTGAAATCGGAACGGTTGGCCTACGATTATCTCATGGGTGAGGCTGGCAAAGCGGGTGATATGAAAACAGTGCAGGCATTGGAGACATACGACAAGAATGCTCCCGACTTTCCTTCAAACGATTACCTTCTGAGCGTCCGTACAAACGCTATGAACAAATACGGGGTAGGGATTAAGCATAAGGATATGCCGATGTTGAGTGTAGCCAAAGATCTCTTCTACTACCGAGGATATACTTTCAACGAAAAGCTGAACTTCTTGCGCGGGTCATTGCTCTCGCTCGATATGTTTCACCAGATTATAGAAAATGACCTTTTCAGATCTTCTACTCATTTTGAAATCCCGGTTTATATCCTTTAGGGTAAGTATGATTATCAGGTTTCCTATCAACTGGCAAAAGAGTATTTAGACTCTATCGATGCTCCCGAAAAAGCCTTCTATACTTTTGAGGAATCTGCTCATTCTCCCGACCTTGAGGAACCGGAACGATTCGTGGAGGTTGTTAGGGCTATCGCCAAGCAGTAGTATTATTTACTGTGCAGGATGCTTATACCAGTCTTTATCTTCAGTTCCTTTGCTTTCTACCCAGTTTCGGAACTTGGGATAGGATACGTCTATCCGTACCCCCTCTTCCGGAATAGGGAAGTCCTTAACTTTAATCATGTTTAAGGCGTATGGATATTGATTACACCAAACGGCCGTCACGTAATACATCTCTTCTTCGGGGCGGGAACCGTCTCTGCCGGTACCGAATAAACTCAAATCGGCTTTGTCGGTAGGAGGGTACATGGGTAGATGTACCTCCTTTCCTCTTCCTTCTTCGGAATGGGTGAATATGAATGGATTGTAAGGTGGAACTATGTTTGCACTTGAAACATCGGATAGTTCGGCGGTTACTTTGATTGTCTTTCCTAATAATGCTTCGGAAAGGTCATCGAATAGTATAATAGTGGGATGGGATTGCCCCGGTTCCAGCATTTGGCCTTCCATGTATTTGGAGGTTAGTCCGTCAGCTTCGACGGTGATTTTGCGCACATCGTCAGGAGCAATATTGTGCAACTGATACCCGAAGCCTGAATGGAGAACGCCTCCTTTATGACGTGGCGTGAATTCATCTACAATCTTGTACACTTTGTTGCCGATAATCTGCTTATACACTTTACAATTATAGTCTACCATGACATCGTTCATGTCATAGTCTCCCATTGCAGTCCAAAGGTCTTCGTAGGCCAAAGTGCCGTAATAAGTAGTGTGGTTCTCTTCGTTTTTGGGCGCGTCGTCATTATCCGGTAATGAGGGGGGTAGACGGGTCGATGGCACCGCTTTCCTCTATTCCCAGATAGAAAGTGGCGTCATTGTAGCGCAAGTCTATGTTGTCCTCGAAAGCGATAGCCACAATGCGGTCAGTTTTCGGGTCGCGTAATGATACCGTACGTTGGACATTATCGTCATTTAGGTACGATAATGAATATCTACATTTTGCAAATCCTTTGGACGAAATATCTCCATTAGGTTGGAAAACACCTGCTTCCAGAAACCAGCCAATGCTGATGCCGGCTGGAAATTCATCGAGGAACTGCTTTCCGTCCCAGTATTTTAACTGTATTTGTCGACCTGACAACAAAGCACCTCGCGTCTGAACGTTATTCACAACTCTTGTGTAGTGGGTTGCACTGGGGTAAGCAAGTATTTTTGTGATTTGGCTTGCATCCGTAGGGGGATTGTTTGTCGGATAAGTAAAATACCCGACAACATTGTTCATGCCCGCAGTACTACAGATAAAAGTTAAATTGACTTTAGTGGGTTTGATGATTTTGACATCGGCCGAAGGCTGTCCGGTGAAGAATTCTTCATGTCTTTCTTGTAGAGGAGTCTTGTAGAATTTGACAAAAATGTCATTAATAGTATATAGAGTGCTTGCCGATGGCATCTGTAATTCCGGTAACAAATAATCGGGAGTTCCGTATTGGTCCCAATCGCCTAAGAGTTTCCAGTCATCGGGATAGTTATGCTTGTTGGAAGTCAGTGCCCGCGTTTGGGCTTTCTGCACCTTAACAAAATTATTTTGGTTAAACTCAACGGCATTGTTGGTTATTTCTAGTTTTATCGGAGAAAGTGTTCCGGGATATTCGGAATAAAGCCATACTTCAGACAGGGCGGAAGGGATCGTTATTTTACCGTTGAACTTTCCTTTACCATCTGTGGCTGCTCGGTAGATAGGTTCGATCTCCTTCTTTACGACTGTTTTGTCTTCATTTACCTCGGTCGGGTTCTGATCGTATACCTCAAACAGCACAACATAATTTTGTTGAGGGAAAACATAGTCAATATTGATTGTAATTTCCTGTTCAAGGCTAAAGTCAAAGAATTGGTCTTTAGGAATCTTTTCATATATATTATGTTTCTCGAAGCAACTCGTCAGCAAAATAATGCTGCAACACATAAATAGTGACGAAAGAAGGGGCTTGGACATAGTTTGTTTGAGTTTGCATGAATAATGCGCAAATATATGTAATGTCATGATGTTGTGCAACTTTATGACAATATATTTAATTGGAGAGCAGCCTATACTTAGTATGTAAAAATAATGAGGATATCCGTTGATGGATATCCTCATTGTTCTAATCTGTGAACCGCTTGGGGCTCGAACCCAAGACCCCAACATTAAAAGTGTTGTGCTCTACCTGCTGAGCTAGCGATTCAGACCTTATTGCTGTTAAGCGGGTGCAAAGATAGATACTTTTCTGGAAAAAACAAGAACAATGAAGAGAAAAGTTTGCACTATTCTTCCTTGTCGTTTGCTCTTATTTGATTATCAGTAGGTTCTGTCTTATAAAAATTTTCTCTGTTAATAATGAAACGTTGATAATAGGACAGCATCAGGGTGGTGAGAGGAAGTGCGATAATCATTCCCAACATGCCCATTAATGATCCCCAGATGGATAAGGATAATAGGATGATTGCCGGATTCAGTCCTGTAATTTTTCCCATGACGCGGGGTACAATGATACCATCCTGGATAGCTTGTACGACGATGAAGACGGCAGCAGCCGAAGCGATGATTATCCAGAAGTTACCACCGGTATCGGCAGCTTTTAAAATGGCTAGCATAATAGTGGGGATAAATCCTAAAACCTGTAAATAGGGAACCATGTTCAGCGCACCGATGAATAATCCCAAGCCAATGGCTAATGGAAAGTCTATTATCAGAAATCCGATGCTAAATAAAATCCCTACACATAGTGTCACAAAGGCTTGTCCACGGAAATGCCGGTTCATGCCGTCTTTTACATCGTTCAACAGTCCGACAACGAAAGGACGGTGCTTTATAGGGACAAGGTGAGTCCAGCCTTCTGCAATACTTTCATAATCCAATAGAATGAAGATTACATATAAGAGAATAATGAAGACTGTAAAACGCTGAATAGCAAATCAATAGAGTCGGACAGCAGAGACCAAAGGCGGGGTACGGCTTCTTTCAAGGCATCCGCCAGGTTGTCTTTATTAAATAAATCGGTGATAAATTGTGCGTCAATATTTTCTCGTAGAAATTCGGAAATATTTTGGGGTACATTGCTGTTATGAGTTCCGTTGGAGAAATATTCCACTATCAAGTCCTTCACCTTGCCGGACTCTTGTATCATAGGGGGGACTAAAAGGTAAAAAGCGGCTGCCCCTACAATTAGTAAGTAAGTAAAGCGCAGAATATGGAAGCAATCCTATATTTGAGTCTCAGTTTATACTGGAAGAAGGTTACTAGAGGATATATCAGATAAGCAATCAGCCAGGCTATGAAGAAAGGTAACAGGACGCTGCTTAAACGTTTGAAAAGCATCAGTATGCCGATGATGATGGCACCGAGAATGACACCGCGTATAAAACTGTCAAATGTTATCTTCTTACGTTCCATAGACTTCTATAATTAAATGACTAATTATCAGATGCTCCTTGATCTTCTTTTATAGCTTGTGAATAGCATTCTCTGCATAGGGGTTCATATTCTGCGGTTTCGCCCAGTAATACCTGCTTGTCGTTCTTTACGGTATGGTGGGAGAACGAGGCGAGTTGACCGCATTTTACGCAAATGGCATGTACCTTGGACACTTCGTCGGCAATGGCACAAAGTCCCGGCATCGGTCCGAAAGGAGCACCGCGGAAATCCATATCCAGCCCGGCAACGATAACTCGCACGCCGTTGTTGGCAAGCTGATTGCAGACATCGATCAATCCTGTGTCAAAGAATTGGGTTTCGTCAATGCCCACTACATCTATTTCTGAAGTAAACAGCAGGATGCTGGCTGACGAATCTATCGGTGTGGAAGCGATGGAATGACTGTCGTGGAATACGACATCGGCTTCCGAATAGCATGTATCTATGGCAGGCTTGTATATTTCGACGCGTTGTTTGGCAAACTTTGCACGTTTCAAACGGCGTATCAGTTCTTCTGTTTTTCCTGAGAACATGGAACCGCAAATGACTTCAATCCTTCCTCTGCGCTTGGTTTCTTGTATATGATCTTCTGAAAATAACACCATCTTTAGAACGTTATATTTAGTTGCAAAAGTAATCATTTTGTTTGCTTTCCGACATTTTTTCATTATTTATTTCTACATTTGCGTCATTAATACAGACGGGCAAAATATATGCAAGCATTATTGAACGACATAGAACTAGACATTCAGGAATTGAAATGCTTGGTGCAAGCAATTTCCGTTGATAGCAACCCTGCATTGCGGATAGTTGCCAAACGGAATATTCACCAGATGCAAGAAAAGCTGAATACATTGACGGAACTGCTGAATGAGACATTTGTTATTACTCCTCAGGCAAGGTCTGTCAACTCTGTTAATGTTGAACCGGTTCATGCGCAAAGGCCTGTAGCGGAGCAACCGCCGATTGAAACTTCTGTTACTTCAGAGCCAACACCGGTCACTGCAACATCAGCCTCTCCTATATTGGGTGAACGTATTAAGCCCGTTACCGATTTGCGCCATGCCATTAGTTTGAATGACTTATTTCGTTTTACTCGGGAGCTTTTCAGTGGAGATGCAGCACGTATGAATGAAGTGGTACGTCAGTTGGGTGGGGAGCTACTTCCTTGGACAAGGCACTAGAGATTTTCATGACAACGGTTCATCCGGATGAAGAGAATGAAGCTGCTGCTGATTTTATAGAACTCCTTAAAAAATATTTCAGTTAAAAAACTGACAGATATGGGAAAACTTTATGTAGTGCCTACACCGGTAGGAAATTTGGAAGATATGACATTCCGTGCCATTCGCATCTTGAAAGAAGCCGACTTGGTATTGGCGGAAGATACGCGTACTTCCGGTATCTTGCTGAAGCATTTTGAGATAAAGAATGCAATGCAGTCACATCATAAATTTAATGAACATAAAACTGTAGAAAGTGTTGTTAGTAGAATAATGGGTGGAGCGACTGTAGCGATGATTTCGGATGCCGGTACACCGGGCATTTCGGATCCGGGCTTCTTGGTAGTCCGCGAGTGTGTCCGCAATGGTATCGAGGTGGAGTGTCTGCCGGGGGCTACCGCATTTGTTCCGGCATTGGTTGCTTCGGGTTTACCTAATGAAAAATTCTGCTTTGAGGGTTTTCTACCCCAGAAAAAGGGTCGTATGACGCGTTTGAAAACATTGGCGGAAGAACGCCGTACGATGGTTTTTTATGAATCTCCCCATCGTTTGGTAAAAGCGCTAACCCAGTTTGCCGAATATTTCGGTGTGGAACGGCAGGCATCTGTTTCTCGTGAAATATCCAAGATACATGAGGAAACGGTGCGAGGTACGCTCGCCGAATTGATAGAACATTTCACTGCCAACGAACCGCGTGGTGAGATAGTAATTGTAGTAGCAGGAATAGACGATTAAATAATTTCATTAACAAATCGTAAAACGAAAAACGTATGAAAAAGTTAGCAGTTTTAATTGTGTGTGCAGCCGTAATGGCTTCATGTGATAGTTTTTCTGGTGGTAGCAAGGACCAGTTGAAAGCTGAAAACGATTCTCTTTTGATAGAGTTGACTCAGCGGAATGCTGAATTGGACGAAATGATGGGTACTTTCAATGATATTTCTGAAGGATTTCGCCAAATCAATGCAGCGGAAAGCCGTGTTGATTTGCAGCGTGGTGCTGTGACAGAAGGCTCTTTGAATGCCAAACAGCAAATTGCTTCGGACATCGAATTTATCCGTAAGCAGATGGAAGAAAACAAGGAGCAGATTGCTAAGTTGCAAGCTATGTTGAAGAGTAGCAAGACTAACTCTGCACAGTTGAAGAAAGCTGTTGCATCATTGACGGAGGAATTGAATGCAAAAACCCAGCGCATTGAGGATTGCAGGCGGAATTGGCTTCAAAGAATATTCGTATTCAGGAATTGGATGCTGCCGTAACAGGTTTGACTGCCGCCAAAGATGAACTGACTGCCGAGAATGAGGCAAAAGCCAAGACTGTAGCAGAACAGGACAAGGCGCTGAATGCCGCATGGTTTGTGTTCGGAACAAAGAAGGAATTGGAAGATCAGAAAATATTGTCTGGTTCCGGACTCTTCAAGAAGGGTGAAATTTTGAAAGACGGTGATGTCAACAAGGACTACTTTACGCAGATAGATATCCGTACTACTAAAGAAATCAAGTTGTATTCCAAAGACGCCGATATCTTGACTACTCATCCTGCCGGTTCTTACGCAATGGAGAAGGATGACAAGGGCCAGTTGACTCTGAAGATTACCAATCCGAAAGAATTCTGGAGTGTGTCTAAGTATTTAGTTATTCAAGTGAAATAAACGCTTGAACGATATTGATAAGGGCTGTTTCAAAAGCAGAAAGATGAATTTACTTTTGAAACAGCCTTTTTAGTCTTTAATATATGCCTTATAAAAACCTGTTTTTTGATTTAGACGATATGCTTTGGGCATTCTCGCTTAATGCTCGCGATACATACGAAGAAATGTATCAGAAATACGGATATGACCGCTTCTTCGATTCCTTTGAACACTATTATTCTATTTACCATCGTCGCAATGTAGAACTATGGGCGGAGTATGCCGACGGAAAAGTTACGAAAGAAGAACTGAATCGCCAGCGTTATCTTTATCCTCTGGAAGCAGTAGGAGTGAGTGATGCGGCTTTGGCAAAGGCGTATGAAGAAGATGCTCTATCGGTGATGCCCACAAAGAGCAAGCTGATGCTGCATGCACGCGAGGTGTTGGAGTATCTCGCTCCAAAGTATAACCTATACATTCTTTCCAACGGCTTTCAGGAATTACAGCCTCATAAAATGCGTTCATCGGGCATCGACAAGTACTTTAAGAAAATAGTTCTTTCGGATGATATTGGTATTCTGAAACCCTGGCCGGAGATTTTCCACTTTGCACTTTCAGCTACCCAGTCGGAGTTGTGGGAGTCATTGATGATTGGGGATAGTTGGGAAAATGACATAGCCGGTGCGGCTGGGGTAGGTATGCATCAAGTCTTTTATAATATATCCGGGCGTACAGACTTGTCTTTTACACCTACTTATCAGATAACGGATTTGAAAGAGTTAATGGAATTATTGTGACATTGGTAGATTAGTCGTACTTTTGTTCCGACAACCTATAAAACTACCATTATGGAAACTCTTATTCCTTTTACACTATTGTGCTTCACTTCTTTTTTCACATTGACTAACCCTCTAGGCACAATGCCTGTCTTTTTGACAATGACGCAGGGAATGACGGAGAAAGAACGTCGTTCTATTGTAAGCCGTGCAACCTTAGTCTCATTTATTACTTTGATGGCCTTTGTCTTTGCCGAACAATTTCTCTTTAAATTTTTCGGCATATCTACCAACGGCTTCCGAATAGCAGGCGGTGTTATTATCTTCAAGATTGGTTTTGATATGCTGCAGGCGCGCTACACTCCCATGAAATTGAAGGATGAGGAAATTAAAACTTATGCGGATGATATTTCCATTACTCCTTTGGGCATTCCGATGCTGTGTGGTCATGGAGCTATTGCCAATGCCATTGTGCTGATGCAGGATGCACATTCTTTTGAAATGAAAGGAGTGCTGATAGGAATGATTACTCTTATCTATTTTCTGACATTCCTGATTTTGAGAGCATCTACCCGTCTGGTTAATCTGTTGGGTGAAACCGGTAATAATGTGATGATGCGCCTGATGGGACTTATATTGATGGTGATAGCCGTGGAGTGCTTCGTCAGTGGGGTGAAACCGGTATTGGTGGAGATTATTAAGGAAGGGGCTTTAGGTATAGCTATCTGATATTATATAGTACAAGTGGTACTAAAAAATAATGGGGCTGTCTAACAATGCAAATGTCAGTCAGCCTCTTTTTCTTTCGTCTTCCTT
>JAJQAY010000007.1 GCA_021203515.1 Bacteroides sp. | reverse complement strand
AACTGAAAAACAAAATAAAAGCAAAACAAAACAGACAAAATTTATTCAAAGGCAGCAAGATACGACCGCCAAGCAGACAAATAGACCTCTCCATTTCATGCATCCGGACAATAATTCCCTCTTCCGCTTCCAGAACGAAAACGGGAATAGCAAGCCATGCAGCTTTTATAATTGCATGACTGAAAGATTATGCGCCTAATTGCAGGCAGACACCCCTGCCTAGAGGGAAAATGTAATTTGCCGTTACCTACGAAGTAACGGCCCCATACAAGCAGTAAAACAAATAGATATGATTACACCTAAGACACAGGCCGCCATTGCAATCCTCTATGACATCTATACAAAAAAAATGGCATAATTCGCACAGATGAATACAAACTCTCCGAAGAAGATAAACATGCGTTATTGTGTCAACTGACAGAAGCGGGGCTTATATACCTTGCGGACAAAGACAATCCGCAAAACGTGCAATCATACTACCTCGTAAAAGAAGCGGCAGACATAGCCTTGCTCGACATCCTCGAAGCCACCGGCGAGCACCTGAACTGCAATCATCCCACCACCGAAGAATTCTATTCGCGCTACGGAAGGGCCGCGCAGAAGCTCGGTGTAGTAAACCACATGACAAGGCTCTACCTAGAGGAAATCAAGCTATTAGACCTTTAGACGAAATATTTTTCAAAACATATTATTTACTCAACCTCAAAAAAAAGTTTATTATGAACAAGAAGAAACTGTTGCAAACCATGTTTGCGCTAAGCACCACCGTCATACTGACGACCGGATGCAGTAATGAAATTAACTTGCAGGGCGAAACGCAGGGAAACGGAGAGCCATCCGTATCCTTCACGCTAGGATTGCCCCAAGGCGACGAAGTGGGCTACACCCGCGCCGACCGTAACGATGATGCCACGGAGTGGACCATCAAAACCCTGAAGGCCTACCACTTCAGTGGCGCTAGTTCCGCTTTCGCCGATGCCGACTACAAGCTGGTAGCCGCCTACGACGTACCCGTAAAAGAGACTCTTGCAACCGGAGAAACCAGCATGGGCGTATGCCTGAAGAATGGCGATGCCGCCTACACACTAAAGCTCTCGCTCCGTTCCATCGTAGATGACAGCAAGCACGCATTCGCATTTATAGCCAACGACTCTTGCGCCACTTTCGACGGAGCGTTGGAGAAAGGCATGACTACCCTTGCCGACCTCAAAACCTGCATAGCCGGCAAGAAACTGGAGAACGGCAGTTCCGCCAATTCCACCCTCTTCATGGGCGACCCGGCAGGGTTGTGCATGACCGGAGAAGTGAAACCTGCAAACGCTCTGACAGTCGGAGAAAATACACTCGGTTCTGTAACCATGACCCGCATCATGGCACGTATGGATGTGCAGAACTTCATACCTACCGACCGCAACTTCAAACTGCTCTCCGTGCGTCTGGTTTATAATTCCACCTGGGGAGCACCGCAAGGTTATCTCTTCTCCGGACAGGCTGACAACATCTGGAGCACAACCGAAGCCATGGAAATCACTCAAAACCCGCAATATGACACAAACGGTTATCTGCCTTACAAAACAGAAGGCTATCCTATGAGCGAAGCATGGGTGGGACAAGCCAACCTGGATGGACGCCAGGGAACCTGGTACAAAAAAGTACTCTACATATACCCGTTCCCCTTGCAGATAGGTGCTACCTATACGGAAACTCCGAAAGCGGAAGTGACCTACGTACTGAACGGCTGGACATCCACCGTCACCGTAGACCTGAAAAATGTGGAAACCGGAAATACGTTCGCCATCGAACGCAACACGTTGTACACTTTGCAGATAGGTGAAACCTCTGCTGTGGGCGGAGAACTGACCTTCAGCTTCACCAACGCTCCGTGGGCACTGCACGAGATAGATGCAGACTTGAACGAAGGAAAAAACAATTAAAAATTGAAAATTAAAAATTAAACGACCTATGAAACGAATATATACATTGATGGCTGCTGCACTGATGATGGCAGGAACCGCACTATGGAGCGGATGCAGCAGCAACGAGTTACTGGATAACACCACCCCGACAGAAAAGAACGGACAGCCGGGCAGCATCAGCTTCAGCCTGAAAGGAATGGGAACTGCTACACGTGCCACCGAAGCAGCTACCGATCCGGAAAGTAAAATAAATACCATGTACGTGGCCCTCTTCCTGAAGAACGCCGACGATGAAGCCGGCAGCAAACTGCACAGAATATTTTATGCCGGAGAAACAAGTACTCCGGATGGTTTTAATGAAAACCTGGCTATGACGATTGACGATGCCAACAAGACCTACACCATTGACAAGATGCAAGAGACCAACACCTATACGGGTGCCTACGTGGCATACTTCATTGCCAACCCCGACGCCAAAGCCAAAGGATTGATGAAAACTTATCTGGGAACTGAGGGCGACACACGTACCACTCTTGCCCAGTTTGAAGAGGGCATGGAAGTAGAGACTGTTGCAAAAGAGGACGCCCGTGGCTTCGTCATGGTAAGTGAAAAGAAAGACATTGAAGTAGGCGACTCTCCCAAGTCCTACTCCATCGAGCTGATACGTTTGGCGGCCCGCTTCGACTTCATTAACTCTGCACCGGCCTCGGCTACGATCACCAGCGTTACGTTCAAAAAGTCGGCAGAAACCAATTCGTACATTATACCCAAAGCGGAAAATACCGATAACAGATGGCTGACGGCATCGACAACAAAATCGTGGCCGACAGCTCCGGACGAGACTAAATCAAGCACGATATACACCTACGAAAATCTCAATACCGAAGGAAATGGTAACACCAACTACTGCTATATTGAAGTGGCATATACTCTCGCTAGCGAAAGCGGTGCAAATAAGACATTGACTATCAGACTGAAAGAGGGGGATACTCCGCTTGCCGTGATGCGTAACCACTTGTATAGGATAAACCTGAACTGTCTGTCGGATACTTATGATTTGACAGTGGAGCAATGGAAAGACGGTGCTACGGTGACTATACCCAATAAAGAGCTAGCTATTACATATACGGCGGATAGTTTGGGAAAAGTGGGTGACTATGTATACTTGGCTGACGATAATACGTTATCTTTTAGCGACGGAGGTTTAAGAAAGATGTATCTGGATGGAAGTCTGGATTGGGACACTCGCCCAAACCGTGATATGACAAAAAATTGCATCGGGCTTGTTATTTCAAGAAATCCAAGTGAGGCAGATAAAGCATTAGGTTATCACAACGGATATATAGTATATAAAGAGAAGTTAAAAAGCGGAGCAGCGTGGCCTTACATCGGACATAACAGATGATTTCCCATTTAAAGCGACGTTCACTGAAGCCTATAATGATTTGGACGGTTTGAGCCATTGCAGAAAAGCATCTGAGACTCTGGATAAACATCTACTATTAAAGCAGTTACAAGATGATGCTATGTATAAGATTAAACCTGCAGGCTGTAGTGAGTGGTTTATTCCAAGTTCCGGTCAGCTAATACTTATGTTCAAGAATCTTTCCGGAATACCATACTCTGAAACAGGGGATCAATATACTTTATATAGTACTAATAGTTATCTTACTAAAATGGGAGAGGTGTTCATACAAGCTGGAGCTGAAAGCACTCCATTCCCTGATCAATCTGCGACCAGTGCAAGTACGCAGCGGGATGCAGGACATACTGACCGCTTCGTTTTCTACACCAGTGGGGCTGGCAGGATTCATATAGAAAATAAAGAAAAAAACTTATGACGGTAGAGGTAAATTGCCATTCATGGCTTTCTAAAGAACAACCCCTACACCCTGTTATTGCCTATAAATAAAGAAAAAGCAATTTGTATCGGCGGATATCCCTATCCGCCGATTACAACTATCAGTATTCTCAATCCTCTGTATTTATACAGATAGAAAGTGCTCTTTGAAATGTTGGGGAAAAGAAAAATAAAAGGTATCTTTGTATGCAATGCCCCGATTGTCTAAGCGTAAAATAACATATTATGAAATGGTATCTTTCTAAAAAGAGCAAGTCTGTTTTCCAAAAAATATTGGAAGATAAACGTGCTATACGTAAATGCATTCAGAAGGGAGAAGATATAAAAGTAATAGCAAAAGAACGTGAAATCAAATTTGCTACTCCCTTATGAGATAGCAGAAGAAGATTTTTTCGTTATCTTTGTATTGTTGAAACTTCAAAGAATGAACAGTATGGAAAGGCTATTTGAACTGTCAGATATAGAAATACGCATGGGCTTTGCTTCATCTTGCGTAGAAGCTACTGCCAAACGCACTGGCTGTACGTATAAAGAAATGTATCAGCGCATGAAACGTGTAGGGTTGATTAATAACTTTATCATTCGCCACTATGACACTATTCATACTGAAAGCCGGGAAAACATAATCGAAAGTGTATTGGAATGTTTGGAGAATTGGGAGAAAAAGAAAGGAGACCACTCATGCTAACCGTCTATCATGGAGCTACTTGTGAAATTAAACAGCCGTTATGCAGTGTAGGACGCCCAAATCTTGATTTCGGTCAAGGATTTTATGTGACAGATTTACGCGAACAAGCTGTCAGTTGGGCACAACGTCAGGGTGTGAGTCGTGGCTCAACGCCTCTGCTTAATGTTTATGAACTGGACGTAGACCATATCCGAACAGCCTATCGTCGTCTCTGCTTTGAAGCATACGACGAAGCGTGGCTCAATTTTATAGCCAATAACCGTAGAGGAGCAGAGGCATGGAGAGGGTATGACTTCATAGAAGGAGGGGTAGCTGATGACAGAGTGGTAGATACCGTCAATCTCTATTTGTTAGGACTAATGACGGCTGATGTAGCCCTTGAGCGTTTAGCACAACATGTACCCAATAACCAAATATGTTTATTGAACCAGGGTTTGGTTAGTGAATGTCTTCATTATGTCAATACTGAATTATTGAATACTATTTAAGCTATGAATGATGATGCTATCATAAAAGATATTATTCTATGGCAACGCATAGGTTATATCGTCGTCCGCTTCTCCGAACGCTTGAACGTTTCGCCAGAACAGGCTTTCGACATTTTCTACGAAAGCGATACTTGCGAACGTCTTCACAATCCGGATACGGGGTTGTATCTCTACGGTGACTTGTACATCGTGGATGAAGTAATGCGCGAGTTGCAAGATAAACAAGGATAAATCTTCTTTTCTTTTTCCCCAAAACCTTTCAAAGAACGCTTTCTTTTTTTTTAAACTCAAAACCGTAGTTACAAAAAAGAAAGATGTTGCAGACATTTATACTATATCTTCATACAGCAGCATGCCGGACACTACACGCCGCCGGCACACTGCCGCATGGCAATATATCCGTCAGGATACTTTGCCTGCTTTGTCTTTCTTTCTCCGCCTGCGACGTGGAGGACGAACGGGACCTGTGCTGCGAACGGGTGGTGATGGAATATCGCTACCTTGAAAACGGACAGGATGCTTTCAAGGAAAACATACGTAGCCTGCGGCATTTCTTGTTCGACGGGCAGGAGCGTTTCGTGCGCGAAGTGCCCGCAGGAGCGACACTGCGACTGCAAGTTCTAGAAGGACTGGAAACGGGAGCCTACACAATGGTGACCGTAGGCAACGCCGCCAACGCTACCCTGCTGGATATTCCCGCAGTGGGAAGTCCGCTGAACAACTTCATACTGCATGTGCAGAACAGCACCGGCGGAAACGCCGACCTCCTTTACTACGGAATACGCAACTTCACCCTGACCGGCGAGGATGTGAAACGGGAACGCCGCTTCGTCACCCAACTGGCAAATGTGCACTGCCGGCTACAGGTGACCGTGAAATGGCAAAACCTGCCACCGGTGTTGAGCACCGATAAAATCTATCGGCTGACGCTGGAAAGCTGTGCGCAGAACTACGAACTGGACGGAGCGCGAGGATATGCGTTGGGAGAAAAGCGCTTCCCCCACTCGCCCGAATGGGAACAGAGGCATCTGCTGGACTACTCGCTAAGTGACTTTCAGTTGAGAGGAGACTTCGTCAGCCTGCGCTACACGGACGACTCGCTGCCCGTGCTGCGTGTGTTCTGCCTGAAAGAAAACGAATATACCGAACTAACCCCGCCGTTGGATTTGAAGAAAGCCTTTGTGGCATGGGGCTACAGCCCTTCGAGCGTGGAACGGCAAGAGTATAAGATTATCGTCACCATTTATCTGGACGGACATGTGGGCATAAGGATTGCAGCCGAAGCCGGAGTGGCCGACTGGGTGGACGGAGGCAGTTTCGGATAAAAATAGAGACAGATAAAAAAAGAAATCATATAATAGCAGCTTGTTGTTGCTGTCTGTTGGCAGGAATAGCGGCTTGCAGTACGGACGGAGTGGAAACGGAAGGTGGAAACAACGCTCCGCACATCGTGACCCTGCGCATCAGCATCCCGGCAAGCGATGAAGTGGAATATACACGAGCCGCATCGGAAGATGCAGAGACTGTAATCAACCGTCTGACTATCTACGACTTCCGGGTAGCAACGAAAGCAGGCACCGCCAAAGCGGACACGCTGCTGCAAGGAGTGCAGTATCTGCAAAAGTCGGACGGCACCGGCAGTCCGAAGCCGGGATACTTCGTGAGCAATAGCGGTGGGGCCACGGCCTGTTTGTCGCTGAACGAGGCTGTGGGAGAAAAGCGCGTATTTGTCTGCGTGGCCAACGAGGGGTGCACGCACTTCGACCACATGATGCAACCCGGCATAACGCCGCTGGACAGTTTGCGATGGACGCCCGCCACGCGGATACTGAAAAGCGATGAGAGTTGCGACAAACTGATAGCGGACGGTATTGTGATGACAGGCATGTCAGAGATAGTGGAGATTGCGGACAATATGTCTTGTCCGATAAAACTGGAACGCATTGTGGCACGGGTGGACGTGGAGCGCAACATCCCCAGGGACATCAAGATTATAAGCGTAAGTATGGAGGGATGTGCATCGCGGGGCTTCCTCTTCGGACACGACAGCGACAAGACACTCACTGCGAAAAAGTATAATTATCATTCCAACGTGTCGCAAAGCCAGAACCCGGCTATTCAGACGGAGCTGTCGGCCCTGACCCAGGAAGGAAGTTGCACTAAGGTGCTCTATCTGTACGAATACCTGGCGGACAGTAGCAACGTAGCGACTCCCGTCCCCAAGATAGTGATGAAGTATAAGTTGAATAATTCCAACGGAACGACGGAAGTGCCGGTGCTGACTGGCAATGTGCGGTTCGACATCCGGAGAAACCGGAAATACACGCTCGTAGTGGGAGACGGAACGGCGTCTACGCGCCTGGTATGTACGCTGAAAGAGGAAAACGGAAAAGAATGAAACGATTTAGGAGATATTTGTGTGTGCTAGGTATAAGCATAGGATGCTTGTACGGGACGGAGGCCGGTGCGCAAAACGCTGCGGGCACTCCGCCGGAGGTGCAGGCGGAAGCTACCACAAGGCAATATTCGTATCTGAAGGTACGATTGAAGTTGGATATGGATAGCCTGCGGTTGGGAAAGAGGCAGTCGAGAGTCTTTACGCCCGTAGTGAGCGACGGAACACATGAGCAGGCGCTACGCCACGTCACGATTAACGGCAGTTGGAGGCATCGGCTGTATCTGCGCAGCAGGGATAGGGATGATTGGGTGGTGCAATGCGGCAAGAACGGCGCGGGGATGATAGAATACGTGGACTCGTGTCTATACAGTCCGTGGATGAAGGAGGCGGGACTTTGGCTGGCGGAAGACCTCTGCAGATGCGGAGGTAGCCTGATGGAGCAGAGCATACGCCCGTTGCCCGTAAAGATAGGTGAGGCGGAAGAGGCAGGCTCGGTTGTTCTTGCCACCAATGAGGGTGCATCGGGCCAAGAGGCGAAAGACGACCGTCACAAAGTAGTGAAGGTGACACTGTTTCTGGACTTCCTGAGATTTCCGGTAAACCGTACGGACATCTTGCCGGGCTTCGGCGACAATCGTTCGGAACTGAAGAAGCTGACGCATGCATTAGATAGTCTGCTGAGCGAACCGGGAGTGAAGATTGAACTGGTGAACATGACGGGCTATGCCTCTCCGGAAGGCCCCTACTCCAACAACGAACGGCTGGCTTACGGACGCACCATTGCCCTGCGGGACTATCTACAGCATATCCGCCCATACCGGGAGTTGCCCTTCCGCACAGCAAGCGTAGCCGAAGATTGGGAGGGGTTGGAGAAGGCCCTAAGAGCTTCGGATATGCCGTATCGGGAGGAGTTATTGCAAATCATGGCAACGAAACTATCGCTGGATGAGAAGAAAAGCCGGATGAAGTTCCTCGACCAGGAAAGACATATGAGATATTGAAACGGGACTTCCTGCCGCAACTGAGGAAGACGGTATGTGAAATTCATTATATACAGGAATGAAAAAAAAGGATTGTTACTAATTGTTGTTCTGTGCTGCACATTGCCCGCTTACGGGCAGGAAGTGGGGCTGAAAACGAATTTGCTATATCTTGCCACAGCCACTCCCAACCTGGGGGCGGAATGGAAAATGGGCAGGAATTATACGGGTGTGTTTACCGTTGGTTATAATCCTTTCAGCTTCGGCCAGTATGAAGATGCGGACGGGAATGCGGTTAATCCCAAGCTGCGGCACTGGCTAGCGGCAGCGGAAGCAAGATATTGGTGGTGCGAGCCATATATGGGATGGAACGTGGGGATTAACCTCTTCGGAGGGGAATATAATGCGGGAGGCATCCGGTTCATCAGTGCACTGAAAGAGGGACGCTACAAAGGTTGGGCTGCCGGCGCAGGCCTCACGGCGGGTTACCAAATTCCGTTATCGGCAAGGTGGGGACTGGACTTTTCATTAGGTATATGATATATCTATTCCCGCTATACGCAATACGACTGCTATGCTTGCGGCGACAAAAAGGATAGATACAAAAAGAACTACATGGGACCGACAAAGGCAGCCGTCTCATTGGTATATTTTATGAAATAGAGATATAAGTATCGGGAGAAAGGAAAAGAATTAAAAATTCAATATTCATAAGATAGTACATTGGAAGAAACTGCTTATCTTTGTGTAATAAATCTTCAAAAATCAAATTGCCGTTTCTTAATAAAAAAACAATGAAATACAAAAGAAGTCTTATCCTCCTGCTTACATCTGTATCTTTAAATCTCTGTGTTGCATGCGGAAATGGAAAGCCGCACGCTGATGTTAAAGCCGACTCTGTGCCGACAGATGCGATTACTACGTTCGTATTGCCTGCCCTACCGCCTATGCTCAACACGCCCGAACTTCGGGCGGATTATCTGGTGCGCCACTACTGGGACAACGTAAACTTCGCCGATACAAACTACGTGCATCATCCCGAAGTAACGGAACAAGCATGGGTAGATTATATCGATATACTGAAACTCGTGTCGCCCACAACAGCGGATACAGCCTTGAAAGGAGTTTTCGTTCAAGCGGAACAAGAAAAGAAGAGCTATCTGTATCTGATGGAGTTGGCGGACAAATACCTATATGATCCTAACTCGCCCATGCGCAACGAAGAGTTGCATATCTCCGTACTGGACGCCTTGTTAGCTTCATCCATCCTGGATGACGCCGAAAAGATACGCCCACAAAACAGACGTGAACTTGCACTGAAAAACAGACTAGGTACAAAAGCCCTCGACTTCACCTACACTCTTGTATCCGGAAGACAGGGAAATCTGTATGCAATCAATGCTCCTTACACCCTACTGTTCATCAACAACCCCGGTTGCCACGCTTGCGCTGAAACCATTGAAGCGTTGAAAAGTGCTCCGACCATTAACCGTGCCATTGCCCAAAAGCAGTTGCAAGCCCTCTCCCTCTATCCCGACGAAGATCTGGCAGAATGGAAGCGCCACCTCTCCGACTTCCCTCAAGAATGGATTAATGGATACGACAAGAAACAAACTATCCAACAAAAGAATTTGTACGACCTGAAAGCCATCCCCACTCTTTGCCTTCTTGACAAGAATAAAGTCGTATTGCTGAAAGATGCAACATCTGCAGAGGTTGAAGAGTATCTGAATAAGAAATAAAAGCTCTTCACTTATACTGTGTTTTATGCAAAAAAATAAGCCCTGTCTCTCGACAAGGCTTATTCACAACACAAACACAAAATAAAACACGACAAAACTACTATGCAATCTTACCTGTCTATGCCGGGGAGGCATACGTACTAGTTACGGATATTCACATATACATAAGCAGCTTCAGACTGATTTGCATGTTATAAACAAATGTGGGGAGGCATTTGTTTATTTCCTATATGTTAAAAAAACACAAATACAAGTTTACTTACTGAATACCTCTTTCACGAAGTTTCAGCTGCCAGTTCCATGCAGAGCGCAGAGTATCTTCGATACCAATCTCTGCTTTCCAGCCCAGTTCGTTGTTTGCCAATTCCGGATTAGCCCATACTTTTTCAATGTCTCCGGCACGACGGCCAACAATCTGATAGTTCAGTTTCACACCGGTTGCCTTTTCAAAAGCATTAATCAGTTCCAGCACGGAAAGACCACGGCCCGTACCGATGTTGAACACTTCCACTTTCTCCTTCTGCTTGTTCTCCAATATGCGACGGATAGCTATTACGTGAGCTTTCGCCAAATCGACTACATTGATGAAGTCGCGGATACAAGAACCGTCAGGAGTATTATAATCGTTACCAAACACGCTCAGTTTCTCGCGGATACCCATAGCGGTTTGAGTAAGGTACGGTATAAAGTTCTGCGGTACACCGTTGGGCAATTCACCGAGCAATGCAGTGGGATGCGCACCAATCGGATTGAAGTAGCGCAACAGGATTGCATTGATAGGGGCACCGGAAGCAACCGTATCGCGAACAATCTCTTCATTAATCTGCTTCGTGTTTCCGTAGGGAGACTCTGCCTTCTTGATAGGAGCTTTCTCCGTTACAGGAAGCTCGTCCGGCTGACCGTAAACAGTACAAGAAGAAGAGAATGCAATACCTTCCACTCCGTGTTTCGGCATCAGTTCAAGCAGGTTTATCAAAGAAACCAAGTTGTTACGATAATAAAGCAACGGCTTCTCTACCGACTCGCCCACAGCCTTGCTTGCTGCAAAGTGAATGATTGCTTTAATACCTTTATATTTAGCAAACACAGCGTCAAGACCGGCGTAATCCAAGCAATCTAACTTTTCGAATGCAGGGCGAATACCCGACACTTTCTCAATGTTGTCTACAACATCTGCGCTGGAGTTTGACAAATTATCAATGATAATAACTTCATAACCTGCGTTCTGAAGTTCTACTACAGTGTGGGAACCGATATAACCAGTTCCACCGGTAACTAAAATTTTCTCTTTCATATTTAGTAATATAGATAATTTAGCTTTTAGGTTATCATTACGGTACAAATGTAAGGAAATTAATTCGAAATATTGTGCAATGATGCAAAAAAAATAATGAAACGTCACTTCATTATAATCGTGTACGATAACTGTCTATACAATAAATGGAGCGAAAAATCCGTTCTCCACCATTTTTATGGGGAGAACGGATTTTTCGCTCCATTTATTGTATTCCAGCTTAAATCTTCACTACACCGGAGAAGCCCATGAATGCCATAGCCAGTAAACCGGCTGTAATCAAGGCTATAGGAGTTCCCTTCATGCCCTTCGGTATATTCACCAAGCTCATCTGTTCGCGAAGACCGGCAAACAAAGTCAGTGCCAAACCGAAGCCGATAGCGGTGGAGAATGCATATACAACACCCGTCAGCAAGTCATAATCTTTCTGGATGACAAGGATAGCCACACCGAGAATACAGCAGTTTGTCGTAATCAACGGCAGGAATACACCCAAAGCCTGATACAAAGAGGGAGACACCTTCTTTAGGATAATTTCCACCATCTGCACCAAGGCGGCAATCACAAGAATAAAAGTAATAGTCTGCAAGTAGCCTAAGCCGAAAGCATCGAGCACATACTTCTGAAGGAGGAACGTCACGATGGTTGCAATGGTAAGCACAAAAGCTACCGCTGCCGACATACCCAGTGCAGTCTCCACTTTCTTGGAAACACCCAAGAACGGGCAAATTCCCAAGAATTGCGACAATACGATGTTGTTTACAAAGATTGCCGAGATAAATATCAATATATATTCCATAGTCTTTTAAATATTAATCCTTCTTCAAGCTATTAACCAACGCAATAAGATAGCCCAATGCAATGAACGCACCCGGAGCGAGGACAAACAGCAACATTCCGTATTCTTCGGGAAGAATTGCAAAATCGAAGATTTTTCCTGTTCCCAGAAACTCACGCATAGCACCCAGCAAAGTCAACGCAACCGTAAAGCCTAAGCCCATGCCCAGACCGTCGAAGAAAGAGGCTACCGGATTGTTCTTGGCAGCAAAAGCTTCGGCACGACCCAATACGATACAGTTTACTACAATCAACGGAATAAACAGACCCAAGGTTGCATAGAGTGCAGGCACATATGCCTGCATCACCATTTGCAGCAGGGTAACAAAAGAGGCAATCACCACAATGAAGGCAGGAATACGCACCATATCGGGAATGAGCTTCTTAATGGCGGAAATCACCACATTGGAACAAATAAGCACGAACATCGTAGCCAGGCCCATACCCATACCGTTGATGGCAGAGGAGGTAGTACCCAGCGTAGGGCACATACCGAGCAGGAGCACAAACGTAGGATTTTCTTTGATAATCCCATTCATCATAATTTTAAAATTACTCATATCTCTACTCCTTTCTTATTTAACACTGACTGAGTCAGTAAGTTCGACTTTAATTGAAGCTCCCGTAGCGGCGCTGGTTTCAGCAGCTTGTTGTTGAGTAGCTCCCGTAGTACCATCGGCCGTGTTCTGACCGGAATAGGCAGCATAGGCAGCATTCACAGCATTCAGGAAAGCACGGGAAGTAATGGTAGAAGCAGTAATGGCATCTACTTTGCCACCGTCTTTGCTTACGGTTAAAGCACCTTCACCGGGAGCCATACCCGTGATGTCGCCTTTATTACCTTTCTTAAACCAATCGGCGGCTTTGGAACCCAGTCCGGGAGTTTCGGCATGCGACAACAAAGAGTAGTCGATAATCTTACCCTCCGCATCAAAACCTACCAACACCTTCAGTTCACCGCCAAATCCCATAGAGACCGCTTCAACGGCTGCACCGATATATTTACCGTCTTTAGTAGCAGGATATACGGAGCACTCTACACCGTTCACCTCTTGTACCTTCTTCTCAGCAATCGGGTCGTTATCGAAACCCGGAACTACTGCACTGACAGCATCGCTCAGTGTCTTGGCATTAGCCTGCGCAATGGGCTCCTTCGTCAGTTCGTTTACATATGCCAATATCGCTACGGAGATAGCAGTAACTCCCGTAAGTACCAGCAGCATATTCTTTAAGGATGATTCTAACTTTTTCATTTCTTCTTCGCTACCTCCCCAAAGCGTTTAGGTTTAACATACGTGTTAATCAGCGGAGTGAACGCATTCATTATCAGAATAGCGAACGACATACCTTCGGGATAGGCCCCGAACAGACGGATAACCACCGTCAGCAAACCGATACAAACACCATAGATAAGCATGCCCTTGTGGCTCATCGGAGAAGTTACATAGTCCGTAGCCATGAAAACGGCACCCAACATCAAACCACCGGAAAGTAACTGCACCACCGGAGAAACATAGATGGCCGGATTAACCAGATACATGATGCCGGAGAAGACAAATACGGTAGCCAAGACGGATACGGGAATATGCCAGGTTATGATTTTCTTCCATAACATATAGGCAAGTCCCAGCAACAAGGCTAGTGCGCTGACTTCACCGAGGCATCCGCCGTTGTTGCCAATCAGCAGATTGAAAGCTGACGGAAGGTCACCGAGAGAGACACCCGGAGCACCGTTGATAACTCCCTTCATGATGGCCAACGGCGTGGCAGCCGTAGTGGCATCCGTATAGGCGGTCAACTGTCCGACAACCGGCCAGGTGGTCATTTGCACGGGGAAAGAGAGCAACAGGAATACACGTCCTGCCAATGCCGGATTGAAGGGATTACATCCCAAACCACCGAAAGACATCTTGCCCACACCAATAGCGAACAGAGCGCCGATTATAATAATCCAGATAGGCAGATTGGATGGTAAGTTGAATGCCAGCAACACTCCCGTGATAATGGCGGAGCCGTCACAGATGGTAGTGGTTTCTTTCTTCATCAGGTATTTGCCGATGGCCCATTCAAAGAATAGGCAGGCTGCTACGGAAGTAGCCGTAACAATCAGTGCACCCAGTCCGAAAAAGTAAAGCGAAACAAGGAATGCCGGTATCAATGCAATGAGCACGCCGTACATATTCTTCTTCACGCTGTCACCGCCGTGAACATGGGGCGAAAGGGATACGATTAATTTATTTTCCATACTTCGTTATTTTTTAGCTTGACGTGCACGTATTATCGCTCCCACTTTGCCTTTGCCCAAGCGGATGTAATCCAGCATCGGACGGTTGGAAGGACAAGTGAACTGGCAGGAACCACACTCAATACATGACATAATATCTTCTTTCTCTACTCTTTCAAAATCTCCGTGAGCCGATACGGTGGCAAGCAAGTAAGGCTCCAATCCCATCGGACAGGCACCCACGCACTTGGCACAATGGATACATGGCTGAATTGCCCCGCGCTTGGCTTCCTTATCATTCATAATCAGAATGCCGGAACTACCTTTAGCTGTGGGCACCTCTGTGTTCACCAGCGCTTTACCCATCATCGGACCACCGCCGATAATCTTACCCGTATCTTCGGGAAGTCCGCCGCAAGCATCAATCAACTGCTTCATCGGAGTACCGATGCGCGCAAGGAAGTTGGACGGCTTCGACAGAGACTTGCCGGTCACAGTAATAACACGTTCAAACAACGGCTTATTTTTCTGGACAGCCTCATAAACGGCAAATGCCGTACCTACGTTCTGAACAACGGCTCCGGTAGAGATTGGCAGTGCACCGGCAGCAACCTGACGGCTGATAACAGCATCAATCAACTGCTTCTCACCACCTTGCGGATACTGTACTTTCAGGGCAACCACCTCGATACCGGCATAGCCGGAAGCTACTTTTGTCATCAACTGAATAGCATCGGGCTTATTGTTCTCTATACCGATAAATGCTTTGTTCACCTTTACGGCTTTCATCAAGATGGATACGCCTACCATGATTTCTTCGGCATGTTCCAACATCAGTTGGTGGTCGGCAGTCAGATAGGGCTCGCATTCCACGGCATTTATGATGACACACTCAGCCTTGAATGCAGGCGGCGGGCACAATTTCACTTGTGTAGGGAAACAGGCACCACCCAGACCTACGATACCGGCATCGGCAATCTTCTTCACGATTTCCTCGGATGTGAGGTTACACTCTTTTACCAATGCGTCCGTGCGGTCAATGGTTTCTTCCCATTCATCTCCTTCTACATCGATAAAGATGGCCGGCTTGGCATAACCGCTGGCATCGACAATCGTGTCAATCTTAGCGACTTTACCGCTGACAGACGAGTGAATGGCTGCTGATACGAAACCGCCGGGTTCGGCAATCTTTGTACCTACTTTCACAACATCGCCTTTTGCCACAATGGGCTTTGCAGGAGCACCGATGTGCTGTCCCAACAGGACGACAGCTTTAGCCGGAACCTCCGCCTTGACAATAGGCTGATGTGCTGAAAGTTTATTTTCGTGTGGATGAACTCCACCAATTGAAAATGTCTTCAACATACAATTCTGTATTTTTAGTCGTTTAATTACTTGTTAACTTTATGCCTCTGCTTTCGGAGCTTCCGTTGCAGGCGTTTCAGCAGACTTTGGAGCCTCTGCAACTTTCGTCGGAGCTTCCGCAGCTTTCACTGGAGCTTCCGCGGTTTTCTTCGGAGCTTCTGCAGGTTTCGGTACTTCCCCTTCCGCTTTCGGTTTACGCGGCGGGAAGTTGAGTGCAATAATTGTGTTCTGCGGGCAAACCTCTTCGCACTTGCGACAAGACTTGCACTTATTAGGATCAATGTAAGCCAGATTGTTTTCCAATGTAATCGCCTCGAACGGACATACCTTCACACACTTGCCGCAACCGATACAAGCTACGGTACAAGCCTTGCGGGCTACAGCGCCCTTATCCTTGTTTACGCACTGCATATACACACGGCGGGACTTCTTTCCTTGCGGACGGATCTCGATAATAGACTTAGGACAAGCCTTGGCACATGCTCCACAAGCCGTACACTTCGCTTCATCCACTTCGGGAAGCCCGGTTTCAGGGTTCATGTGGATAGCATCGAACTGACACGCAACCACACAGTCGTCACAGCCCAAGCAGCCAAAACTACAACCTGTCTCACCTCCATAAAGAGAAGCGGCAATCGTACAACTCTTTGCTCCGTCGTATTGGTTCACACGCGGGCGGTTAGCACATGTTCCGTTACATCTCACCACTGCTACCATAGGTTCGGCGGTAGATGCGTCCAAGCCCAGAATTTCGGCTACCTTCGCCATCACAGCTTGTCCTCCTACCGGACAGTTCTTACCTTCCAGCGAGCCGGCTTTCACGCAAGCATCAGCAAATCCGCTACAACCCGGGTAACCACATCCACCGCAATTTGCCTGAGGCAACACTTCTGCCACTTGTGCAATTCGCGGATCTTCATACACGGCGAATTTCTTGGAAGCTGCATAAAGAATAGCCGCCAATACCAGCGCTATAACTCCCAACGAAATCACTGCAATCAGAATTACATTCATAAATTAGTTGTTTATTAATTATTTATTTTATGTATTAGTTAGTTTATCGGCTTGATTGAAAACGAAAACTTCTTTCCCACTCGCGACTTGTTCAGCCACAGTATATAATAATAAGGTATAAGAAGCCCCAACGAGCAAAGCGCAGCACGCAACTCGTCATTCCAGATAGCCATAAAAATGAAGAGGGAAATAATCAGAACGAGAAATGGGAATATAAAAGCATACAGAATTGCCATCGCTCCCATCGACAGTTCACCGATAACCCAAACCTGGTCACCCGGTTGATAGGAAGCTGCATCTTCATCCGTTATATCGATGAGTTTTTCTTTTGTATCAGCAGAACTACAATGTCCCTTGATTCTGCATGACGCACATGCCGATGTTTGGACAATCCTCACCTGAAGATGAGAACCGTTTATGTTTTCCACAATACCTTGATGTCTTATAGTATTCGCCATTTTGCAAAGTGAGCATTACAAATCGCGGCAAATTTACGCATTATTTGCGAACTGCAAGGGATTCGGTAGTTTTTATGCGTACGTAAACGCTCTTTTTCCTATTTTTTACTGTTTTTATTTACTTTTTCTACTGACAAACATAAAAAACGCCCCGTTGTCATCCAACGGAGCGCTCTTTTTATTCATTTACGAGATATGTGGTTACCATTTGTAATTAATACCAAAACTCAACAATTCTTTTACTTGGAAATGACTATGTCCTTCGGTCGGGTAAGCACTATCGTCAAAACGGGCATGCACATACATTTTGGTAGAAAGATAGCGGTTCAACACAAAGTTCACTGTATTCTCCCACTCGATACGTGTCCACTCGTAGCTGGTTTGAAAATCCAAACGGGAATCTAAAACAACGGAAGGAATAATAGTCCACGACAACGTCGGCTGCACTTGCGGACCGAAGTTATGCTTTACGGATTTGCCTTCGTCCAAGCCGAACTTCACTTCATCTACATCCTTATTTCCTACATAGCGCATCATGTAAGTCACCGGTGCAATGAAAACAGACAAATTGAACTTTTTCTTTTTCAACTTATAGTCCATACCGACACTGGCCGATAAATCGGCCGGAGCAAAGAATGCAGAAACCAATTCTTCACTATTTGCCTTGTAACCATGACAAAACTGTGTTTTAAATTCAGTAGTAACCGTATAATACCATTTAGAAGCAGCCTGAATACCTAGTTTACTATATATACGAAGCTGGTCGGAACTTATCAGATAGTTATGATATTCATCGGAAGGAGATGAATTAAATCCCAGTTTTGCATCCAACATATTCTCCCACTGTATCTTTTCCCTATCATTATAGTTGGCAAACAACTGCAAATTGGCAAGCACGGCATTCGTACTTTCTCCACCCTTATACCAGTTATCCGAAATATAGTTCTGGGTGATTTGCAACGAACCGTTACCTCCTGTCACCCACCAGTTAGGCTTCTGTATCACCACTTCCGCCTCTTCCTTTACTCCTATCATATTTTCCTTTGCAAAGAGCTTCACGACAGAAGGCTTGGCAGAAACTTCCTTTTCTATATTATCTTTAAAAAGTTTTGTTTTTCTAATTTCATCCTCCGTCATCACCACCAAGTCCGGACGATTGATATAAGTGTCCAGCATTACCCGGTCTACTGTTGCATTTGCCCGTTTCTTGGATACAAAGTTCAATGTGTCAAACGGAAGAAGTTCTTTGGTCAATACCGGAACCGTATCCGGCTTTCGAAAACTCCAGTCAACCTTCGACAGACGTTCCATCGGAGCATAATAATAAGTAGTAGGTACAAACATACGGTAATAATCCGGATTATACGCTATATAACGTTCCGGTGTAGCCGGATCATTTAGATAATCCAACACGCCGAAATATTTCTCATACAATACTGAAACTGTATCCAGTTTGTATACCCCTCCATGCGGCCTCAATTTTAAGATCCAATGCTTGCTCCAAATCCCCGACAGTGTATCTACCTTACTTTCTGTTGCAGCCTTTGCACTCCGGGCAGTGTTTGTCGATTTCTGTGCCATTGCCGGAAGTGAAAATAACACAATAACTATACCTATCAAAATGTGTTTATTCATCATAACCATCTTAAATTATATATTTGAACGCAAAAATACTCCAAAATGTTCAGACTACAAAAGGTGGAAAGTGAAAGCTTAATAGAGCTGTTTTATACCCGCTTATTTCTTTTTTTTATAATTGTTTTCACTAAACTGTTATGTACTTCCTCATTTTTTTTCATAATTTTGCGCTTTAATTTTTAGATAAAACATTTAAAAACAGTATAGCTGTGGGAGAAACAAAGTATATTTTCGTCACCGGTGGCGTTGTCTCTTCATTAGGTAAAGGTATTATTTCGTCATCCATCGGTAAATTATTGCAAGCAAGAGGTTATAAAGTAACCATTCAAAAGTTTGACCCGTATATCAACATCGATCCGGGTACACTGAACCCTTACGAACACGGAGAATGCTACGTAACGGTAGACGGTCACGAAGCCGACCTCGACCTGGGACACTACGAACGTTTTCTGGGTATCCAGACGACAAAAGCAAACAATATCACCACCGGACGTATTTATAAAAGCGTCATCGACAAAGAACGCCTGGGTGACTACTTGGGCAAAACAATTCAGGTCATTCCCCATATCACGGACGAAATAAAGCGGAACGTGAAACTATTGGGCAACAAATACAAATTCGATTTTGTTATTACCGAAATCGGTGGTACGGTGGGCGACATTGAGTCACTCCCCTATTTGGAAAGCATCCGCCAGCTAAAGTGGGAATTGGGTAAGGACGCTTTGTGCGTACACCTTACTTATGTACCCTATCTCGCTGCTGCCGGTGAATTGAAAACCAAGCCGACCCAACACTCTGTAAAAGAGTTGCAGAGTGCCGGTATACAGCCCGATGTCCTCGTGCTTCGCGCAGAACATGAACTGAGCACCAATTTACGCAAGAAAGTTGCCCTGTTCTGTAATGTAGATGAGAATGCCGTAGTACAAAGCATCGACGCACCCACCATCTATGAAGTACCGATCCTGATGCAGGCACAAGGACTGGATGAAACCATTCTGAAGAAAATGGGGCTTCCTGTTGACGATACTCCGGGACTGGGACCATGGCGTGCTTTCCTCGAACGCCGCCACAAGGCAGAAGAAACAGAACCGTTGCGCATCGCGTTGGTTGGTAAATATAACTTGCAGGATGCTTACAAATCCATCCGCGAGGCCCTTTCACAAGCCGGAACCTACAACGACCGCAAAGTATCGGTAGATTTCGTGAATAGTGAAAAACTGACGGACGAGAATGTAGCAGAAGCTCTGGAAGGCATGTCAGGTGTACTTATCGGTCCGGGCTTTGGGGAGCGCGGCATTGCCGGCAAGTTTGTCGCCATTAAGTATGCGCGTACACACGATATTCCGACATTCGGTATCTGCCTGGGTATGCAGTGCATTACTATCGAGTTTGCCCGTAATGTATTGGGCTATGCCGATGCCAATTCACGAGAAATGGATGAGAAGACACCCCACAATGTTATCGACATCATGGAAGAACAGAAATCCATCACCAACATGGGCGGAACAATGCGTCTGGGTGCTTATGAATGTGTATTGCATAAAGGTAGCGCAGCCTACAAGGCTTACGGAACCGAACATATTCAGGAACGTCATCGCCATCGCTATGAGTTCAACAATGCATATAAAGCCGAATATGAGGCAGCCGGCATGAAATGTGTAGGCATTAATCCTGAATCCGATTTGGTGGAAATCGTAGAAATACCCAAACTGAAATGGTTTGTCGGAACACAATTCCATCCGGAATACAGCAGTACGGTACTCAACCCGCACCCGTTGTTTGTTGCGTTTGTGAAAGCTGCCATTGAAAACGAAAAGAAATAATCCTATAATCGAAGGTTTCTAATTTAGTAATCAGCGATTTGTATTTATAATATGTAACTAATTAACAACGAATGGATAAAAACACCATCACCGGCCTTGTCTTAATAGCAATCCTGTTAGTTGGCTTTAGCTTCCTGAGCCGTCCGAGTTCGGAACAGATAGCAGCCCAACAACACTATTACGACTCCATAGCCCAAGTACAACAACGCGAAGCCGACCTGAAAGCAAAAGCAGAAGCGGCTCTGGCCAACGAGAAAGAGGTTGAGAAGGTAGATTCTACCGCTCTCTTCTTCGATGCACGCCAGGGGGAAAACTCACAGGTCACAATCCAAAACAACGTGGCAGAGATTACAGTAGCTACCAAAGGCGGACGCATCTCTTCTGCTACATTGAAAGAGTATATGGGGCAGGATAAGAAAACACCTGTTACTCTGTTCAGCGGCGACGATGCTTCCATGAACTTCCTCTTCTACAACAAGCAGGAAACTATACAGACCGACGAGTATTACTTCACTGTAGTCAATCGCACGGACAGCACCGTAACCATGCGCTTGGCAGCAGATAGTGACAGCTATATCGACTTTACGTATGCCATGCATCACAATACTTATCTGATAGATTTCGCTATCGAGGCGGTAGGTATGGCAAACAAACTGGCGAATACCAAGTATGTGGATATCGAATGGGCACAACGTGCCCGCCAGATAGAAAAGGGATATACGTATGAAAACCGTTTGTCCGAACTGACTTACAAAATCACGGGAGAAGGGACCAGCTGCTTGTCTGCCAATAAGACCGAAGAAAAAGAAGTTCCTGAACGTCTGGACTGGATTGCTTTCAAAAACCAATTCTTTTCTTCCGTATTCCTGGCCGACAGCGACTTTGAAAAAACGAAACTGACTTCTAAAATGGAAACTCAGGGTAGCGGATACATCAAGGATTATTCCGCAGAAATGAGTACCGCTTTCGACCCTACTGGCAAGACTCCGACACAAATGTACTTCTACTTCGGTCCTAACCACTACAAAACTCTGACCGCACTCGACAAGGGACGTACAGAGAAGTGGGAACTGAACCGTTTGGTATATTTAGGTTGGCCGCTTATCCGTTGGATCAACAAACTGTTTACCATCAACATCTTCGACTGGTTGTCAAGCTGGGGTTTAAGTATGGGCATCGTACTGTTATTTATGACGTTGATTGTAAAAGCGGTAGTGTTCCCTGCTACGTGGAAGACCTACATATCCTCTGCCAAGATGCGCGTCTTGAAACCGAAAATAGACGAGATAAGCAAGAAGTATCCTAAGCAGGAAGATGCCATGAAAAAGCAACAAGAGACGATGGGGCTTTACAGCCAGTACGGTGTCAGTCCGATGGGCGGATGCTTGCCGATGCTGATACAATTCCCTATCCTGATGGCCTTGTTTATGTTCGTGCCGAGTGCTATCGAACTTCGTCAGCAGAGTTTCCTGTGGGCAGACAACCTTTCCACATACGATGCGTTCATTAACTTCCCGTTCCACATTCCGTTCCTGGGCAATCACCTCAGTTTGTTCTGTGTGCTGATGACAGTAACGAATATACTGAACACCAAGTTTATGATGCAGCAGCAAGACACGGGTGCTAACCCGCAAATGGCAGCTATGAAATGGATGTCATACCTGATGCCCCTAATGTTCTTATTCATTTTGAACGATTATCCTTCCGGGTTGAACTATTACTATTTCCTCTCTACGTTAATCAGCGTAGCGACTACGCTTATCCTGCGTAAGATGACTAATGAGGACAAACTCCTTGCCCAGCTGGAAGCAAGCAAGAAAGACCCGAAGAAAGCGAAGAAAACCGGTTTTGCCGCCCGCCTGGAAGCCATGCAAAAGCAACAGGAACAAATGAAACAGAACAAAAGGTAAGTTGACGAGGAAACGAGTTGACAAAATACAAGGGGCTGCGCTGTATATCAAGTATAAACGGTGCAGCCTTTTTTAGTGATTAACGATTAGTGGTTAGTGATTAGCAATTAGTGATTAAATAAAATGCAAACAAAATACACCTACAAAGAGATATGACTCATCGCCTATCCTATCCTAATCAGCCTGCTCATGGAACAGTTGATTGGTATGACAGACACCGCCTTCCTGGGACGTGTAGGCGAAATAGAACTGGGAGCATCCGCCATTGCCGGCATATTCTATATCGTGATGTTCATGGTAGCCTTCGGTTTCAGTATCGGAGCACAGATACTTATGGCACGGCGCAATGGCGAACAGCAGTACCGGGAAATAGGCAACCTGTTCTATTAGGGCGTCTACTTCCAGTTGGCATTGGCAGCAGTCATGTTCCTGGTATGTTACGCTTTTGCCCCAATGGTACTAAAGCGCCTCGTCTCCTCCGAACATATCTACGAAGCCGCCATCAGTTACCTAAACTGGCGTGTGTTCGGCTTCTTCTTCTCCTTCACAGGAGTCATGTTCCGTGCCTTCTTCTTGGGCACGACGCAAACCAAGACACTGACACTGAACTCCGTAGTCATGGTATTGAGCAATATCGTGTTCAACTATATCCTAATATTCGGTAAATTCGGAGTTCCGGCTCTCGGCATTGCCGGAGCAGCTATCAGTTCTTCACTGGCAGAACTGGTGTCGTTGGTATTCTTCATCCTCTACACTCGTAGCCATATCGACATTCGCAAGTATGGGCTGGATAAGATACCCGGTATCCGCCGAAGCATCCTTAACGAATGCTGAACGTTTCTTTCTGGACGATGGTACAGAACTTCCTATCCCTATCCACATGGTTCTTGCTTTTCCTGTATGTAGAGCATCTGGGCGAACGCTCACTCGCCATTACGAACATCATCCGCAATGTCTCCGGCATCCTGTTTATGGTAATGATGACATTCGCCTCCACCTGCGGTTCATTGGTAAGTAACCTGATAGGTTCGGGACATACGGACTGTGTACGTGGCACCATACGCCAACACATACGCATTGCCTATGCATTGGTGTTGCCGCTTGCCGCTTTCTTCGCGCTGTTTCCCAGGCTGATATTGAGCGTCTATACGGACATGCCCGAGTTGCAAGTCGCTGCCGTACCTTCACTTTGGGTACTATGCTCCGCCTATCTGCTCCTCGTGCCTGCCAATGTCTACTTCCAATCGGTGTCAGGAACAGGCAACACACGCACTGCACTGGCTCTGGAGATGACTACACTAGTCATTTATACGTGTTACATCACCTATATCGTAGCCTATCTCAAGCTCGATGTGGCTTATGCATGGACATCGGAGCACGCATATTCCATCGGCATCCTGATACTTTGCTACTTCTACATGAAGAAAGGCAAATGGAGTCAAAAGAAGATATAATTTGTAATTAGTAATTAATTCAGTATCTTCGTTGTCGAAATAAAACTTCAAAACATATATGAAACAATCAAACCTATTACTTATGTCGGTAGCAATGATGTTGGCATCTTGCGGCGGAACAAAAGACGCGAGACAAGACGCAACGCTTATCCAACGGTCGGATATCAAGATTGAAGGCAAGCGCATGACGCCCGAAGCACTTTGGGCAATGGGACGTATCGGCGGTGTAGCCGTATCCCCCGACGAGAAACAAATTGCCTATTCGGTGGCCTATTACAGTGTACCGGAGAACAAGAGTGACAACGAACTGTTCGTGATGAATGCCGATGGTAGCGGCAACACACAGATTACCCGTGACAAATGGCAAGAAAGCGAACCTGCCTGGATTAAGGGCGGCAAGAAATTAGCTTTCCTCTGCAACGAAAGCGGTAGCAGCCAAGTGTGGGGAATGAACCCCGACGGAACAGGCCGCAAACAGCTTACGCAATACGACGGCGACATCGAAGGCTTCTCTTTCTCTCCCGACGGCAAGAAACTGCTCTTCATCGCTCAGGTAAAAACCGTAAAGAGCACTGCTGATAAGTACCCCGACCTGCCCAAAGCAACCGGCATTATCGTTACCGACCTCATGTACAAGCATTGGGACGAATGGGTAACCACTGCCCCGCATCCGTTTGTAGCCGACTTTGACGGCAACGGTATCGCCAATGTACAAGATATTCTTGAAAGCGAACCTTATGAAAGTCCGATGAAGCCTTGGGGTGGTATCGAACAATTAGCTTGGAGTCCTTCTTCTGACAAGGTAGCTTATACCTGCCGCAAGAAGACGGGCCTGGCGTATGCCATTTCCACCAACTCCGACATCTACATCTACGACCTTGCCACCCGGAAAACAGAGAATATCACCGAGAAAAACAAAGGTTACGACACCAATCCGCAATATTCTCCCGATGGCAAGTACATCGCTTGGCAGAGTATGGAACGCGATGGTTACGAAGCAGACCTCAACCGCCTGTTCATCATGAACCTAGAAACGGGTGAAAAACGCTTCGTTAGTAAAGCTTTTGAGTCGAATGTAGACGCTTTCCTTTGGAATAAGGACGCTCAAAGCATCTACTTCATCGGAGTATGGTATGGCGAAACACAGATTTATAACATCAATCTGGCAGATAATGATAAACTGACACAACTCACGGACGGTATGTACGACTATGCTTCCCTTGCCCTCTGCGGTGATAAGGTGGTAGCCAAACGCCACTCCATGAGCATGGGCGATGAAATCTATGCCGTAAACAATGCGCGCAACGGTGAAGCCTTTGCCGAAGCCAAGCAACTGACTTTTGAGAACAAACAGATATACGACCAGTTGGAAATGGGCAAAGTAGAAGCGCGTTGGATGAAGACTACCGACGGCAAGCAGATGTTGACATGGGTTATCTATCCGCCGCAGTTCGACCCGAACAAGAAGTATCCTATCCTACTCTTCTGCGAAGGCGGACCTCAAAGTCCCGTCAGTCAGTTCTGGAGCTATCGTTGGAACTTCCAGATTATGGCGGCAAACGACTATATCATCGTTGCCCCCAACCGTCGCGGCCTTCCGGGCTTCGGGGTAGAATGGAACGAAGCCATCAGCGGTGACTACGGTGGCCAATGCATGAAAGATTACTTCACTGCCATCGACGAAGTAGCTAAAGAACCGTATGTAGACAAAGACCGTTTAGGTTGTGTAGGTGCCAGCTTCGGTGGTTTCTCCGTATACTGGCTTGCCGGACATCACGACAAACGCTTCAAAGCATTCATCGCTCACGACGGTATCTTCAATATGGAAATGCAATATCTGGAAACCGAAGAGAAATGGTTTGCCAATTGGGATATGGGTGGTGCCTACTGGGAGAAGAACAATGCTACAGCACAACGCACCTTTGCCAATTCTCCCCACAAGTTCGTTGATAAATGGGATACTCCTATCCTCTGTATCCACGGTGAAAAGGACTTCCGCATCCTTGCCAATCAAGCAATGGCTGCTTTCGATGCTGCCGTCATGCGTGGTGTTCCTGCTGAACTGCTTATCTACCCGGATGAAAATCACTGGGTATTGAAACCGCAGAATGGTATCCTTTGGCAACGCACGTTCTTTGAATGGTTGGACCAGTGGCTGAAGCCGGAAAAGTAAAATTCTCCAAAGAATATAAAACAGTAGTCCCCAGTTCTTTACAAAAGAACTAGGGACTACATTTTTCTACCGATTTACCCAATTCTCAATAGATAAACCTTGTATATTTGCAAAGTGTTTCAAATTGTCTGTTACGAGAATCAATCCTCTACTATAAGCCGCAGAGCCTATAAGCAAGTCAAAATCATCAATGGGTGTACCCAATGCCCGAAGTCGGTTCTTCTCTTGGGCAAAGAAATCTATAGACTCTATAAAAGGAATAACATTAATTGTATTGACAAATTGGTGGATTAATTTTAAGTTTTCTTGTGTACGCTCGCTCCTATATGCACCATATTTTAATTCAGCAATTGTAACCTCTGAAATATAACATTGGGAAGGCCCTATTTTTCTTAGTTTTTCTTCAATCCCATACTTATCACGGAATAAAAATACACAGATACTTGTATCAAGAAGATATTGTTTCATAATTCGATTTCACTATTGGTAGAACGAGAATTATATATATCTTCGATAATATCATCAGCAGAACGAACATCTTTCCACACACCGGCAAACTGAGACACCCAATCAGCTTTCTCTGCCGTTTTAGTATTCTTCTTCTTTATTAATAACGAAGCTGATAACTTAGAGATTAATTCAAGTTTAATTTCTGCACTTAAATCCTTCAACATATTCCAATACATAGTTGCATCAGTAGCTTTTATCTCTTCCCCTACAGTTGAAGAAGGATAATACTCTGCCGAAGGCTCACTTACAGAAAGTTTTGGCGCTTCCTGATCTTTATATGGTTTGGCTTCTTTCATCGTTCCTCTATTTTTCAACAAAGTTACGCATTACATATCAGACCTACTAATAATTATTCACCTATTTTCTTTATAAGAGCTAGCATCATTTATTACCATCCATATATAAAAACAGCCGAAATTACATAATAAAGTAATTCCGGCTGTTTTTAAAATGCAAAAGAATAAAGGATATCCTTTACCTATTACAACATTCCTTTATCTGCTCCACAATATAAGCTACATCTTCACCCGTCACCCAAGGACCGGCAGGAATGCACAAACCTTGGTTAAATAATCTCTCCGACACGCCATTCACATAGCAAGGAGCATTCT
>JAJQAY010000139.1 GCA_021203515.1 Bacteroides sp. | reverse complement strand
TATAAAGATGCAACTTTTATTTGAATTATGCAAGATTAAAACAGGCAATTCCGATCTTTTATAATCAAATAGTTACCTAATATATAGGGAGAAGAACCCGCTCCAATCAAAACATCCTCTATTGCAATTTCTCCGACATGTTCACGAACCTTAAAGATATTATCTCTAGCATTCTGATATTTCTCACACTCATTTTTAGATGTACACCCCAACAAAAGAGTGCAAATAATAAATATAACCAGTTCTTCATAATATTAATATCATAATTTAATTAACAAAGTTTTGTCAAAAATTCACTCTCAATCGCTTCTCTGCCATTTTGTTTCCTTCACCTATTGTTCCAAAAGACCGTCTAAATCAAGATAAGCGAACTGTATTTCATCATCCAATTCCATTATTATCCGATTGTATTCCGGATCATAACAAAATATACCAATATTGCAACCTACATTTAACGTTTTTATGTAGTTACCATTCAAATGAAGAAAAGATAAAAGATGTCTCATAAATATTAGTTTTGATTGACCGGAACAAATAATAATACAGGATTTACATTTTCATCTTCCGCCAATTTATATAATCGTTCTAATTCTGAATTATCCGAAACCGGGTAAGTTTTTGCATACTCTTTTATATCATCCGGCGCATATACATAAATCAACGAGTCTTCAGTAGAGCAAACAGCAGCTTCTCTCATCTCAGGCAGTCCTTCCAACAAGCTTGAATATAAAAAAACCTTTCCATCCTGCCATTTCACAAAATAGTCTTTATCATATTTAAAGCCGAAAAAACAACCATCTTCCATTAGTACAAAATCTTTTATCCAACGGGCATATTTATTCAAACTTCCGCCCCAAACATCTTTATTTGTAAGAGCTGATTTATAATCTTGCAATGCTATCCATTTTCCTTTAAAATCTATATGGAAAGCAGGAATAATCCCCCCCTTGCCTACCACATGAAAAATAGTATCTGACAAAGGCCAAACCGCATAATTATCTCTCATAAAATTGTAAGTCAAAATTCTCACATCGTTAAACCATTTATTTTTCGGTAGAAAAGCTTTATCTTCTCCCTCTTTTGAAATGAAATGCAAATTATAATCTGATTTTTATTAATATTAGGATCAAATAGATACATGCCATCAGAAGCAAATGCAACTGAAAAAAATGGTTGTTCAAAAGTTTGCTTATCTTTTATGTAATTACCAGCCAAATCATACAGTTTTATTTTTCTATAACTGTCTAAGACGTAAAGCGTATCATTATATACACCTAAATCTGATACAAAAACAACCTCTCCCGGCCCTTGTCCCTTCCTTAACTTCTTCTCATATTTTCCCATCGCATCAAAAATAAAAACCGTTGGTTCTTCTGTTGACAATACATATATTCTATTCTTGCAACAAACAACCTTGGCAATATCGCTTAACATAGACTCATCACCGAATTCTAAATTCACAAAACGGAATTGCTTAAAAGCAGAAACATTCTCTATAGCCATGTTATCAACATCAACAATAATTTCCTGAATATCAGGTTTTACATTCTGTGAATTCGTACATGACAATAAGAAAAAAGACGAAAACATTAAAAGATATACCAATAACTTCATAATATTTTTCTCACATTTAATATAATACAGTGCTACTTAATTTTATCAATTCCTCCCGCATCTCCCGTATTGCAGTCGAAGGAACCTTAGGCTTTTTAGTCAATACAATCTGCTTCATCTTCTTAAACTTTTCCGGTTGATAGAAAGCAGGTTCTACATACAGTTTTGCCAAAAGATAGTAAGGGTAAATACGTCCCGGCAAACGGTTTGTAGAACGGATAAAACACTCTTCTGCTGCCCAGAAATCACCTTCTTGCTGGTTATTCTTCCCCATTATATTCAGTATCATCGGGTCGCTGCTATACTTCAATGCACGTTCCAATATATGATTAGATGCATTGGCTTTCTTTTGTTTATGCAGGCAATGCCCATATTCAAACAAGAAAGCCGCCTTATTCTCTAATATCGGAAAGAGCTGTTCGTATTCTTTTTCCGCTGCTTCGTAGGCTCCAACATGATAAAGCATCCGTGTATTAGTCCACTCCCTGCAAGCGTCAAACGTTTTCGGTCATTGCCATATCCCAATAGCCCCGTCACTCCAATTCCTACAGCAAACAATACCCAACCGATACGGCTATGCCCTATCACACATGCCGCCAGCAATCCCACAAATGTAATGATAAATACCGGAAGCTGAAGAGGATAAGAGGAAAAAGAAAATATTAATAAGGATATAATTGCTCCGCATACTCCCCAACGTTGTTTCCGCTTCCCTACTATCAGACAAATACCTATTATAAATAATAAGCAAACAGTCACCAATAGCCCTAACTCCACCGCACACCTCAAATATTCATTAAACGCATACTCCGGACTTCCCGCCACATACTCTTCCCATCGGGCATAATTTCCTTCTGCAAAATATTTCTCTTGCGCTTCCCCATATGCTCCTGCAAAATTATTAACGCCATGTCCTATTAGTGGCTTTTCAACTACAGCCCGACAAGAAATTTTCCACATAAACAAACGTCCTTTTGCCGAATCTGGCTTCAACAAGAATAACAAGCTACCAGCCAATACCAACACCACTACTACACCCGCTGGTACCATTATTACCCGGCGCTTGTTCTGATGCCACATATCCCGACACCGCTGTCCCCATCCTTTATAACCGCCATATATCCACAAGCAAGACAGACCCGCCGCCAGCCATGCCGAACGACTCATCGTTGCAGGCAATACACAAAGGATACAGAGACCAACACCACCCGCCAGACACTTCTCTATCTTCATTTTGACCTTCAACGCACCCCACGAGTCTGAGAGCACCATCCAATGATATAAACACAGCGGCAAAACCATTGCCAAATAACCGGCATAGGACCCCGGATTAAAGAATGAACCGGTCAACACATATCTCGCATGTCCGGAAGCAGTAAATCCATACAACTGTTGCAATCCCCAAACGGCCTCTATACCACCCAAGCCATTAATGCTACAGAAAAACAATATCCAGCTTCCATCGGCTTTTCACCCGGAAGCAATAACAACAATGCAATCAGAATACATCCAGTTACGGCAACCGCCACTTTATCAAACCATAACCATTGCCTGATAGTTTCCCCTGCCATCAACTCCGGATTAGTCGCACTCACCAAAGAGAGCAGACCTATCATGGCAATTATCAACAATAACCCCGACAAACAGTGCCGTAGTGCCATTACTGTATTTTTTTTCCATATCCGATCCCATCTTATAGTTCCCCTCTTTCATCCACCGATTTCCAAATTCTCCATGCCTTACCCACAATATACTCTTCCGGCAGCAGCCCCCAATAACGGGAGTCTTTGGAGTTCTCTGCCTTATCACCCGCCATGAAATAATAATTCTTCCGGAAATGATAACCTGCAATTATCCGGTTATCCAAATAGATTTTATCATCCTCATAGCGCAACTCGCCACCTTGCTCCCGCTCTATTACATTCCGATAAAGTTTCAACGCCCGACCATCCAAAGCAATACTATCACCCGCTTTTGGAATATAGAATGGCCCGAAGTCTTTCACAGTCCACCCTATCAACGTATCACCGGGATATGCCTTTACCCCCGTTGCCGTAGGCGGCAGGTTACGTTCTTCAATCATCTCCCTAAAGCGGTCTTGTGCCTCAGGACTTCCCAGGCTATGCGGATACCCGTCCACCTGATAACGCCCGTTTACGATACGAAAAGTATCACCGGGAAGCGCCACGCAACGTTTCACATAGTATTGCATAATATCCATCTCAATCCGCATCCATTTCTTGGGGCACGGATAATTAAAAACAACCACGTCATTCCGCTTTATGCTCCCCAAGCCCGGCAGCCGCTCAATCTCTACCTGCTTTCCCTGCACCGCCTCCATCACATTGAACAGTCGTGCACCATACTCCAGTTTATTTACCAGAATTGCATCTCCTGCAATCAAATTCGGCTCCATCGAGTCACTCGGTATGTGGAAAGAAGTGATACAAAAACCTGTATCAGCAACCATAACACCCCAATACCACAGCAACAGAGAAAAACGTTATTCCCCAATTGATGACCCTATGTAACAAACTGCGCCTCACTTCTCAATTATCTTAAATCTCCTAAGAAATGCTGTTTCCCATCTTTCCATAGAAAGACATTACATCTATTCTATAATTGTATACACACCCAATCAAATATCATAGCATACTATGCTTCATCCACCCTCCGCATTTTTTACTGCTGCATATATAGTTTGATCTACAGCATCTATTGCAATATAATAAGCATCAGCATTTAAAATATACTTTTTCACAGCATTACCGTTCCAATCATAAGCTAATACAACATTAGACTTTCGACCATGCTCATATATCTTTTTATCCGAATATAAAGCATATATATACTTGGATGTAGCACTAAGATTTATATAACCAACTTGGCTATTTTCAGTCATGCCCACACTTTGATATACTCCATTTGATGCAGGCTTACATATTGGATCAGCAAGTCTTAATGATTTTATCAACTTAATTTTCCCATCAACTACTTCAATAATATCCAAATTAGATGAAAAGTTGACAGAGTAAGCAAACACACTCTTTCCTGGTTGCATAACTAAATCTCCTTGATTAGCCAAAAACCTGGTATACATATTAAAAGTACTATCAGAAGCGTTATAAACATTTATACCGTAATCTAATATTTTACTATTTTTATCAAACAACAAATATTGATATTGAGATTTGTATGTTCCTGCACAAAAGAAAGTATTATTATCTATCGCAATAAGCCTCGATATTTGCGCATCTGATATATCATATTTTGCTAAACATACAGGATTCTTTGCCATACTATTATTACGTAAAGAATCAAGACTATATTTCATTACTATCCGCATTTGATCATTAAATACTGAAAAGTTTTTCTTCAACAAATAGCCATAACACCCTGAGGGTATTTCATCAGGTCCCTGCCCAATAGTTCCAAAGCGAGTAATATATGATCCTGTCTTTATATCAAAAAGGGTGTAACTATCACCTGAATGAAGATCATAAGCAATCAAATTTTCCTCATCACAAATTAATCCTTCTATCATGGCTAAAGAATCCTCATGAATATTACTCTCCTTTTGAGATAATAGCTGTTCCTCTGAAAATAAACTCAACACTGAATGTTTCTTTTCATTCTTACACGCTCCCAAGATGCATACAAATAGTAGCATGAGCAAGATGCTTTTTTCTTTTGTCTTTCTTACCATCATATAATACTATTAACAAATTTATCTTAAATCTCCTAAGAAATGCTGCTTCCCATCTTTCCATAGAAAAATTTGCTCCTCCACTCCTTTCGTGCAATTATGCAGCCTCAACAAAGCATTGCTCGGCACGCCTTCGAACTCTATAAAATCATCCTCCGCAATTTTCTTCCCTAATGACGCCCATCCGTCCGCTCCATTCTGATAGAGCAATTCATAACACTCTCCTTTCTTCACAAAATTATCGTCATTGTGTGGTACGAACACAAAACCGCCAACCTTCATCGGTTTACCCAAGTCCATAATTAAAGACACTCCCCGGTCATGTGACAGATAAAAAGTTAACCAATCTCCGTCCACTGCCTTATCTATCCCCCAGTCGGGCGCATCATACGCAGGTACTGAAGACTCAACTATTTTATAGTTCAGCAACTCTGAAAAAGCTGTATCCGCATAAATATACAACTCTGCATAATCCAATTGTTCTTTCGGAGGAGAGCAAAGTTTTATATATCTGCACTTCCTTTCGGAATAAACTTTCAAAAAGCGTTTCAGCTCTAACGTACTATCCTGGATTACGGCCAATACCTCCGCATTTACACAATCTGCATAGTTACTCCCCTCCAAGTGTGTCCCATTCATGTGATACAAATGATTCCTTAAATATGGATTTGTCGGATATTTCCGGCTGAGTTTCACCTTCTCCTTTTTCACCGTATCAGGTTCGAACACTACCGTTTCCTCTCCGTTCCACATAAAAGGAAAACCATTCTCCCTGAACTGACTCCCATTCCCCACCACGGGCATCATGATTACCTCCGGCTCTATATTCTCCACGAAAGCCTCTCCCGCCTTATATTCGTAACGCCCTATCGGCATCCATCCCTCAAAAGCAAATACGGCAATAAAACCCGCTTTCTTTTCCTTGACAGCCATCGGCACATGGTTCTTGCCGAAGTATTCCTCCGTCACATCACGCAAATGATAATTCCCGCCAAACACCGGTTCTTGTTGCTTATCGAAATAACTACGATAAACTTTCCCTTTCTTTCTCTTATTCACCCAATCACGCCGTACCACCGTATCTTGAATTTCAATCGGTATAAACCGACCTGTCGTGTCCTTTACCACATTCCATTCGTGTCCATGCCTCACTTCCGGAGAATATTTATAATAATCTCTTGCCGCCGGAATTCCCAGTGTACGAAACAGATAAACAATAAAATCACAATATTCCCGGCAGCTACCTATCCAGCATTTCTGCAAAAAAAAGAGCTCCCTGATGAGGCACATTAAAATCCGTACAATATCTATATCCGGCATGTTCTGCATAATTCTGCATGATGCTTGTCGCCTCTATCACATCCGCCACCCGATATAAAGAATCCAACAACGGAACATAACAATCCCGATATTTCACCCTCCACCTTTCCAACGGTTCATCTCCTATCCGATACGGCAATAGATATTTACAGAACTTATCAAATGAATAGTATTTTCCCCACTCATACCTTTGCCACGACTCAAAGGCTAGTTCAATATTCTCTATTAAGAAATCGGCAGTTATAACGCATGCATCATATATTTTCAGCTTTTGCTTATAATTAAATCCCCTCCATCTTTTATCCACCACATTCAGGGTCTTCACATTTATCATTGCCTGCCTGATGCTATCCAGCTCCGGCACATCATAAGAGAATTTATCCTTCATGTTGGCTATCAAAAATCTGGCAGCTTTCCACTTCAACGTATCCCTCTTGTCTTCATAATAACTCAATACCCGCTCCAACTCCTGACGATTGTCTCCGGCAAAGGTCAATGTATCTTCTATACAACGGTCTTCATTCAAAGTACAACTAGACAATAGTTGTAAAGTCATTATCAACAATGTGGAACAAATTACTACATATAACTTCCTGCCCAAATTTCTTCTTATCATAGTAGCTCTCTTAATAACTTTATTCTGCATCTCCCATTATTTTCAAATGAACTAACGAGGGATTTGCATTACAATATACTGTTATCGTTTTTCCAAAATGTTCCGGATGATCCGCTTTATAAGTGACTTGCAGGGGAATACTATCACCGGGACGAATCGGTTCTTTAGAGTATCCCACAGAGGTACACCCACAAGAAGTAGATACATCATTGATAACCAATGGTTGCTTACCTATATTTTGTATCGTGAACTGTACTTTCTGCTCTTCCTGCCAATTAAAGTGACCTAAAGAAAGACTTTGTTCCCTGATTTCTATTTTAGTCTGAACAATATTCTCCTCTTTCAAGGTAGTTTTCCTTGAATGATATTCATATATAATTCTTTCACTTTAGAATTATGGACTGGATTACCAATAGCAAGCACCTTGTCATATCTGTCAAGCAAAAAAGTTTGAAACATTACATCTGATGGAAAATGATTCAACTTATTCAAAGAATCGTTTTCATTAATACAAACGGGATAAGTAAAATCATTCTGTCTCAAAATATAAATTAACTCTTTGCGATTTTTGGGATATAAAAAACAAAATAGATATATTCCCTATAGAATCCAATTGGCTAATAAATATTTTCCATTGAGCCAATCTTAATTTACAACTAGTACAGCCAACGGAATCAACATAAGAAATAATTTTATATTCACTTTTTCTAAAAAAGCTTGTATCAATACCCAATGAAGTAAAATGCACAGTATCAGGATACTGAATTCTCCGACCAGTCCATTCGTTCACCAAATGATTTACCTTTTCTTTCTGTGTCTCCTTACAAGAAAACAAACAGATTAACATAATTATAAATGCTAAGTATCTCATTAAATAAATTCAAATTCTATTTAATATTTTAAGAACATAAAAAAGCACCGATGTACTCAGTTTATTCTTTCATTGAAAAAATAACAAGATTGGATTATCTTCTTCCGTCGAATTATCAAGTAGTTGCACCAACCTATTATCTATCTCTTTTCCCTGATCTCGTAATTGCAAGAGTAATCCCGGACGAAGTAAAGAAATAAAAGAGCCATTACGACTAACTCCTATTGGAGAGCTAAATGCACCAACTTGAAGTTCTGACTGAATTTTATTTTGAGAGAAATTATAAGGTATATTATTCTTTTTGTCATAAAATCCAAAATACATTATTTTATCTGCATAGTAAGGCACACACAATAATTGTTCACTCCCATAAACATCATAGAATGCAACATAGGGTGACTCCAACAAAGCAGGAATGTAATTCTTATTATTGGCAGAATTTTCTTTCAAGAAATCTAATGAGGGTAATGTTTTCTCTCCAAACTTAAATTGATAAGCAGGATAAATGCTGTCACCTTGTATACGATATAATACAGGACTAAAAGGTGTATACAAACTCACCTCATTACCTTGTTTATACAACTTCCGATTGGTACCCAATGAATACCCACTTTCAAAATCAATAGGAAGGAAACTTTTCTTAATCTTTAAATTCTCATCAGTTGTGAAAGCATAAGAGTCTGAAGTTTCCGATGAAACCTTATTATACCAGACATACTCACCATCAGGCAGTTGTTCCATATCATCACTATAAAAGGGAATTCTCCTCTCTGACAAAAAGCGAAAGTCAACCAAGCTATAAACAATCATCTTTCGCTGTTCTATATCAATCACGGAAAGAGTTTTATCTCGCTCGTTTACTGAATATTCAAAAGGAATGACATACTCACCCGGTCCGTTTCCTGTTACACCAATCTGTTGCACAAAACTCCCGTCCAGATTGAAAGCATAAAGAGCCTTTGACATAATATTGTCTAACAGAATATAGTGTCCCCCAACTTCCGCACATTGATTAACCCCCCCCTAACAAACAACTATCATTCGTTTCTAATTTTACATAAGAAACTGACAATAAGTCCAAAGCAGACAACGAACTCTCTCCCGAAAAATCGACAATAACAGATTCTGCTTTTTATTACTTGTGCTACAAGAGATAAACAGCAGCAAGAAACACACAGATGCAATCTTGACCATACTCATTCTATTTTTAAAGAATTGAATCATTTTTAGCCAACAAAAATGATTCAACTCTAATTATTTATTAACAACAAGCTAATTTTCCACTACCAGAACATACACATTTCGTATACCCATAATTAGGGTCTCCTGGTTTAGGGTAATAAACATACTTATAATTACCACTACTTTCATTGTCGTCTGCCAATGCTTCCACATTAGCCAATACTAAATCTGAGATAGCACCAGTTTTTTTGATTGATATAAACGCCATATCCTGCAATGGCTGCAAACGCTGCAACAAAAGCTATTTTAACCAATTTCTTCATTTTCTTTTTATTTAAGTTTTAATACTTCGTAATATCTCCGTGTTTATCCTTTCAACGGAAAAGCAAGTCTATTGCTTCTTCAAACTAAATGTGTAACTTTGCCTCGACCTCCTTTCTCTAGCGGGGTTATGGAACAGATGGAAGAACTTGCTCCAACAAATATTCGCCATCTGTTCCTTTTTTGATTATATTATCATTTTACTAAAGCAATTAAATCTTAAATTCAACAATAGGCTCATCACAATTTACGTCAGTAGCCGTAATGATGCCTCGCTCCTCATCCACTGAAATACCATATATATTATGATCTAATACATATTTCCGAAATGGTTCTCCTTGCAGACTGAAGACGTATATATATTGCCCGCCGTCTGTCGTGTCACCTTTTGAGGCTTTTTGCGCTATCTCTTTAAAGGTACGGCCATGAAAGACGGTATAAATGGCATGGTCGGTCCCTTGTATGTCGCTAAACCCCATGATGCCGACGGGAATGCCATAACCTCCTGATATTTTAAACTCCGGCTCGCCATGCGGGCCAATACGTACGATATGAGTACTGTCTTTCAGATTATAGATTTCGAGCACTTCTCCCAATTGGGTAACTGCCGCCAATATCCCGTTACGAGGATTATAGTCAGTGAAACTACGCCATGCCTGCGCCAATGCAGGACGGGAATGCTGCAAAGCATCCTCATCGGAAGAAGGCATCTCTCCCATCTTTTGCAATAGTTTACCCCTACGGCTCACTTGGCAAAACGACTGTCGCCCGAATAATCGGGAATAATGAAAGTGGAGTCATCGTATTGCACAAAGTCCAAAGTCCGGAGAATATCCTTATCCAAGTTCACCACTTCCTGACGAAGCAACGAATCACCGGATAGAGAAAAACCAAACCGGATAATATTTGAGCTATTTGCATCGAGCGCCCACAAACCATCCCGATCCCATCGGATATTCTCAGCGGAAAGCATCTCTTGCGGAGAGTCGCCTCGCTTGCCGAAGGAGGTCAGATAATGGAAATCCGGATAGTGGAACAGGTGAAAGAAATGGCCTGTTCCATGCAAGTCAAATACCACAACTTTATCTCCATGCATCCGAACACGAAAAGGATAGCGGAATAAAGCAGTATCCAACATCTGGATAGAAGCAGACAAATCTCTTGTTTCCGGAAAATCAGCGTAGGATAATCCTTCTTTACGAGGGACAGAAGTACATCCAGCCAATGCAAGAAGCAGGGACAATATGTTAATAAAGGCCTTCAAGGTTATTAATACTTATTATCCAGTCTACCTTAACATGATTCACGGGACAATCCAAAGAACCGCTTCCTATACAGCGTACATAATTCCCCCATTCTTCTGATGCCAAAGCATCTATATTCTCCAATATCAAGTTTCCCAGATTTCCTCTCTTCGAATAAGATTGAAAAGAAATAGCAGCCATTGCAATTAAAACCAAGCCTAAAAACAGAATTTTCTTTCTCATAGTATCCATAATTATTTAATTAATAGTTTTATCCTCAAAAGATGGTAACAAAGTTAGCGGAAAAGAAAAGAAATATTCTAATTTTGAGCCTGACAAAGTCTGACAATGGTGAATTTTCATTGAATGTCAGACTTTGCCAGCCTATTGATTTTCCTGTTTAAACAAGGTTCTCCTCGATGGAATGGGGCTTTTTCAACTGATAACTAAAATCTGCATTTTCTATCGTCCAATCAGAAACCATCGACAAATAATCACGCAACCTCTTAACAGCCGAATGTATCCGTTCAAGTGGTACAATATTATTTGACCACAGCAATTGCATAATCTCTTCAATAGATAGCTTATAATCTTTCGCTTCAAGCAGGCCTTGCAACAATGTAGTCGCTTGAGGAGTCATCTTCACACATCTATCACCCCCCCTTTAGTGTTCTTAAATCTGCATCAAACAATAGATTTTCGTCCAACCGATAAATATGCGCTTGACTCTCCTCTATAGCTATCACCGGTATTTCCTTTTCCACTATCACTTCTTTCTCTTCAATCACCGTTACCTTTCTGACAAAAAAACGATGATAAACCCGAACTATAAATTCCTCCAAAAAGAATAGCAAGAAGCAACCTAGAATAATGAGACACAACAACACCTTGTCCTTAGTCGTGAAAGCCGTCCACCAAGAATAAAGAATATATCCGGTCGCCTCTATTTCACACCTACACCCTAAATAATAAGAAACAAGACTATCAGATTTTGCTATATAATCCGATCTATCAGAATATGTTTTCGTTTCATGTTCCAATAAATCGGTCACAGACAGCCGGACTATTGTTTTCCCATGAAATCCCTTTTCTATTAAGAAATTGTGCCAAATCGTATTCAAAGAATCGGCTTCCAAAGGGTATTTATTCAAAAAAATAACTATGTAAATCCTGCTGTTCCGATCTACTATCAATATTATGGCAATACTTATAGTAAGGTATTATGTAATCTCTTTTTCCATACCCACTTCCCATTGTTACTGTTTTAGGCTCTTTCATCTCTTCTGCCAAACTAACATTTCCTGATGTTGCATAATACACTTCTATCCCACTTCGCTTTTGCATCTCCACCTTTAAAGCTTCATAAAAAGCATCATGCGCTTGTGCCTTCCAAAATTCCATTCTATTCTGATACAAGAAATAACCTGTGACTCCCGCGCCCACGACACCTATAGCCACATATATCAATAGTGTTGTCAGTTTTTCTTTTAGCTTTTTATCCATATTTATATTCAGTGCTTTAGTTTGCTTCAAAGTTAACAAAAAAGACAATGGCAACAAATAAAGAAAAGCATTTCTTTTTACCATAGAACATGACAAAAAGAAACATAAATTACAACATCGCTTACACCTACATTTCTCCACAAAGAGCAAAATAGAGAATATCTGTATAATGCATGGATAAATATTTAATATTTCTGCATAATATTCGGCTTTTATACGCAAAACTGAGAGAATAAGTTAATATCCTATAGGTAATATGTTAACTTCCTACTAGTAGTAGGTTAACTTCCTATAGGTAGCTTATTAAGTTCCTCTACGATGAACGTTACTTTCCTCTACGATGAACACTCCGTTCATCGTAGAGGAACGACATTATGGGAACAAAGAAGACATTTCTTGATTTATTAGAAAGGTGTATTTTCACATACCGCACAGATTATCTGCCACTTAGCAAAATCCGCTTCGTTTTTTACGTTCGCGTCGGGTGATGGACGAAAATATCGCATTCTAACGCGATTAGAAATACAAAATGACACTTTGTCAAAACAACAAAAAGCGCCCCTTGCCTCCGCTTGGCAAGCAAGGGACAAGGGGCGATAAGTATTGATAAATTAGGAAACCTGCTATTTCAGCAAAGATTGCGGGTCGAGATGGTCGGCTTCGATGTCTTTGAAGTAGCGGTATGTACCAACTTTCAGTTCTACCGTAGCGGCATCGTCGCAAACGATGATACCTTTTTCGTGCATTTGCAGGGCACTGATAGTCCACATCTGCATCACCGGACCTTCTACTGCATGATAGAGAGCACGGGCTTTGTTATGTCCGTTGACGATAATCATCACTTCCCTTGCACTGAGCACGGTACCCACACCTACGGTCAGAGATGTTTTAGGCACTTTGTTCACGTCGTTGTCGAAGAAGCGGGAATTGGCAATGATGGTATCGGTAGTCAAGGTCTTCTGGCGAGTGCGTGAAGACAATGAAGAACCCGGTTCGTTGAAGGCAATGTGTCCGTCGGGACCGATGCCACCCATGAACAAGTCGATGCCACCATACGATTTAACCTTCTCTTCGTAGCGTGCACACTCGGCATCGAGGTCGGCAGCATTGCCGTTCAGGATGTTGGTGTTCTCCGGCTTGATGTCGATGTGGCTGAAGAAGTTGTTCCACATGAAGGAGTAATAACTTTCGGGATGTTCCTTGGGCAGACCGACATACTCGTCCATGTTGAAAGTCACCACGTTCTTGAAAGACACGATACCTTTCTTGTTCAGGTCGATTAAGGCCTTGTACATGCCCAGAGGTGAAGAGCCCGTAGGACATCCCAGTACGAACGGTTTTTCAGGGGTCGGATTAGCGGCCTTGATTTTGGCAGCTACATAATGTGCCGCCCACTGTGATACGGATTGATAATCCGGTTGAATGATTAGTCTCATTGTGATTATTTTATTAGGTTAATAAATTAAATATTAGGTATTAAGTATTAGGTATTAGGTATTAAGGCTGCGCTATAGTACTGCATAGGTAATACCTAATACCTAATACTTAATACCTAATACCTATTTCCTGTCCTTCTTCAAACGTTCCGCCATCGCCCGCGCCAAGTTTTCGCATTGCTCGTAAGTGAGGTCTTTCATCGCCTGCTTCATCTCTACGGGGTCGCCTACGATTTCAAACTTACTCTTTTCTGCAAACTCGCTCATGCGCTTCACGGCGGCACCTGCCCAGCAGAATGAACCGAAATAGCCCAAGTAACGACCTTTCACTTCACGAGCCAGTATCTTGGAGAGCAAAGGCTCCACTTCCGGGAATATCTGGTTGCTGTAAGTGGGGCTGCCGATAATCAGGCCACGGTATCTGAATATATCAGCTATGATATAAGAAGGATTGCTCTTGCTAACGTTGTGCATCACGATATTCTTGACGCCCTGCACCGACAGTTCCGCTGCAATGGCTTCCGCCATCTGTTCCGTATTGCCATACATGGAGCCATAGGCGATGACTACACCCTCTTCGGCGGCATAGCGACTCAGGCGATCGTAGATGCCTATGACTTTGGCAATGTTGTCCGTCCACACCGGGCCGTGAGTGGAACAAATGGTAGAAATAGGCAGTCCGCCGAGTTTCGCCAACGCCTTCTGCACCGGAGAACCGTACTTACCGACAATGTTGGAGTAATAGCGCACCATTTCGTCCCAATACTTGTCCACGTTCATGCGGGTATCGAGGAAACCGCCGTCCAACGTTCCGAAGCATCCGAAGCCGTCGCCGGAGAAGAGTACACCGTCCGTTTCGTCAAAGGTCATCATCGTTTCGGGCCAGTGCACCATCGGAGTCATGTAGAAACGGAGTTTGTGATGGCCTAAGGCAAGGAAGTCCTCGTCTTTCACCAGATATTGTTCGCCCGTCACTCCATAGAAGCCCTCAATCATGCCGAACGTCTGCTTGTTGCCGACGATGATAATGTCCGGATAATGCTGCTTGATAAGGCGGATAGAGCCGAAGTGGTCCGGTTCCATATGATTGATGATAAGATATTGTATCGGGCGTTCGCCGATGATGCTTTTGATTTTACGGAGATATACCTCAAAATAACAAATGTCTACCGTATCGATTAACGCTACCATTTCATCATCTATCAGATAAGAGTTGTAAGAAACTCCGTAAGGCAACGGCCACATACCTTCAAACAAATGCTTAGTGCGATCATTCACTCCCACGTAGTGGATTTTTCCTTTTATCACTGTTTTTGGATTCATTATTATTCCTAATTTAGATTGATTCCATTTTCTAACAGCGGCAAAAATAATTCTTTTTTCTCACATTTCATATTTCTTTCCCTGATATGAATCAAGTTCTTTCATTCTTTTTAGGACACGGTAGTTAAATTCATAATTTTTCAGTCCCCAATCGGGTGCTATCAGGAGTTCTTTGGGAGACTGGGAGACGAAACGTTCCAAAACGATGTCGGGGCGCAGATACTCCACGTAGTCTATCACGAGGTCGATATACTCTTCTACACCGAACAGATGGAAATCTTCGGGATACTGTTCGTACTCGGCTGCCAGGCGGGTGCCGCGTATCAGTTGCAGTTGGTGCATCTTCAAGGTAGTGAGTGGCAGGCGTGACAAATCTTTTGCCTGCGACACGATGCTTTCATGTGTCTCGCCCGGCAATCCGAGGATGATGTGCCCGCCCGTCAAAATACCGTGGCTTACCGTGCGTTCCACTGCATCGACAGTTGCCTGGAAGGTATGACCGCGATTGATGCGGCGCAGGGTTTCGTCGTTCGTGCTTTCGATGCCGTATTCTACAAGGAGAAAGGTGTGCCGGTTTATCTCTTCCAGATAGCGGAGCAGGTCATCGGGCATGCAGTCCGGACGGGTGCCGATGACGAGTCCTACCACGCCGTCTACGGACAGGGCTTCTTCATATTTCCGCTTCAACGACTCCAATTCGCCGTATGTGTTGGTATAGGCCTGGAAGTAGGCGAGATACTTCATGCCCGGGTATTTGCGGGCGAAGAAGAGTTTTCCTTCTTCCAGTTGCCGGGTAATGGTCTTTTCGGTACGGCAATAGTCGGGATTAAAGGTCTGGTTGTTGCAGTAGGTGCAACCGCCATGCCCTTTGCTTCCGTCCCGGTTGGGGCAGGTGAAGCCGGCATTCAACGAGATTTTCTGTACTTTATACGGGAAATAACGTTTCAGAAACGAAGTAAATTCATTGTAAAGAGGTGTCGTACTCATAAAACCATGTATTTAGGAACAAAAAATAAGGGTTTCTTTGGGATTTGCTAAAAAGAAGGGGGACAAGATTTGAAGGAGGGAATTTAGTTCACCACAGAGTACGCAGAGTCTCACAGAGTTTAAAGAAAATATTAAAGAAACGCAGATTAACGCAAATTCACGCAGATTATTTATTAGGATAGAGTTCCCTTTGCGAAAATCTGCGTTAATCTGCGTTTGAATATAAATCCTCTGTGAGACTCTGTGTCCTCTGTGGTGAAGCACTAAATTATCATTTGACTCACAACCTTAGCGGTCCACACTTGTTAATAAACATAAAACACAGACTTTCCGTCTGCACTAAAAAGTGTTTCATCTACTGAATTAAAGATGTTTATATCACAGCCGATACACATTACCCTGATTTCGCTAAATACTTTTTAGTGATTGGTTACACCTTTTGCACATAAAAACATTCCTTTGCACGCATGATGATTGAAATAAATTCATAGCTTTGCATATAACCTTAGTCAATGAACCTGTAAATTCTATAAAACGTCATGGCAACAATCACACTCGACATAGGCGGCACCAAAATAGCCAGCGCCATCTTCCTCCCGGACGGAAGCATGATGTTCAACCGGAAACGTCTGCTGAAGGGCAGAACCGGACACGAAGTGGGCAAACTCGCCGCCGACATCCTTGCCAAGTTGCTTACCGTAGCGCGCAAAAGCCGCATACGCATCGACGGTGTAGGCGTATGTATCCCCGGCATTGTCTACTCGCAAACCAACCGCGTCTGGGCCCCCAACATTCCGGGATGGGATAATTATCCGCTATACGAGGAACTGCGGTGCGTCACCCCCCCCGAAACAAACATCTATATCGACAGTGACCGCACCTGCTATATGTATGGCGAAATGTGGCAAGGTGCTGCCAAAGATTGCCACAGCGCCGTGTTCATTGCCGTGGAAACAGGCATAGGCGCCGGCATCATCATCGACGGACATGTGCTGCATGGCGCGAGCGACATTATAGGCGCCACCGGCTGGATGGCCTTGTAACCGCCTTATAAAGAAGATTACAACGCCTGCGGATGTTTTGAGTATTACGCCTCTGGCAACGGCATCGGAGCACGTGTATGCGATGCCGTGCGTGCCAACAAAGCCTATAAAGGAAAACTCCGCCAGAAGCCCATCAGCCGCATTTCCGCCTACGACGTATTCAGTGCCTACAACGAAGGAGACCCTATTGCCGTCTCCGTGCTACAAAAGGCGGTGGAGATGTGGGGAATGACTTCCGCCAACTTCGTCAGCCTGCTGAACCCGCAAAAGATAATCTGGGGCGGTGGAGTGTTCGGCCCTGCCGGCATCTTCGTAGACGACATTTACAAGGAAGCCTGCAAGTGGGCACAGCCCATCAGCATCAAGCAGGTGGAATTTGTATCTTCTCAACTGTCCGGAAATGCCGGACTGATAGGGGCGGCGTTCCTCGCCATCAAGAGTAATTTGTACGATTAGCACGATTAGAATATGAGTAACTATCACAAAAACCTGGTTTTCATTGCCGCATGTATCGGCATGTGTTTCTTCGGTGTCTCTATGATAACCTTGGGAGCCGTGTTGCCTGCGCTTACCGACAAATTAGGGCTGAGTGGGCTACAGGCCACTTCATTAGTCACCTTCCTGCCGCTTGGTATGCTTGCCGGCTCGCTTATCTTCGGCCCTATCGTAGACCGTTTCGGCCATAAAGCGCTGCTCGTGCCCAGTTGCATCCTCGTATTATTGGGAATGGAGGGTCTGGCTTTCTTCGAAAACGTTTCGCTCCTTCAGTGTTCCATTGTGGCCGTGGGCTTGGGCGGCGGCATACTCAACGGAGAAACGAATGCATTGGTGGCGGACATCTCCGGCGAAGCGGAAAAAGGCTCGCGACTTAGTTTCCTCGGCATGTTCTACGGGCTGGGTGCATTGGGAATACCTACCCTGCTGGGATTTCTTGCCGAATACTATTCTTACGAAACAATCTTGCAAGGCATAGGCGTGGTGATGCTGGCAGGTATCATATTCTGTATCCCCTTGCGCTTCCCCGCACCGAAACAAGCGCAAGGTTTCCCCGTAAAAGAAGGATTGGGACTGCTGAAGGAAAGCAGCCTGCTGATGCTCAGCATCATCCTTTTCTTTCAAAGCGGCATTGAGGGCGTCTGCAACAACTGGTCGACAAGCTATTTCGGGAAGATGACCGCTATTTCGAGCAGCGAAGCATTGATGGCGCTGACTTGCATGGCGGCGGGACTGACAGTAGCGCGTATGTTGCAAATCGGCATTTTCAAGAAGGTGAAACCACAGACGGTATTGCCCTACAGTCTTGTCCTTACGATGATTGGCTTTGCGCTACTGATGTTCTCACCCGGTTTTGTGCGGGTGGCAATCGGCATGGCGCTGGTAGGTATGGGCTTGTCGGCAACCTATCCTGTGATACTGACCCTCCTCGGCAACCGGTATCCTACGTTGTCGGGAACTGCCTTCAGCGTGGCGCTCGCCATTGCCTTGGTGGGACAAACAGCGATGAACGGGCTGATGGGCGTGTTGTCGCAGTACACCAACGGCATAGGGCTCTATCCGTATCTGATGATTGCTTCGCTCGTCATCATGTTCTTTTTGTTTAGACGTTCACTCAAATAAATTATTTACCCCCTAAAAAACAGAAACATTATGTTAGCACTTGAATGGTTAAAGAATGCCCACGGCATCATGGAAAAGTTGGAAGCTACCCAGCTTGAAAACGTAAAGAAAGCCGCCACCGTTATGGCTGATTCTATTGAAGCCGGTCGTTGGGTTCACACCTTTGGTTGCGGCCACGCCACAATCCCCGTCGAAGAAATGTATCCCCGCATCGGCAGTTTCGTGGGCTTCCACCCGCTTTGCGAACTTCCGCTGACGTTCTTCACGCAAATCATCGGGCAGATGGGTATCCACCAGTTCCTCTTCCTGGAAAGGGCTGAAGGCTACGGGCAGGAAATCATGAAGAACTATGACTTCGACCCGAAAGATTGTATGTGGATATTCTCGCATACGGGCATCAATGCCGTCAATATAGACATGGCACTGGAAGCCAAGAAGCGCGGGATGAAGGTCGTCGTCTACGGTTCGGCCGGAGAAACGGGCGATAAGGCGAGCCGCCATTCCAGCGGCAAGAACCTCTTCCAACTGGCAGACATCGTGGTAGACTCCTGCGTGCCGTTGGTAGATGCTTCCGTGCCGTTGAAGAACCACTTCGACAAGGTGGGACCGCTATCCACGCTGAGCTTCGTCACGATGGTATGGATGACTATCACGACCGTTGCCGAAATTCTGGCCGACCGCGGAGTGAAACTGTATATCCACCCGTCACACAATGTTCCGGGAGATACGACTGCACACGAACGTCTGGATGCAGCTATCGCCGAGTATCAACGGAAAGTAAAATGCCTCTAAAACGGGCATCGGTTCCAATCATCATCTATTCTAATCATCATCTACGAGTGACGGGCTGCCCGTTCTGTTTCAAAAGGGAAACGGAACGGGCTTTTCCGTTGGGGAGAGAATATGAAGGGGTGTAGTGCTCCGCCAAGGTTCCTTTCCGTTCCCCGGTGAGGAACACCTTGTTCCCCGGTGAGGAACGACCCGTTCCCCGGTGGGGAACTTTTGCCCCCTGCAAAGTATTCTGAAGCCCCACTCTACACAAAAAACAAAAAGGTGATATGAAAAAACAAATATTACACACCTTCACATCATCTTCCGCTTAACTTTGTCACACCGAATAAACGCACAATATCCAACCTAATAATGAAGCAGGTTTATGAATAAAATGTTTGCAGCAGGGCTATGCGCCTTATTTATTTTATGTTCATCCATGAATAATCCAATACCCGACCGTTCCAAAATCCCGGCTTTTCCGGGTGCCGACGGTGGAGGTAAATACACGACAGGAGGCGCCGGAGGGGCAGTCTACACCGTTACTTCCCTGGCCGACGACGGTTCGGAAGACACTCTCCGTTGGGCTATCAACAAGAAAGGCCCTCGCACGATTGTCTTTGCCGTAAGCGGCCTCATCCAGCTACAAGAGCCTCTGAAACTTACCAATGGCGACGTGACCATCGCCGGGCAAACAGCTCCCGGAGACGGCATCTGCCTGAAAGACTATACATTCTCCATCAATGCCGACAATGTTATCGTCCGCTTCATCCGTTCGCGCATGGGAGCGGACATCAAGCAAAAAGGAGATGATGCCATGAACGGCACCCGGGGACATCGGAATATCATCATCAACCACTGCTCGCTAAGCTGGTGCACGGACGAATGCGCTTCTTTCTACAACAACAGCAATTTCACCCTCCAATGGTGCCTTATCAGCGAAAGTCTTGCCAACTCCATTCACGAAAAGGATGCTTACGGTTATAGCGGCATCTGGGGAGGTAGTAACGCTTCCTTTCACCACAACCTGCTGGCACATCACACCAACCGCACACCCCGTCTCTGCGGAAGCCGCTACACGGGCAAACCGGACGAAGAGAAAGTAGAACTGTTCAATAATGTTATCTACAACTACGGCAGCGAAGGCGCTTATGCCGGTGAGGGTGGTTCGTACAATTTCCTCAACAATTACTACAAACCGGGGTCTTATAGTGCTACCAAAGACGCTTACGCCCGTCTCTTCACCGCCTATGCCGACGATGGAACCAACAAGAATGTGGCAGGTGTGCACGGCAAGTTCTATTTCAAAGGCAACTATATGGATGCCACGTGCCCCAGCCTGACCGACAAGCAGAAGGAAGCCTTGTACCGAGTGACAGAGACAACACCCGCGGCCTCGTCATCCGGAAAGACTTCGCACCGGAGGAAGAAGTGTTATCTCGCAGTGCGTTCGACATTGCCGAACATACCTCCCTGCAATCCGCCCAAAAAGCCTACAAGGCAGTACTCCAATCGGCCGGTGCTTCTCTCCGCCGCGACGCAGTAGACCGGCGCATCGTAGAAGAGACGCACAGGGGATATTATACTTACCAAGGTTCGCACGGCAGCACCAACGGCATGATTGACCAACCCTCGGATGTAGGCGGTTGGCCCGAATACAAGACAGAACCTGCTCCCGTCGACACCGATGGCGACGGCATACCCGACGAGTGGGAAAAGCAGCACAAGCTCGACCCGAACTCTCCCGATGACGGCTCTATCTACAGTTTGAGTAAGGAATATACCAATCTGGAAGTATATCTGAATAGTCTCGTACAGAAAATAATCGACACACAAAAGTAACGCATGTTTCTCTATACGCTTTTTTATTTCTATATTTGCTCCCCAGTTGTAGGAACAAAGAAAAATAAATAAGATATGAGAAAGATAAGTTTTGTACTTTTATTCTGCCTCTGCACCCTGACCGCCTTTGCTCAGGGTGGCAGGGCGCTCGACCTGAAAGAAGTCGTAACCGGAGAATTTACTCCGAAGAGTATCTCCGGCGTTATCCCCATTCCGGGAGACGGTGAACATTATTCGCAGATGAACGCCGACAAGACACAGATTATCAAGTATTCCTTCAAAACAGGCAAGCCGGTGGAAGTATTGTTCGATGCCACCACTGCCCGCGAGTGTCCGTTCAAGAAGTTCGACAGTTACAGTTTCGCTCCGGACGGCAGCAAACTGCTTATCGCCACGGAGACAACTCCCATTTACCGTCATTCTTATACGGCAGTACATTATATATATAGCCTGAAACGAAATCTGGAAGGTAAAATCAATAATATAGTGGAAAAGCTCTCTGATGGCGGTCCGCAGCAGGTGCCCATCTTCTCGCCGGACGGAAACCAGGTGGCCTTTGTACGCGACAACAATATCTTCCTCGTGAAGTTGCTCTACGGCAACAGTGAAAGCCAAGTGACGGAAGACGGCAAGCGCAACAGCGTGCTGAACGGTATACCCGACTGGGTATATGAGGAGGAATTTTCCTTCAACCGTGCACTGGAGTTCAGTGCCGACAGCAAGATGCTGGCATTCATCCGCTTCGACGAGCAGGAAGTTCCGTCTTACTCTTTCCCCGTCTTTGCCGGAGAAGCCCCGCACATCGCTCCTTATGAAAAGTATCCGGGAGAGTACACTTACAAATACCCCAAGACCGGAGAGAAGAATTCAAAAGTATCGGTACATACGTTTGACATCAAGTCCAAAGTGACACGCAAGATGAATGTGCCGTTGGATGCCGACGGATATATCCCCCGCATCCGCTTCACCCAAGACCCGAACAAACTTGCCATTATGACGCTGAACCGCCATCAGAACCGGTTCGACCTGTACTTTGCCGACCCTCGCAGCACGGTCTGCAAACTGGCTGTGCGCGACGAAAGCGACACGTATATCGACGGGAAGGTTTTCGACAACATTGTCTTCTACCCCGACAACTTCAGCTTTGTCAGCGAAAAAAGCGGATACAGTCATCTGTATTGGTACAGCATTGCCGGAAGCCTGATAAAGCAGGTCACTTCCGGTTCTTATGAAGTAGGAGATTTCCTTGGCTACGACCCGGCAGACGGCAGTTTCTACTACAGCAGCAATGAGGAAAGTCCGCTGCGTAGCGCCATCTATAAGATAGACCGCAAAGGGAAAAAGACTAAACTGTCATCGCAGGTTGGCACGAATTCTGCTCAGTTCAGTACGAATATGAAGTATTTTATGAACCGTTATTCCAGTGTCGATACGCCCACCGTTATCACGCTGAACGACAATACGGGCAAGACCTTGACTACATTGGTGGACAATGCCGACTTGAAGCAGAAAATCAGTAGCTACAACATGCCTAAGAAAGAGTTCTTCACTTTCCAGACTTCGGAGGGTGTCACACTCAACGGTTGGATGATGAAACCGACGGATTTCTCTTCCAGCAAGAAATATCCGGTGCTGATGTTCCAATACAGCGGTCCTGGCTCTCAGCAGGTGCTCGACAAGTTTGGCGTAAGCTGGGAAACGTATATGGCCTCGCAAGGTTATATCGTGGTGTGCGTGGACGGACGCGGAACCGGTGGACGCGGTGCGGACTTCACTAAATGCACGTATCTGAACCTCGGCGTCAAGGAGGCGAAAGACCAGGTGGAGACAGCTCTTTACATGGGTCAGCAACCGTATGTGGACAAAAATCGTATCGGCATCTGGGGTTGGAGTTTCGGCGGATATATGACTATCATGAGTATGAGCGAGGGCACACCGGTATTCAAAGCCGGAGCAGCCGTTGCAGCCGTAACCGACTGGAATTACTATGACACCGTATATGGCGAACGCTTCATGCGCACCCCGAAAGAGAATGCCGAAGGTTATAAGGCTTCTTCCACCTTCAATCGTGCCGGAAAGTTGAACGGTAATCTGCTGCTGGTGCACGGCACGGCAGACGACAACGTACACTTCCAGAACTGTGCGGAATATGCCGAACACTTGGTGCAACTCGGAAAGCAATTCGACATGCAGGTTTACACCAACCGCAATCATGGCATTTTCGGTGGCAACACCCGCTTGCATTTATATACGAGGTTGACGAATTTCTTTAATAGGGAGTTGAAGTGACAGACAGAGTACGCAAGCCTGAATGGCTTAAAATAAGTATCGGCGCAAACGAACGATATACCGAAACCAAACGTATCATAGAGTCCCACTGCCTGCATACCATATACAGCAGTGGGCGCTGCCCGAATATGGGGGAATGCTGGGGAAGAGGTACGGCAACCTTTATGATTGGCGGGAATGTTTGTACCCGTAGTTGTAAGTTCTGTAACACACAGGCCGGAAAGCCCTTGCCGCTAGACCCACAAGAGCCTGTTCATGTGGCAGAGTCCATTGCCTTAATGAAACTCTCCCATGCAGTTATCACTTCGGTAGACCGGGACGACCTGCCCGATTTGGGGAGCCACTCATTGGGCCCATACCATCCGTGAAATCAAACGCCTCAATCCTGAAACGACAGTTGAAGTGCTGATACCCGATTTTCAAGGACGGCAGGAACTTATCGACCGGGTTATCGAGGCGAAACCGGAGATTATCTCTCACAATATGGAAACCGTCCGACGCATCAGTCCGTTGGTGCGCAGCGCGGCCCGCTATGAAACCAGTCTCGAAGTATTGCACCGGATAACCCAAAGCGGCACCACCACAAAGTCCGGTATTATGGTCGGCCTTGGAGAGACACCGGCAGAAGTGGAAGAATTAATGAACGACCTGCGCAACGCCGGTTGTCAAATTCTTACTATTGGACAATATTTACAACCTACACATAAACATTACCCGGTGGCAGAGTACGTAACTCCCGCTCAATTCGCACTTTACAAGCAACTTGACATGGAGAAAGGATTTACTCAAGTAGAGAGCGCTCCACTAGTCCGTTCCTCCTATCACGCAGAAAAATCAACCCAATATATACAAAATCGGATGAAATAAAGAACATTTTATACAAGTAGTTTGTTAAAAACAGAAACGACAAAATAATAATGTAATGAACAAACAAAAAGTTCTATCATCCAAGTTTAATATGTCATTGGGATATACTCCGGCTATTATATCCATTCTGTTATGTGAATTCATAATGCAAGACATAGCTATCTACATCGGTACAGGTATAGGTCTGTTGGTTAGTTTCTGTATGTGGCGACGCAAAGGGGTACACATCCCCCACATTATATTATATTGCACGACCGGGATGTTATCGCTATTGACAGTAACCGCACTCCTCACTCCCGAATATTGTCCGCAACCCATGTTCCCGTTCACTTTGGAGATTAGCGCCATCATTCCGCCGCTCATCATCTACCTGAACCGGAAACGATTTCTGCATTACCACACTGCCCAATCTCAGCAGTGCTGCAAACAATTCTTTGCTCAAGGAGCCGAAGCCGCTATCGTTTCAGCAAGAGTCTTGCTTATCATCAGCTTCGTACATTTTTTCATTATCTTGTGCGCAGTTCTGATTAACTACCCCTTAAATAATGCGACTCGTATCATATTGTTCCATATCGCCCCCCCAGTGTATTCATTCTGAGTATCCTGTTCAACCAGTTTGGCATCTATTACTTTAATAAAGTTATGAAGCACACGGTTTTCGTACCGATAGTCAATACGAAAGGAGACGTTATCGGCAAAGTAATAGCAGCGGAAGTTATCAACCGGAAGAATGACTACATCAATTCGGTCATTCGTATTGCCGTCGCTTCACACGGCATGTTGTTCCTTCTTCCCCGCCCACAATGCGCCAACCTCGAAAAAGGTAAGATAGACTTGCTTATGAAAAGCTATCTGCTATATGGAGAGTCTTTGGAGCAAGGTGCAGAAAGAATCTTGCAGCAAAGTCTGCCCACCGCCCCGCGCCAAAATCTATATTTCAACCTTACCTATCATTTCGAAAATGAAACGACCAACCGGTTGATATATCTATTTACACTCGACTTGGACGACGATGCAATCTTACGTAACAAGAAGTTCGAGGGAGGAAAGCTTTGGACATTCCAGCAAATAGAACACAACCTCGGCCGGAACTTCTTCAGCAGTTGTTTCGAATATGAATATGAACACATCAAGTCTATTATTTCTACAAGAGAGGAGTACAAGGAAAGTACCCTGTAATTACAAAAAAAGTTGTAGAAAAGGCTAGCATAATGATATATTTTCGTAACTTTGTTCTCGTATTAAGGATAGCTTGTAACAACTTATAAACGATCATGCTGTACATAAATGTTACAACTAATTGTGAAGCAATCAGATACTGTACAAAGAACTGACTTAGTATATGCAACTTCCAAATCATAGGGTCGATGTAAATGAACGTTCTTTCAAACGTTTTGCCGAATCATATACAAATGATTTGCTACACTATGCGCGTTACCTTGCCCATTCTAAAGAAGAAGCTGAAGAAATCGTTAGCGACGTATTTCTTGAAGTCTGGCAGAATAGGGAAAAAATAAGTGAGATACAGAATATAAAAGCATGGTTGCTAACCATCACCCACAATAAAGCCATTTCCTATCTACGCAAGAAAGACTCCTCCACCTCTCCTATTTCATGGGATGAGTTAGGCGAATGTGCCATACTCGATAATCTGCAAACTCCCGATGAGCAATTAATCAGTCAGGAGGAAATGGCCCGTATCAATCGCATCATCAACAAACTCCCTCCCCGATGCAAGGAAGTCTTCGTCTTAGCCAAGATAGAAAGACTGCCTTATAAGGAAATTGCAGGCATGCTGGGCATTTCCGTCAAGACCATTAACATACATGTAGCCAAAGCTTTAGAGCTGATTTCCGAAGCCTTCTAAAAAATAATCTAAAAAAAGTTCATTTACGAATAGGACATTTTTAAGAATTTGCGTCAACTATAATATAATGATGTTTTAATGAAAGACAATAAAACAGAAGAAAACAATAAGTACGAATCGTTAGCATCTTATTTAGATGACCGTTCCGTAGCTCCTGATGGGAAAGTTTCCCCGTCGGAAGAAGAGCATTTGCGGAAACTGGTCTTCATGTGGGATGAATGCCATCCCCCAAAAGCAGAAACCGAAGGGGTGTGGACTAAAACACTCCAAAAGATAAAAGAGAACGAAGCTGCACATACAAAACACCGGTCGGGCTTTATGCTTGCATGGACTGTGGGAGTGGCAGCATCCATCGCTCTTCTGATAGGATTTACTTTCTTCCTTTCACAAGGAAATGGAGAACAGGAAAGCGAAGCATCCAAAATGGAGCAATTCATACTGGCTAATTCTTCAGAAGAAGACGTGAAAGAAGTAACATTAGTTGTTTCGGACAAGAAGAAAATAGAGATAGCCAACAATTCTAAAGTGGCTTATTCGCCCACAGGAGAGGTGCAGGTTAACTCCGATAAATTGCATGAAGCGGAGGCTACGGTGGAAGAAGAAAAGGAAGTGATGGAGTACAACCAGATAATCGTTCCCAAAGGGCGACGATCAATGATAGTGCTTGCCGATAATAGTAAGATTTGGATAAACTCCGGTAGTAAAGTGATTTATCCCCGAGCTTTCAGCAAGGGCAAAAGAGAGATTTTCGTGGAAGGCGAAGTGTATCTGAAAGTTGCCCACAATGAAAACAAACCTTTTGTGGTAAATACCTCTTCTTTCGAAGTAGAAGTACTTGGAACATCCTTCAATGTTGCCGCCTATAAAGATAATGCAGAAGCATCCGTTGTGTTGGTAGAAGGTGCAGTGAACATAAAAGACTGCTTGGAACGGCAAGTAGCAATGAAACCGAACGAACGGGTAGAACTGAATAAAGAGAATGGCATCGCAAAGAAAGAAGAAGTGAATGCTCTTGAATACATCCACTGGGTAGATGGTGTATGGGTATTGAACGGCAAACCTTTGAAAGAGGTAATTCTATATTTATCAGAATATTACGGACAGCCTATCCATTGCGATACAGCTATAGAAAATGAACCTTTTCTATGAAAAGCTGTTCCTTAATGAGGATTTGGACAAGGTACTGGAATCAATCAGGCAGACATTGCCGGCAACACTTACAGTAAAAGAGAATGCTATCTATAAGGATAGCGCTGAATGAAAAACATATATGTTAACCTTTAAATTGTAAAGAAATGAGGAATTAGAAAGAACTACGAAGCCTTAATTAAAAAAACAGCCGGACAATACTACCAATATTGCCCGACTGAAAGTGATTTCATTTAAAATCAATTTTTTAACGGAATTGTCTGTTTTAATCTTGTGTGTACCGTAAAGACAATATTTGTCTA